>DJYI01000075.1:0-52224 GCA_002448475.1 Verrucomicrobia bacterium UBA6982
CGCGTTTTGAACACAGTTGACTCCTAGTTAGTGCCGCGGGCAGGATGCCCGCGCTCCCAGGCGATGTGGCCTCGACACATCCTTCCCAATGGCATTTTGTCATTTGTGAACATCTGCCAATTGCTGGCGATCGTGGACATTTGCCCTCTGCGTCTCTTCGTGAGAAGAAACGGGCCGATCGTGTCTTGGTCGCGCGGCGGATGCCTCCGGATAATAAATTGGATAAGCCCGTGTGTTTGGGGGCCTTGCGCTTTGACAAAGGCTGGTCACACCCCTTGGAGAAAAACAGTTGACTTTGTTTCTATTTGTAGTATCATCCGGGGCCGTTGCGCGATTGCGCGCTCAAAAATAGCAACACAGACAAAAAGAAAAGAGAGGCCGTCAATGCCAGAAATTCCATACAAGACCTACCTGTCCGAAAAAGAAATTCCGACGGCATGGTTCAATCTTCGGGCGGACATGCCGGTGAAGCCCGCTCCGCTTCTGGATCCGGCGACGCGCAAGCCATGCACGGCCGAGCAGCTTGGCCACGTGTTCTGCGACGATCTTGTGGCACAGGAACTCGACGACAACCGCAAATGGTTCGACATTCCCGGCGAAATCGTCGATTTCTACAAGATGTATCGCCCGTCGCCGCTCATCCGCGCCTATTTTCTGGAAAAGGCCCTCGGAACTCCCGCTCACATCTACTACAAGTTCGAGGGCAACAACACGTCCGGCTCGCACAAGCTCAATTCGTCGATCGCACAGGCCTACTATGCGAAAAAGCAGGGGCTGAAGGGCGTGACCACGGAAACCGGCGCGGGGCAGTGGGGCACCGCGCTGTCGATGGCGTGCGCCCACTTCGGGCTTGACTGCCGCGTTTACATGGTGAAATGCTCCTACGAGCAGAAGCCGTTCCGGCGCGAGGTGATGCGCACCTACGGCGCGGATGTGACGCCGTCGCCATCGGATACCACGGAAGTTGGCCGCCGGATTCTCGCGGAGCATCCCGGAACCACTGGGTCGCTCGGATGCGCCATCAGCGAAGCGGTGGAATACGCTGTCACGCACGAGGGCTACCGCTATGTCCTCGGCTCTGTTCTCAACCAGGTTCTTCTTCACCAGTCGATAATTGGACTTGAGGCGCACACCGCGTTCAAAAAACTCGGGGTGAAGCCGGACGTGATCATCGGCTGCGCCGGCGGCGGATCGAATCTCGGCGGCCTTATCGCCCCGTTCATGGGCGAAAAGCTGCGCGGAGAGGCCGACTACCGCATCGTGGCCGTGGAGCCGGCGTCGTGCCCGAGCTTTACGCGGGGCAAGTTCGCCTACGACTTCTGCGACACGGGGCGCATCTGCCCGCTGGCGAAGATGTACACGCTCGGCGCGGACTTCATTCCAAGCGCCAACCACGCTGGCGGTCTGCGTTTCCACGGCATGAGTTCAATTCTGTCGCAGCTCTACCACGACAGGATGATGGAGGCCGTCGCGGTCGAGCAGACATCCGTTTTCGAAGCGGCCGAGTTCTTCGCCCGCACCGAGGGAACTCTGCCCGCCCCAGAATCGAGCCACGCCATCCGCGCCGCCATCGACGAGGCGCTGCGCTGCAAGAAGGAGGGGATCGAGGAGAACATTTTCTTCGGCCTCACCGGCACCGGCTACTTCGATCTCATGGCCTACGCGACCTACAACGACCGCAAGATGTCCGACCAGCTTCCCACCGACGCGGAACTGAACGCGTCCTTCGAGAAGATTCCGCAGTAGGCGGAGGCAATGACGCGGCGGCCGGCGCCAACGCATCTGCCTGGCGCCGCTAACGCATGAATAATTCGGAACCACCGCAAATCGCAGTGGTTCCGAATTGTTTTGTCAGTTTGAACTAGTCTTGTCCGCAGTCCGTTTCGAACTGGCGGAGGCTGAGCGAATGACAACTCTGCCGGATTCGTCGGGGCGGACAGCGATGAGTCCGCTGGCAAGCGGGATCGGGCCTTCGGCTACGCCCTCCGCGATCCAGTCCGGACCGGCGGAAAGCGTTACCACGTGCCACTTTCCTGGCGAATCGGTTGTGAACCGCGTTTCGCATGTGTCTGGATCGAGTTCCGCGTCGCGGAGCCAGCGCCCCGTGGCCGGGGCGCGGCCTGTTGTCGGGCGCGAGTTCCACCACGCGGCAACGGCGCGCTGCGGGTTTTCGCGGGGGCCGATTGGAGGGGCGGGGAGACCTTCAACCGCGCGCGCTATGCCGGGATCGCGCAGACGCGAACCGTAAATGCACCATGGTTCCACCGCGCCTATTCGCTCCCAGTCGGGATCCCGATCGATGGCCGCGCGCAGACGCGGGGACCTGGCGATGACGGTTCGGACCCCAAGCTCTTCCAGATCCCGCAGGCCGCATTCCGGCGCGAATGGACGCGGCCGCACAAGAAGAGGCCACCCGCGCGGCTCGTCGGAAATCTCGAACTGAACGGTCCGCGCCGCGATCGCGCCAAGCGCTCCGTTGACGAGTCCTCCATCCAGAGTCCGTGTTCCGGGGACGATGAACGGCAGCGCCTCGAAAACCCGCGTGGAGCCAAGCGCGGCGTTGCCTGGATGTCTGTCCCAGGCGACTACGCCAGGGCGGCTCCCGGCGAGAGCGGCAATGCGGCGAAGCAGCGGCGCCTCAGGCAGGTTTTCGAATCCGCCCCACGCACTTTTCGCCCATGTCGGAACAAGGCATTCGCGGGCGGAGCGCGGGTTCCCCGGATCCCCGCCCACGCGCCACGCAAGCGCGCAGCACAGCGAGAGAAAAGCGGCGGTTCCAAGACGCGGGACTCGCAAAGTCGCGGCGAGACGCGTCCACGCCAGAGCCGACAGTTCGAGCAGGGCGAAGACGGCGAACGGCCATAGCCGGCAGTTTACGAAAACGTCTGAAATCGCGCGACCGCGAAAAAACAGCACCACCGACGTCACGCCAAGCGCGGCGACGCAGAAGATGTAATACGATTTCGCCGTCTTGTCGGAGTCGGACTCCCGCGCGCTGCGGCTTGACGGTTCGCCATGCGCCGAAAGGGGTTTGGTCCGGGTCGAGATCACAAGCGAAATTGCCAGAGCGATTGCCGCCGCCGCAAGCGCGGGCGGCGCAATGGCCGGCGGAAGCTGCTTCAGCGGGTCGATGTTCCACTGCTCTCCGAAATCAACCGACCATCCGCGCCATGCGACGAGCGGAACGAGCCAGAAGGAGCATAGCAGTGCTGCCGCGGCGCCTTCGACGGCAAGCGTGGCGGCACTGCGGCGGCGTCCGGAGATTAGAAGAGCGAGCGTGAGCGCGCCTAGCGCCGACGCGCAGAGAATCGCGGAAAAGAAATGCGACAGGACAAGAGCCGCGAAGGCAGCGACTGCAAGCGGGGAAAGGCGTCGCCGCGCGGCGTCGCGCGCGCCGAGGCCGAGCGCGACTGGGAGGATTGCGAATCCCCACGCCGAGGCGAACATTCCCGAAAGCGCGCTGTAGGCGTTGCCGCCCCACATGGTGTGGCCGTTGTCGAGGGCGAGCGGAAGCGCGGCCGCGGCCAGAAAGGCCGGGGCTGGGGAGGGGAGGCGCGCCACGCGCGCGCCCAGCCAGCAGGCTGTAGGAAGCAGGACGACCGGGAGGATTACCGCGAGGTTGAATGCGATGCAGTGACCCACGGCCTTCGACGCCAGCGCCGATGCTACGTAAGGCAGGGGAAAGTAGAATCGGAAGGCGGGGAAGGAACCCCACCACGAACCGCAGCGCCCGAAAACATGCCCCGTGCGCGCTATGCGGTCCACAAGCACATGATGCGCCGCAAGGTCGCCCGAGACCGCCGTCGCGCCGGAGAGGACCGCAAGGTCGAGGCGGGTGAGCCAGGCCAGATAGAGCGACGAAGCGGCGGCCACGAGGAAGTCGATCCATGGGGACGAGACCAGGCGCGCCGGCCTCGTTTTCGAGGCGGCCACAAGCGACATGACGGCGAAAAGCCAGATCGGGACCGAAAGCGGAAGTCGCGAAGGAGGGCGCGGGAAGGCGTTGTCGTCCTGAGGGGCCGCGAGCGGGGCGCGCGCGTTTTCCGTCCAGTTGAACGAATCGCCGCACGTGGCGGAGACCGCGACTCGCATGGATCCCGACAGCGCGAACGGTGACGTGCGGGCCACAGTAATGTTGGTCTCGAACAATCCTTTGCCGGGAAGCGGCGCGGAAAATGACGACATTGGCGCGCCGTCGAGCGCGAAGCCCGAGGACAGAAAGACGCGGCATTCGAGCGACAGCGGCTTGTCGGCAAGTGACTGGACGCGCAGGATTGCGGAGGGGCAGGGGGCGCCGGAAGCCCCGGAGGAACAGGCCGCTCCGGAGACGTCCGGAGACACGGGCCTCAGGGAGACGCTGAAGAGTCTCTCCGGCTTCTCTGCCTTCCCCGGCGCAGTTTGCGGCGACGCGGCGGTGGCGGCTCCCCATACACGCGACTGCGCCCACGAACGCATCGTCCTGCCGTCCGGCAGGCAGGCCTGCGCGCGAACGGCGGCGGCGTGGGGGCCTGGCATTGGCGGCGCGGAAAGGCGGAAAACGCCGGATGTCGATTCTCCCGGCGCAAGTGTCGGAATCTCGACATCGGGCGGGAGCCGCGCTCCGGCGGGCGCAGCCCACTGGGTTTCCACGCCGACTCGGAGCCGTTCAAGCGCCTCAGTTCCCGAGTTCTCCACCCGCCATGGCAAATCAGTCGATTTGCGCGGAAGCGGCCCGGCCGCGACAGTGAAGAGCGGTGAGATTTCGACATTCGACGGAATCGGGGTCCGGAGGCGCGGCGCGGCGCGTGCGGCTTCGGATGGAAGAGCCAGAGACGCGGCAAGAAAGAGCGGCGCGAGACGCGCAGCGGCCCGGCAAAGCGCGCGATATGCGGCGCACGAGCGCAGCAGTTCGGAGTGCGGGCCTTCGCCGACGACGCGACCGGCGTCGAGCACGACTATCTTGTCCGCGCCGCGAACAGTCGATAGCCGATGCGCCACGACAAGGCACGTGCGACCTCGGAAGAGACGCGCCACGGCGTCGCGAATGCGTCTTTCCGTGAGCGGGTCCACGGCAGAGGTCGCTTCGTCCAGAATCAGGACGCGGGGGTCCGCGAGCGCCGCGCGGGCCATTGCGAGCAGCTGGCGCTGGCCGTGAGAAAGCGACGCCCCGCCGGCGCCGACCTGAGTCTCGGCGCCGTTCGGAAGGCGTCTGACGAAAGAATCAGCGCCGGAGAGTTCCAGCGCGGCCGCTATGTCATCCGGCGTTGCGTCGGCGCGGCCGGCGGCGACGTTCTCGGCGACCGTGCCTGAGAAGAGGCGAACGTCCTGGGGCACCACGGCCACGGCTTGCCTGAGCGAGGAGAGAGGCAGCTCCCGTATGTCAGTTCCGTCCAGCAGAATCCGACCCGAAACGGGGTCGTGGAACCGCGGTATCATGCCGGCCAGCGTTGTCTTGCCAGAGCCGGTTTCGCCCACTAGGGCCACGGTCGAGCCAGCGGGCAGGTCGAGCGAGAAGTCCGGTATGACGACCGGTCCGTCGCCGTAGCGGAAACTGACATGTTCGAATCGAATTTCCCCGCGGACTGCGGCCGGGTCGAATGGGGCGGAGCCCCCGCTGCCCTCGGAAGGTTCGTCGGCCAGACGGAACACCCGTTCCGCGCCGGCGACGGCGCTCTGTATCTGTCCGAATTGCGCGGCGAGTTCGTTTACGGGGCGTCCGAACAGACGCGCGTAGAGCAGGAAGGAAATCACAAGGCCGGGCGTGGCGGATCCGCGCAGGACCATCCAGCCGCCGAAAGCGGCGACAATCAGGTAGGAGGCGTTGCCGATCGCGTTCATGAGCGGCCCCGTGCATCCCCCGACAGCCTCCGCGCGGAAGGCCAGTGTTCGCAGTTTTGCGGCGGCATTGCCAAAGGATCGATTGCGTCGGCCCTCCAGTCCGCAGGCAAGGATCTCGCGGCGCGCGGAGACTCCCTCCTCCGCGATGGTGTTGAGCGCGCCGAGCGCTTCCTGACGCGCGCGGAAGAGGCGCCGGGAGACGCCGGCGAGGGCGCGACCGGCGATGAACGAAATTGGAAGCACCGCGCACGCGGCGAGCGTGAGCGGGACGTTCAGCCAGAACATGTAGCAGAGCGCCAGCAGCAGCGAGGTGCAGGAGGACGCGAACTGCAGGACGCTTTGTGCGAGCGTCTCGCCGGCAAGAGGGGCGTCGGAGGCCAGGCGGCTCAGCAGTTCGCCGCGCCTTGTTTCGCCGAGGCGGGGGAGCGGCAGTCCAAGAACTGCGGCGAAGAGCGTGGCGCGCAGCCGACTCGTGGCCAGGGCGGAGAGCCTCGCCGCAATGCAGCCGGTGGCGCGCATGGCGAGGCTCCCCGCGCCGGTCGCGGCCAGTCCGCCCAGCAGAAGACCGGCGACTCGGCCCCACGGCACAGGCGCCCCGCCGCGAGAGACAATGGCGTCCGTCGCCAGGCCGAGAATCCTGGGCCATGAAATTGCGGCGACCGTGGCGACGAGGTGCAGGGGAGCGAGCCGCAGCGCCATGCCGCGCTTGTCGCGCAGAACGCCTAGCAGCCGCAGGAGCGTCCGCAGCGGGGACTCCGCGCGGCGGGTGTCGAGCGTTTCGCGTGGCGGCGGCATCGCGGCGGAGCGCCCTACGCGCCGAGAGTGGCAAACATGCGGACCGGCACCCGGAACGCGATGCCGGAGCCGGGGGAGGAGAGGCACGGAAGAGCGCGAACTTTCGCGCATACGTCTTCGGCGCGTTCGGCGGGGACTACGACCAGCAGCATCTCCTTTTCCGGCACGAGCGGCACGCCGAGAAACGTCTCGTCCCCGGGCTTGGCTGTGCCGCGCGCAGGAAGGATCGTGCCGCCGCCCGCTCCGGCGGTTCGCGCGGCGGCCATGGCGTCCTCGGCGTATCCCTTGTTCACGATGAAGCAGACGAGTTCGTTTTCCGGTTCCTTCATGGTGTCATCCTTTCCGTTTGATTGCCTTTCGCCGCGTTCCTGCGGGTTGTCGTTGTTTCCGAAGCGGAAAAAGCCGTGGGCGGCGGTCGAGAACGCCACTCCGAAGCGGCGGCGCCCTTCGGCGAAGTGCCGCAGCGCGTCAATCACCGGTTTCTCAAGACTGTCCGGAACAGCGCAGAGCAGCATTTCGCGAGAGGAGCCGCCCAGCCCGAGAAGCTGAAGAACGGATGTTGACGCGGTTCCCTGGGCGCGCAGGAGCGTCCCGCCGCCGGCACCGGCGGCTGTCGCGGCGGCCGCCAGCTTCTCGCCGCTTCCATGCGGCGCTATGCACACGACAAGTCTCGTCATCTGGTCTGTTTCGTTGCGCGTTTGCGTTTGCGCTCGACGGCGATGCCCATTGCCTGGATCGCGAGGAGCGGGAAAAGTGCCACGAGGGCGATTACGCCGAACGCCCCCGTTCCGCCGCGCCCGGCCCCGGAGGCCCCGAGAGCGAAGGAAAGAACGAACGTTGACGTGAGCGGACCGGAGGCCACGCCTCCGGAATCGAACGCTATGGCGGTGAAGAGCGACGGCGAGCGCGCCATGAGCAGCATCGCCAGCGCATATCCGGGAATCAGGACAGCGGCGAGCGGAAATCCGTATGCAGCCCGCGCCATGGCGATGGCGATCGCGGCGGCGGTGCCCGTCGAGAGAAACAGCAGAAGCGATCGGCGCGGGACGGCGCCGCCGGAGACGTTTTCCACCTGGTCGCCCAGAATCCAGACCGCTGGTTCGGCGCATACCACGATGGCCCCGAACGCGGCCCCGGTGCCGAGCAGCAGCGCGAGATCGGCCGCGCCGCCAGCCGCAGCCCTGCCGCCAAGTGCCGAGCCCAGAATCGCGCCGGCCTGCATGAAGCCGCCGTTTACCCCGTCCAGGAAAATGGAAAGTCCGATGAACGCCCATGCGAAGCCCGAGACAATTCTGACGAACTGTCGCGCGGTCGCGTGAAGAAGGAGGGGCTGCGCAATGCACAGCATGGCGAAAAGCGGCGCTATTGACACTGCTGCCTCCCTTAGGGCGTGTCCGAAGGCCGCGGCCAGGTCCGGGGAGGCGGCGGTGTGCGTCGCCGCGCCGCCGGCGGCGGTTTCGACGGCGGCGCCGGGGCCGAGAACCAGCACGTAGGCCAGGACGGCCATGACCGGCCCCACTGACGCCACGCCGGTAAGTCCGAACCCGCCGTCGCGATCCGTGGCGCGCGAGGCCGCAACGCCAAGGCCGAGAGCCATCACGAAGGGCACCGTCATTGGACCGGTTGTGGCTCCGCCGGAGTCGAAGGCCACTCCGACGAACTGCTCAGGGGCGAAGCAGGCGAGCGCGCCGAGCGCCGCATACGAGACAAGAAGCGTCGCCTTCACGGAAAACCTGGCCGCTATTCTGAACAGTCCGAGCGAGAGAAACGCGCCAACGCCAATGGCGATGGACAGCACAAGCGGCAGTTTCCGGACGGATGGAAAAACTCCGTGGACCTGATCACCGAAAACCTGGATGTCCGGCTCGGCGGCGGTGACAACCATTCCGATCACGAAGGCAGCGCCGAGCATGAGTGACAGGCTGCGGCGGGCGGTGAGAGCCGCGCCGAGACGTTCGCCCATCGGCTCCACGCCGGAATCTACTCCCGCGAGAAACAGCGTGAGCCCGAAAACCAGAAGAACCGAGGAAACGAGAAATCGCCACATCCATCCGGCCGCCGCCGAATTCTCCGGCACGACGAAAATGCCAAGAATCACGGTTATCGCCGCCACGGGCGCGACAGACATGGCGGTTTCGCGGAATTTCGTCCAGAGGTTCATGCCCGGATTGCGCCAGTTTCGGAATTCGCCGCGGGAGCGGTCGGTTCGCCGCAAGTCCAGGACGGCGAAGGATCAAGGTCGAACGCGGCCGGGGAGCGGACACCTCTGCCGATTCCCGCCAGACCGGCCACCATTGCCGCGTTGTCGCCGCAGTGGCGCGGCAGGGCGAGCAGGAGTCGGACGCCGAGACGAGCGCAGGATTCGGAAAGAGCGGCGCGGAGGCGCGAGTTCAGAGACACGCCGCCGCCGACCGCGAGGAAGCGCGCGCCGGTCGAGGACAGGGCGCGTTCGCAGCGGCGCACGAGGGCTCCCACAACGGCCTCCTGATAATCGCAGCACAGTTGGGCGACATCGTTCTCGGAGCGTGGGGGATGAGTCTGGACGAAGTGAAGGAGCGACGTCTTGAGCCCGCTGAAACTCGTGCAGAGCGCAGGATCGAGACCGGCGCAGGCTCCGGCGTCGCGAACCGTGCCTTCGGGGAAAATCCCGGCTCGGGGAGTCCGGCCGCGGGCGAGCCGGTCGATCACCGGACCGCCTGGATAGCCAAGGCCGAGAAGTTTCGCCGCCTTGTCGAGCGCCTCTCCGGCGGCGTCGTCCACCGTGCGGCCAAGCGGAATCACGCGGTCGGGCGCCGGCAGAAGAAAGATACTGGTGTGGCCTCCGGAAACGGCGAGTCCCACGCGAGGAAAACACTCCTGGGGCGGCGGTGCCGCCGGATCGAGGAACACGGAGTGAAGATGCGCCTCGATGTGATTCACGGCAAAGAGCGGAAGCCCAGTGCGAAGCGCGGCCCCCTTTGCAAAGGACCAGCCGACGAGAAGCGAACTGGCCAGTCCTGGGCCGCGCGTGGCTGCAACCGCGTCGAGCGCGTCCCAGCCGACGCCGCTTTGCTCGACGGCTTGTTCGACAATCCCCGGCAGCAGCCTGACGTGGCAGCGAGAGGCCAGTTCAGGCACCACGCCGCCGAAAGGAACGTGCTGCGCCTGCGTGTGAACAACGCACGAAAGAACCTCGCGACCGTCGCGCACCACGGCGGCGGACGTTTCGTCGCACGATGTTTCGATTCCGAGAATTGTCATTTTGTCTGTCCAACGGCTTCCTGGCCGATTTTGCCGCGAAGGAGTTCAAGCGCGGCGGCGAACGTGACGTCCGGGGCTGAGCGGATCCGCTCGCGCGTTTTGTCAGCGGCTGTTTCCGGATGCGCGTCAATGAATCGTGCGCGAACGGCGGCGACGAGTTCATTCTGGTTCTGCCAGGCGCGGACGTCCGGTTCCAGTCCCTTGCCGTGCAGATCCGCTCCCGACGGCGTGTAGTAGTGCGCCACGGTCAGATTGAAGGCCGCGCCCGGGCGGTCCGGCAGCTCGAATCGTTCCTGCACCGAGGCTTTGCCAAAAGTGCGCGACCCGACGAGCGAGGCGCGTCCGTTGTCGTGAAGGGCGGCCGCGAAAAGTTCCGCCGCGCTGGCCGAGCCGCCATCGACCAGAATGGCAAGTCGGAGTTCCGGGCGCTCCTCTTCTCCCTGCGTCACGATCGTCTCTTCGTCCTCGTCGGGATTCCGTCCCCTTGTCCGCGCGATGATGGCCCCGTCCGGGAGGAACCATCCAGCCATGTCGACTGCCGCCTCCAGCACTCCGCCAGGATTGTCGCGCAGATCGATCACGAGGCCCTTGAGGGAAGTCCGCTCTTCGAGAGCGGAGAGGGCCAGCAGGAAATCTCCCGGGGTGTCTGCGCGGAATTCGTCCACGCGAATGTAGCCGATGCCGGGTTCGGGCGTGTAAAACGAGGGGACGCTTGAAAAGTGCAATCGGCGGCGGCTGACCGTGACTTTGAAGTCCTTTCCGTCCTCGGCCCGGCGGCACAGTAGATTGATTTCGCCGTCGCGCCCAAGCGCGTCGACGGCGTCGTCTGGCTCCATGTCCGCAACGGCAACGCCGTTGATCGTGACAATCGCGTCGTCGGTGCGCAGTCCGGCGTCGAACGCCGGGGAGTCTGGAAAGACCCTGTAAAGACGCAGAACGCCGCCTTCCGGATCCAGCGACACTCCGATGCCGTCAAACTCGCCGTCTTCGTTCGCATCCGCGGCGGCGGTGTCAGTTTCGTCGAGGAAGTCGCTGTTTGGATCGAGCGCGGCCGCGATGCCGTCCATCGCCCCGGCCGCCATTTCCCTGAACGACACCGGTTCCGGATGCCGTTCGCGAGCGAGCATCATCGCGTGGGCGATGGCCAGAAACTGCGGGAACGGATCGTCCTGAATTTCGTCCTCGGCCGCTTTTCCTGAGTCGTCGGAGTCGTTGGCGGGCGCGGCGGCAAGGGCGATGCGCTCAGCCCGCGCCGTGGCGCGCGCGAGATCGTCCGGAACTGGCATCGGCGCCCGGCGGTAAACGGCATCCTTGCCAAATCCGGGCAGATTGCGCGCAGACGGCGCGCCGCCGGCTTGCGTTGTGAAAAGCATCGCTACGGCAAGCGCGACAATGGCCGTGGCGGATGGTCGCCCGGTGCCGCCGCCGGAAGCGCGGCGCGCGAACATCCTGCGCAGGAAAAGCAGTCCGCCCACGCACGAATAGGCCAGAGTCAGTCCCATGTAGCACAGCGAGAGGGTGGCGGATGATGTCGCTGGATCGGCTCCGCGCGCGGCGAGTCCGACCGCGGAGAAGAACAGGGCATATCCAGAGTCGCGCAGTCCGATGCCGTTGATTGTGAGCGGAACCGCTTCGAGCAGGCACACGAAAGGCGCGAACACGCAGCATTCCCCAAGCGAGACGGGAATCGACAGCGCCTTGCAGACGAGCCATATCGCGACAAACACTAGAAACTGGAAAGTGGCGGAGATCGCGAATGCGATCGCCAGAACCCTCGGACGCTTCGCGCATGCGGAAACGGATGAAAGGAACGAGTCGAGAAACTTCCCGACACGCGCGCGAAGGCCTGGGGGGAGCAGGCGGACGCCCCACCGCAGCAGGCTCTGCTGCCAGATCAAGGCCGTGAGCGCGAGAAAACCGAGAAACACCACCAGCGGGACGACCAGAAGCGGACGGTTTTCCGGAGGAATGAGGCGCAGACCGACAAGCGGAAACAGGAATCCGGCTAACGAAAGAGTGACGAATCCGCAGAGACGGTCGGCAAAAACGGAGGCGAGCGAACCGGCCGCGCTGCCGCTGCGGCGCCCGATGTCAGCTATCCGATACACGTCTCCGCCGATGTTCGAGGGCAGAAAGAAATTGAAGAAAGAGGAAATCCAGTAGCTGGCAACAAGCTTGCCAAGCGGTATCTCGACTCCGTCCGAGAGCAGAAGCAGCCGCCACCGCACCGCCGAAAGAACAGTGTTCGCGAAAAGGATCGCGAAAAACGGAATGATCGGGGCCCAGCGCATCCCAGTGACTGCGGACGCGAAGTCGTTTCCATCCACCTTTCGGTAGAGCAGGAACAGAAGCAGGGCCGTTACCCCTGCCTTGAGAGCGGTTTTTGCGAATCCTTTCACTCGGAGGCCCTTCGGTGTGACGGCGCCCAAAACTACCACAACCGCCTTTTGCAAGCAAAGGGCGGTTGCGGGCATGTGGTTCCCGAAACGACATCGTGCCGTTTCGGGTTTTCATTGTCGAGTAGGCGCGCTAGAAGCCGGCGGCCCACTTTTTGAGATCGTCGGCCGAGGCGGAGGCGCGGAAGCGGCGGCCTTCCTTCACCTTCGCCCCCGGCGCGAGAGACTGGAGGTTGGCGGTGGAATCGCCCATGCCGCTGCCGCCGGATGTGGCGAACGGCACGACGATCTTGCCCGCGAGAGCGGCGGCGTTGCTTTCAACGAATGTGTCGATGATCGAGGGCTCGCGATACCACCAGATCGGGTAGCCGACGAATACCACGTCGAAGGAGGATAGGTCGGGCGCGGCGCCGGCGATGGCAGGACGGCTCGCCCTGTCACGCATTTCGACCGAGCTGCGGCTCTCCTTGTCGCGCCAGTTCAGGTCCGCCTCCGTGTAGCGCTGTTCGGGGACGATCTCGAAGATGTCGGCCCCGATCGCGCCGGCGAGGCGCTCCGCGAGTCCCTTGGTGGTCCCGGTGGCGGAGAAGTATGCCACGAGCGCCTTCTTCGAGCTGTTCGTGGCCGAGGTGTCCGGTTTTCCGGAGGACGAGGAGTCCTGCGCGCAGCCGCAGAGCGGAAGCGCGGCAATGGCGGCGAAGAGTGCGGTGTGTTTCATCTGTCGTTGTTCTTTCCGTTTGCCGGGCGCCGGGCGGATGAGCGGCTCCCCGAGTCTTGTCATGGGTCAACGGCACGGCACACTACCCGATTTCTGACACGGTGTCAACGCAATTCTTCGCAACGGGTGTGACCAAAATCTGTCAGTGCATAGGAACGCAAAGCGCGCAAGGAAAATGGCGGCTGTGGCACCGCATGCCGCCGTTGGCGGCTATGCCATAAGCCGCCATTTTCAGTCCACTGTTTTTGGCCCGACAAAAATCGCGGGCCGATTGTGTCATAGCCGCGTAGCGGCGTCCGATGACACATAGGCCCGCGCGATTGCGGCCTTTGCGTTCTGACAAAGGGTTGGTCACACCCCTTCGCAACTGACGCGTTGCCAAATACTGGCTTTGCGTTGAATGAGGAGGGCTCGATCTCCGAACGCGCCGCCTTCGCGGGCTGAAGCCCGCGCTCCCAGGAGTGGCGCGGCGGGACGCCGCATCCCCCCCCGGATGTCGGGTGGGGCGTTGCGATTCGTCGGGCCGCGGGGTATGATCGGCGCGGAGGTTCCCGATTCATGCCAGTTTTCAGATTCCACGTCGCCGCCGCGCTTCTTTCCGCGATTTTCGCCGCTTCATGCGCTTCGACTTCGAGCAGTGTCTCCGCCGCCGCGAAACATGCCGAGCCGCCTTCCGCCACGCCGCGGGAAGATTCCTTCGCCGCCGCCCTGGCCGAGAACCCAGGCCGTGCGGCCGGCCTCTTCCACCGTTACGAGTTCGATGACATCTCAGACGCGGCACCCCCGTCCGGATACGAGGCGTTCTACATTTCGCACTACGGGCGCCATGGTTCGCGCTACCAGATCGACAAAAAGTCATTTGCGGTCGTCGATGCGCTGGAGGCCGGGCGCAAGGCGGGAGTCCTGACGCCGGCCGGCGAGGCCCTGCTGGATGCCCTTGCCCCCATTGTCGCCGAGCACTCCGGAATGTATGGTCAGCTGTCACGTCTCGGCGCCGCCGAGCACAGGAGTCTTGCGAGACGGATGCATGGACGCTTTCCAGGCGTTTTCGCGGGCGGCGGCGCGGTCCGCTGCCGTTCCAGCACGATTCAGCGCTGCCTCACGAGCATGGCCAATTTCGCGTGCGCTCTCAAGGGCGAGGAGCCCGCGCTCGATTTTTCCTTCGAAACAGGCGACAGGGTCATGGCCGTGATACTCCACCCGTATCTGCCATCTGATGCCCGCAAAAAGTGGCTTGCGGACTTTGATCGGAGAATCGTGGTGGACAATCTGCCGGAGCCGGAAAAAATCGTCTCGCGCTATTTCGCGGACGCCCCCGCAACTCGTGAAATCGTCGCCGACCCGCATCGCTTCGCATTCGATCTGTTTGCCGCGGCGTCGTCATTTGAATCCCTGACGGTGGAGCTTGGCGGCGCGGATCTCCTTCGCGAGTTTTCACCCTCCGAGCTTGTGGCTCTCGGCCGCGCTCGCAGCTGCATTCACTACGCCCACATGGGCAACGCCGCCGAATACGGGCACTGCGCCGCGTGGTCCGCGCACGATCTGGCGCTCGACATCGCGCGGCGAGCCGACGAGGCGATTTCGAGCGGCGGCTCCATTCGGGCAGATCTGCGATTCGGTCACGATTCCGGTTTGCGGCCATTGGCCGGGCTGATCGGAATCGACGGCGCCGGTGACTGCTCGCCATGCGCGGATTCGTGGAGAACATGCCCCACGTGGAAGGGGATGCCGATGGGGTCGAATCTCCAGATCGTTTTCTATCGCAAACCAGGCGCCGATATTCTCGTCAAGGTCCTCTACAACGAGCGCGAAAGCGCGGTTGACGGCCTGACCGCCGTCGCGGCGGGGCCATACTACAAGTGGATCGATTTGAAAAAGCGCCTCGAAACTCCAGGCGGCGAGCCCACGGGGCGCGGGACTCTTCTGCTGCGACTGGGCGACCTCGCCCCCGCGCAGATCGCGGCTGCGGAGTCGCTTCTCGACAAATACGGCTCGGTTCGCGACAAGACGGTCGCCGCGACCATCGCCGCCGCATCCGCCGCGTCCGACAAACTTGTCGAGGTCCCGCGCGGACACGGCGACGTCACGGACCTAGTCCGCGCCTGCGCGGACGGCGACGGCGTCCTCGTGCTCGACGCCAGCACTGCGTTCGCCGCCAAACCCGACGTTTCCGGCGAAGACTCCGATGACCAAAAATCCATCGAACTGCTGGAAAAGGCGCTGCTTGAGGCCAGATGCCGCGGCGTTTCCGTAATTCGCCTGTGAGTGCGAATGCGAACGAACTCCGAGCGTGTTCATAACCTGTTCGTAACATGTTGGCAACCTATAGATTCTTTTCTCTTGCCCGTATCGGGGGGTTTGAGTAGAGTGCGCTCCCTTCAATTTTTGTTTGACTTCATCCATGCAAAATCCCGAATCAGCCTGGCAGAAGGTGTCCGATCGGCTCAAGGAGACACTTGGCGCGGACACTCACGGACGCTGGATCGCGGTGCTGGCCCCGGTTTCCACCCCCGAAGAGGATTCTCTGCTTCTTGCCGCGCGCGACGAATGGACTAAGTTCTGGATCGAGCAGAACTGGCTTGCATTCATTCGCGCCGCCGCGGGGGCGGTGCTTCCCGGAGTTTCGGTCTCCATTGCCGTCGATCCCGAGGCCGCGGCGCCCGCCGCCGCAGACGCTCCGCGCACCGACGCGGAGTCCGATTCAGACGAGCCTTCGCCCCCGCGCCCGTCGCCTTCCGCGTCGCAATCCCGGCCAAAGCCGCAATCCGGCTCCGGCGAACTGCGCGGGATGCCGCTCAATCCGGAGTTCACGTTCGAGAATTTCGTGACCGGGCCGTCCAACAGCTTCGCGCAGGCCGCCGCTCTTCAGGTCGCCGTGAATCCCGGCGGCGCATACAATCCGCTCATGTTCATCGGCGACACCGGGCTTGGCAAGACGCACCTCATGCAGGCCGTGGCCCACAGGCTCCGGGAGTTGCGTCCTTCGGCAACGATCGTTTACATCACGCTGGAGGCGATGCTGAACGACCTCATCGAGGCCATTAAGAACGGCAGTCAGGCCGCGTTTCGCAAGCGCTACCGTCACACGGATCTGCTGCTTGTGGACGACATTCAGTTTCTGTCCCGTTCCCCGCAGTTGCAGGAGGAGTTTTTCAACACGTTCAACGCACTGCAGAACGAACGGCGCCAGATCGTTCTCACCTGCGATCGGCCGCCCGAGCAAATCCAGGGGCTCGACAGACGCCTCGTCTCCCGCTTCCAGCAGGGGCTTGTCACGGACATCCAAAGTCCGGAATACGCCACTCGAATGGCCATTCTCAAGAGCAAGCAGGCTGGTTCTCCGTCGCCTGTTCCGGACGAGTTTCTCGCCTACATCGCCGACAACATCACATCGAATGTCCGGCAGCTCGAAGGGGCCCTTACGAAGCTTGTGTGCTACCGCGATCTCATAGGTCGCCCGCTCACTCGCGAAGTCGTCGAGGAGCAGCTGCGCGGCTTCATCCACCGCGAGCACAAGGCGGAGCCGTCGTGCCAGGACGTCCAGCGCGCCGTCGCGGACGAGTTCGAACTGAAGATCTCCGACATGACGAGCCGCGAGCGACCGCAGAACGTCGCCCTTCCCAGGCAAATCGCGATGTTCCTCTGCCGCCGCTACACGCACCGCTCTCTTCCCGAAATAGCCAGGGCGTTCGACAAGACGCACGCCACGGTGGTTCACGCCTGCAAGACAGTGGCCGGGCGCGTCGAGACGGATCCGTCAATTCGCGACCGCGTCGAAACCGTGGTCCGCAAAATGGGACTTGATCCCGCGCAACTGCTATGACTCTGCTCGACACATCGACAATTATGGTCATCCTTTCGGTGGCGCTGGACGCCGCCGTGCTATATGGCGCGTGGATGCTGCTGCGCCGCATTGTCGGCGGGCACGGGACTTTTGCCCGGCGCCGCGCTAGAGCCGTCCTTTCGGAGCGGTCCGCGTTTCTTTCACTCCAGAGCGACATCCTTCCCGATGCGGAGCGCTCGGCGCTCGCCGCATCTCTGCGCCGCCTGGCCAAGGCATGTCGTCGCGGAACCGCGCCGGAGGAAACCGCCGCTGCGCTCTCCGAAGTCGATGCCGCCACGTCGGCAGCCTCGGCCGTGCTTCCGGCCAACCGATTCGCAGCCATCGCCCCGTTCGTTGAAACCGTCGTCGTTGTTCTTGGCGTGGTGATGCCCCTGCGGGCGTATTTCTTCCAGCCCTTCAAGATTCCGACCGGATCGATGCAGCCGACGCTTTTCGGCATCCACGCCGAAGACGCGGACGGTCCCGGCTTCTTCGATTCCTGCAAGCCCCTTCAGGTCCTGCAGTGGGCGGTGACCGGCCGCTGGTATCGCGACGTGACTGCCCGCGCAGACGGAACGTTCGTAGTTTCGACGGATCATCTGCGCGCTCCGGGCTACAACCTCTTCACGCTTGCCGGGGAGACCTTCAAGGTCCCCTCCGACGTCCTTGTCCGCCACGAAAGGGACATGCTGCGCATATCCGACCCGATGCCTGACAATCCGTCCACGGCCCGCACGGAGCTGTTGCGCGGCCGCGTCCGCAGAGGAGACCGCGTCTGGAGCGGCTACGTGGTGTCGGGCGATCAGGTGTTCGTGAACCGCCTGCTGTGGTATTTGCGCCCGCCGAGGCGCGACGAGGTTGTCGTGTTTTCCACTTTCGCGCAGACGATCTCTCTGGAGTCGGCGTCCGGCGCGGAGACTCGCGCCGCCGAGGCCGCTCGGCGTGGCGAATCGCTTCTTTCCGTTCCCCTGTGGGGGCTTTCGCTGGACTACCGCGCCCATCCGATTCGGGGGCTCCCGCCGTGGCAGTTCTACATCAAGCGGTGCGTCGGTTTGCCGAACGAGTCCGTTTCCGTGGATCCGCCACGGATTCTCGCGGACGGCGTTCCGGTTTCCTCCGGTCTTCCGGGCATGGAGCGGGTCGAGGCGATGCGGGAGTCTCCGTCGGGGCCGGCATACGCCGGATACCGCAACACCGGCGATCCGGAACTGGGGCGCCTGGCCAATCCGAGGACTCCGCTCGGTCGCGCGGGAGATTCGATTCGCACAGGCGACGGCTATCTGCCGATGGGCGACAACACGTTGAACTCATACGACGGACGATACTGGGGGCCAGTGCCCAGACGCCAGATGCTCGGACCGGGCGCGTTCGCGTATTGGCCGGTCTCGGTGCGCTGGGGGCGCGTGAAGTAGCTTTGAGGCGAAGCGGACGAGCGACGCCGGAATGCTTTTTGGGGGAAAGGAAATGATGCAATGATTCTTGCTGCTGTTGCCGTGGTGGCCGGTTGGGCCGTTTTGGTGAAGGGCGCTGATGTCTTCGTGCGCGGCGCGTCTGATGGCGCGCGACTGCTGCGCGTTCCGCCGCTTCTCGTCGGAATGGTCATCGTGGGCTTCGGGACGTCCGCCCCGGAGCTGACCGTTTCGGTGATCAGCGCATGGCGCGGATCTCCCGAGCTCGCCCTCGGCAACGCATACGGCTCGAACATCTGCAACGTGGCGCTTATTCTCGGACTGTGCGCGCTCGTTCGTCCGCTGGCCGTCAAGCGGGCGGCCTGGACGTTTGATTTGCCGGCTCTGCTTGTCGTGACCGCGGTGTCGTGGATGCTTGTCGCGCTTGTCGGAGCGAAGCCGAGCATCACGCGACTGGAATCGGGGATTTTCCTCTTGATGTTTCTTGTGGCGCTATGGTGGTCCGCAAAGCGCCAGACCGCAACGGCCGTTGTGGGCGATGACGATCCCGCAAAGGCGTCCGAACACGGCGGACGGGCCGGTCTCGTGGCCGCCGCGCGAGTTGTCGGCGGGCTTGCCGCGCTTGTTCTTTCCTCGCGCGCTCTTGTCTGGGGGGCTGTCGAGATAGCCCGCGCTCTTGGCGTCAGCGAGCTTGTCATCGGCCTTACCATTGTGGCGGTTGGCACGTCGCTTCCGGAGCTTGCCTCGTCGCTCGCCGCCGCGCGGCGGGGGGAGGACGACCTTGCCGTCGGCAACATAATCGGCTCCAACCTGTTCAATACGCTGGCGGTTGTCGGCCTTGCGGGCATGGTGCGGCCAATGCCCGAGGTCGATCCCTACGTCGCCTGGCGCGACATTCCGGCCTCTGCCGTCGCCGCCGCTCTGCTCATGGCGTTCGGGCACCCGCGCGGGGGAGGCGATGGTCGGCTTGGTCGCGTTCCGGGAGCGCTTTTTCTGGTCCTCTACATCGGTTACCTCGCGCTTCTGGTCGCCGGTGGCGCGGTGAAGTAAGCCAGATGCCGCCCGACAGGCGCCCGGCGACATGCGACACGCAACTTTTCAAAACCACGGATTAAAATGAAAACCGCAAACTTCCTGAATCTGCTGCTGGCTGTCGCCCTGGTGCTGCTCTGCGCCGAACTTCATTTCCGCCGTGGCGCCTCCCCCGCGACGAGCGTGGTAGATGGCAGGACGGCGCAGGCTCCGGCGGCAGATCAGCCGACCCCCGCGCCGGAGCCGGAACCGGCCACTCGGCCGTTCCACGCCGACGCCCCGATCATGGAGGGACCGCTCCCGCCGCCGCAGCGCGATGAAATGCCGCTTGGCGAAGCCCTCGCCAAGCGCAGGACCGACCGCGAGTTTTCAACGGAGGAGCTCACGGCGCAGGAGTTGTCGGACCTGCTATGGGCGGCGAGCGGCTTCAATCGGCGCGACGAGCGCAAACTGACCGCCCCAACAGCAATCAACCGCCAGGAGATCGACATCTACGTCTGCCGCCGTGACGGGGCGTATCTGTGGAAGCCGTTTGAAAACGATCTCAAAAGGGTTTCCGAAAAAGACCTTCGCGGGCTGACCGGACGCCGGGGTGCGAATCGCAATTTCGCGCTCGACGCCGACATCGCGCTCGTGTATGTCGTCGATTGGGAGCGCCAGAAAATGCAGGACCGCCCCGACGACGCCAAAAAATACGCCCTCGTCGATTGCGGGTTCATCGGACAGAACGTCTATCTGCACTGCGCCGCCGCCGGTCTGCGCACGGTTTTCCTTGGATCTTTGGACCCGGCTGCCATTGCGGCGGAACTCGGGCTTCCCGAGACTCGCACCCCGGTGTTCGCCCAGACAGTCGGAAAGGCGCCTCGCAATCCATGACACGCCCCAAGGGCGCGCGGCGCGTCAGCGCGCGCCGCCGCCAAGGAACTTCGCCGTGATGGACTTTGGCGGCGGAGAGGCGGCCAGATCGTCCGGGGCGCCCCACGCGACCACGGATCCGCCTCCGGCCCCGCCTTCCGGACCCAGATCGACAATGCAGTCCGCGTCAAGCATCACGTCGATGTTGTGCTCGATTGCCACGACCGTGTGGCCGGCGTCCACCAGGCGATGCAGCACCGCCAGAAGATTTGCCACGTCGCTGGCGTGGAGGCCCACCGTGGGTTCGTCAAGGACGTAGAGAGTCCGGGCCACTC
Organism: Verrucomicrobia bacterium UBA6982; assembly: GCA_002448475.1. Lineage (GTDB taxonomy): Bacteria > Verrucomicrobiota > Kiritimatiellia > RFP12 > UBA3636 > UBA3636. The sequence goes on from DJYI01000075.1 coordinate 20,421, forward strand.
TGGCGTCCGGCCTTCCGGACGCGCAGCGCGCCAGTTCCGTCACGAGTTTGATGCGCTGCGCTTCGCCGCCGGACAGCGTTGAGGACTGCTGTCCCAGCGCAAGGTAGCCCAGTCCCACGTCGCGAAGAAGCGTGAGCGGGGCCGCAACGGACGGAATGCCGTGGAAGAACTCCAGCGCCTCGGCGACGTCCATCCGCAGCACGTCCGCCACGGTTTTGCCATTCCATCTGGCCATTAGGGTCTCCGGATTGAAGCGCGAGCCTCCGCATGTCTCGCACGTCGTCACGACGTCCGGCAGAAATGCCATTTCGCTCCTGACTACGCCCTGCCCCTCGCAGACGGGGCAGCGACCGCCCGCGACGTTGAACGAAAAACGCGCCGGACCCCATCCGCGAATGCGCGCCTCCGGCGTGGCGGCGAAGAGATCGCGGATCGCCCCCCAGAACCCGACGTATGTCGCCGGGCACGAGCGCGGAGTGCGGCCAATCGGCGTCTGATCGACCTCCAGGGCGCGCTTCAGCGCCTCCCATCCCTGAATGGCCCGGCAGCCCGAAGGCGCTGGCGATCCGCCACCCGTGAGCGGTGCGAGAGAGGCGTATAGCACATTGCGGACCAGCGTCGATTTTCCTGATCCGGAAACTCCGGTTACGACTGTGAGGCGACCGAGCGGAAACTCAACGTCAATGTTCGCCAGATTGTGCAGCCTGGCCCCGCGCACGACGAGTCGCGGCGCGCCGTCCAGCGGGCGGCGTCCGCCTTTGCGCGAAGGGTGCGCCATTGGGTGGGTCAGGGCGGCCGCCGTGCGCGATTCCCGGCATTTCAGTATCTTCGGCAGCGGACCCTGCGCGAGAAGCCGCCCGCCCTCCTTTCCGGCCCCGGGGCCGAGGTCGAGAATCCAGTCGGCCCGGCGCATGGTCTGTTCGTCGTGCTCCACCACGACTACGGTGTTGCCCTTGTCGCGCAGTGCGCACAGCGTGTCGAGCAGAACTGCCGTGTCGCGCGGGTGCAGTCCGATCGTCGGCTCGTCAAGGACGTAGCACACGCCCCGGAGGTTCGAGCCGAGTTGCGCCGCGAGTCGGATTCGCTGTCCTTCGCCGCCCGAGAGCGACGGCACGGCCCTGTCGAGCGTGAGGTAGCCAAGTCCGACGCGTTGCAGGAACGAAAGGCGCGATCTCAGGTCGCGCACCGGACCGTCGGCGACGGCCGATTCGCGGGCGCGCGGCTTGAGGGCCGCGAACCAGGCCGCGGCCTCGTCCACGGAAAAGCGCGCGAAGTCGGCTATTCCCAGGTCGTGCCATCGGAACGCGAGCGCTTCGGGATTGAGTCGCGCGCCTCCGCAGACCGGGCACGTTTCCGCGCCTTCCTCCGGGGCCTCCTCGCGCTCGGCGTCCGCAAACGTCGTCTCGCCGCGCCGTCCGCGGTCGTCGTCGCCATTCTTGGCGCGCTCCTCCGCCGCCGCGCCAGAGCGTCCGACGCCGAAGCCGCCGCACGCCGGGCAGCGCCCGCGCGCGGAGTGGAAGGAAAAGAGGCGCGGGTCCGGATCTTCGAAAGACCGGCCGCACGAGGGGCATGCACGCGAAGTCGAGGCCACGTATTCCGGGCCGCGCTTTGGCGAAATCCGCACCACTCCGCCGCCGAGTCGCAGCGCTTCGCGGACGAGGACGAGCATGCGGTGACTTTCGCGCTCGCATACCGTTATGCGACCTGTCTCGATGTCGATGTCGTGCTCCCGAAAGCGGTCCGGGGGCGACCATGGCGACGTGGGAACCCATTTGCCGTCGAGTCGCAGCATTGTGTGCCCGTGCTTGGCCGCCCATGCGGCGAGCGCGGGATACGTTCCCTTTCGTCCTGACACGAGACGGGCGAGAAAGGAGACCTTTTTTCCATTTTCTCGCTCCAGAAGTCGCGTCACGATCTGCTCCGGCGTCTGCTTTTCGACGGCGACGCCGCAGTCCGGGCAGCGCTGCTCCCCGAGCGTGAGGAAGAGCAGTCGCAGGTCGTTGTGGATTTCGGTCGCCGTGGCAACCGTTGACTTCCATCCCCCCTGCGTGAGGCGCTGTTCAATGGCGACCGTGGGCGGAAGCCCGCGCAGGTCCCTCACGTCCGGCTTGGCCTGCGGCTGGACAAACTGGCGGGCGTATGCGCTTACGCAGTCGAGGTAGCGGCGCTGTCCCGAGGCGAACAGAATGTCGAACGCCAACGTCGATTTTCCCGATCCGGAAACGCCGGTGACAACAGTAAACGCCTTGTGCGGAACCTGCGCCGAGACGCCGCGCAGATTGTGTTCGCGGGCGTCGATGACTTCTATGCGGTCAAGGGCCATTTGCGGGGAGCGGAGATGAACTGGAGGGTGGGGGAGGCTGAAGCCCTGCGATGGGTGCCCGTGGGAGTGGACGGGCGTTGCAATGCGGCCGCGCTTGTGGCCGCACTATCGCATAAGCCCGGCTGCGAACGCGAGCGAAACGGCCGAGTAGGCTGTGCACAGCACGGGGTCGTTTTCCCAGAAGCGTCCGTTTCGGTTCACGAACGAGCCGTCGGGTTTTTGAAGCGATGCGACCTTGGCCATTAGTTCCCCGCGCCAGTCCACCGTGGCGGCGCCGTCTTTTGCGGCGCCGGTTTCGTCGCCGTTCGCGGAGGCGCGCGGTATTTCGTCGATTCCGGCCACTGAAAGGGCTCGTGAAATAATGTCGTAGAAGAAATACAGTCCCTGGTCGCCGACGCCTGGGTTTTCCTCCAGCGTCCAGTGACGCGAAACCCAGTCAATCGTCGAGCGGACCCGCGGATCGGTTCGGTCGAGTCTGCAATAGACAAGCGAGAGAAGCCCCGAATACGTGATGCTTCCGTAGGAGCGCAGCACGACTTTGCCGCCTTCGCCCTCCGCGGTGCCGGCCTTGGCGTCGGCGGGGCTGTATGCGAACCCGCCCTCGCTGTCGCCCGTGCCCTGGCCGTTGTGGAGGCTTTCCGCGAAAGCGAGGGCCGCCGCCCAGTCGATGTCGGCCTTTTTTTCGCCGGCCGGTCGTCTGTCCTCGAAGTGCTGGGTCCGGCGCATGGCCTCGATTACGAACGCGGTGTTGTTGAGGTCGGCGTAGCGCTTCGGCGCGCTTTTGTCGTAGCCGAATCCGCCGGCGAAGGCGTCGTCGCCTTCGAGTTGCGAGGAGGCGAGGAACGTTCGGGCGTTCAGCACGACGCGATCAATGTCCTTTCGTCCCGAGAACGACAGCGCCGTGAGGCAGAGAGCCGTGTTGTATGTCGAAAGTCCGCCTCCGGCGCGACCGGGGACCCGGACGTAGATTCCACCGTCATCCTGAACGCACGACAGTATGAAGTCGCCGGCCTTTCTGATCGCTTCGTCGTATTTTGCGTCGGCGCTGCCCACGAGCGCCCAGAGCGAGATCGCGGTAAGTCCCGGAAACCTCCTGTTGGAGAACGATCCGTCTTCGTGCTGCGCCGCGGCGATGTATGCGGCCGCCTTTGCCACGGCCTCGCGCGCCGCAGCCGCCGATTCGCCTTCGACGACGCGTTCGGCTGGAGCGCTCTGTCCCGGAGCGGCGGCGTCGTCGGCAGCGAACGCGTGCGTGAGCGGAAGGATCGAGACGAGAGTCGCGCAGGCTAGAAGTTTGTTCGAGTTCATTTTGTCAGGCCCAGCAGGGCGGTTTTGTTCGGATTGTTTTCGTTGCGCCGGAAGGCAGCAAGAGAGTCGCCGCCAGAGAGTGGAGGCGGTGCCAGGGGCCATGTGGCCCGGCGAGCGCTGTCGGCGCGCCGTAGAGCGTGTCGCCTTCGATGGGATGTCCGGCGGCGGCGAGCTGACAACGTATCTGGTGCGTCACGCCTGTGCGGATTTCGACTTCGAGAAGAGTCGATGAGCCGTCGCTGGAAATCGGCTTCCAGAATGTCTCGGCGAACATTGCGCGTTCGTCGCCCGGAAGCGCCGAACTGGAAACTGGGCGCATCTTTCCGCGGAACGACGATGTGTGCGCAAGAAAACCCGATGCGCCGCCGGGCGCGTCAACGCGGCCGATGACGCGCGCGAGATAAGTCTTGCGCACGGAGCGGGCGGAAAACTGGTCGCGCGCGAAAAGCCAGGATTTCTGGGAAAGGGCCGCAAGAACGAGGCCGGATGTCCCCGCGTCGATTCGGTGCAGCAACCCAGGCATGCGCGGGTCGTCGCCCACTCCGACGGTTTCCGGGAACTGCGCGACGACTGCGCCGGCCAGGGTGCCGCTTTCTCCGCGTCGAAGTGGCTGGCATGGCTGGCCGGCCGGTTTGTCGAATGCCACCAGACCGGCTGAGTCGTCGCGCCAGACTATGGACAGCGGGGCGTCTGGCTCTGGTGAAATGGCAGGGTCGTCGCGTTCGGCGAGATTCAGCACGCGGACTTCCATGCCCGGCTCCGGGCGGAGCGACTTGGCCGCCGCACGCCCGCGCGCCAGCACGCCTCCCCCCGCGAAGCACTCGGCGACGAGGGCGCGTCTGGAACGCGGTGCGCGCGCTAGGACGGCTTTGTCCAGACGCCCGATTTCGACGTCCGAGGCGGTGCATGTAAACGAGAACGAAATCACGTCGGCGTGTGATTGGAGCGGGAGATGGGGGGGAGGGGAGCGCGGAGTCCGGCGGCTATGCGAGCGGAAGCCGGCACGAAGCGCGGCGGCACGCCCAGCAGTTGTAGGCGACTGTTACGAAGAACGAGGCCGGAACGCGCGGCAGGGTCGCGATTTTCACGCCCAGCAGCGTGGTGCGCCCGCCGAGTCCCATCGGGCCTATGCCAAGCGAGTTTGCCTCGTCCAGAACTTGCTTTTCAAGACTGGCGATCTGCGGATCGTGGGATTCGTCGCCAAGCGGCCGCAGCAGCTGCTCTTTTGCAGTGGCCCAGGCGCCGGCCCGGTCGCCGCCGACGCACACGCCCAGGATTCCGGGGGCGCAGCCTGCGCCCTGCGATCGCCACACGGCGTCGAGGAGACACTTGCGCACTCCCTCCAGATCGCGGCCTGCGCCGAGCGACGAGTCCGGCAGAGAATACTGCCTGCCCTGGTTTTCGCTTCCGCCGCCCTTGAGCAGAACCGTCGCGCGCGGCTCCGTGCCTCGTGGCCCGAACCGAAAATGAATTGATGGCGACCCTTCGGCGAAGTTCGACGAGACCTGGCGCCCGGACGGAACCTCGATCACGTTGAGACGAAGCAGCCCGGCCGCCGTTGCCGCTGCGACGGCCTCGCGCACGGCCTCGCGCAGTGGGAGCGTCTCGGTGCCGTCCTGAATGTCGAACCAGAACGATGGGGTTCCAGTGTCCTGACATACCGGAGTCGCGCCGGAGCGGGCGATGCCGGAGTTTTCGAGAATCGTCGCCAGGGCGGCGCGCGCGGGGGAGTTTCCCAGGTCGCGGCCTTCGGCGCCGGCTGGGCGTTCCGCGTCCAACGCCGCGCGAAGGGCGCATTCGACGTCCTGCGGCAGTTCCGTCGAAGCGCGACGAATCAGGTCCAGAAGCGCTGAGGCGACGGGGTTCATTTCGAGCATTCGCAGGAGTGTTCGTGGGCGTCGATGCGGGGGGCGTCGGGCCGGACGAGAACCGGACGGGCGTAGTTGACGAGGCGGCGCAGCGTCACACCGGCTTCGCGGAGAATCGATCTGGTCTGCTCGGTCACGGAGTATTCTTCGTCGAACACCACTTCGCGGATGCCGGCGTTGATGATCATTTTCGCGCACATCAGGCATGGCGAAAGCGTCACGTAGATCGTGGCGTCCTTCGTGGAAATGCCGTGGTATGCGGCCTGCGTGATGGCGTTTTCCTCGGCGTGCGAGCAGATGCAGTCGCCCAGAGCGGTCCCTGACGGGGCGTTTGACGCGCAGCGCGGGCACCCGCCCTCGTCGCAGTTGCGGACGCCGCGAGGCGCGCCGTTGTAGCCGGTTGAGATTATCCGGCGGTCTTTTACGATCACGGCCGCGACGTTCCGACGCGAGCAGTTGCTGCGCGTCTTTACGACATGGGCGATGTCCATGAAATAGACATCCCATTCGGGGCGTTGCGTCTTGCCGGCGGGATGAGTCGCCTGCGCAGGCCGCGCCTGAATTTCGTTGACTGGCGTTCCGGTGCTGGTCATGCGCGGCGAACGGTGAGGATGACGACGGGTTCGGTCGGGACGTCGCGATGCGGTCCGCTGTATCCGGTGGCGACTTTCGCGATGGAGTCGAGAACGTCGAGTCCGGAGGTGAGCTTTCCGAACACGCAATATCCGAATTCGTCAGGACGCGGAGAGCGGAAATCTAGGAAGGTGTTGTCGGCGTGATTCACGAAAAACTGGCATGTCGCGCTGTCAACGACCGACGTCCTGGCCATTGCCAGGGTCCCGCGCATGTTCGAGACGCGGTTTTTCGCCTCGTTGACGACTGGATCGTGGGTAGGCTTCTGCCGCATGTCCGGAGTGAAGCCGCCGCCCTGAATCATGAAGCCCTGGATGACGCGGTGGAAGATCGTGCCGTCGTAGAATTTCTCATCGACGTAGCGCAGGAAATTGGCGACTGTCTTCGGGGCCTTGTCGTCGAACAGTTCGGCTTCCATCGTGCCCTTTGAGGTTTCGATGACGATGCGTGTGTTCATGGTTTGCTGGTATTGTGGTTTGTTGGTTTTGTGTTTGAAATCCAAGTCTGTGGCCTGTTTTCCGTCTCCGCATTATCTGCTTTTCCGAAAGTCCAGCAGGTGGCCGGCGACACGGAGCGCGGCGCGAAAAAGGAACGTCGCGTCTGAAACGGAGCGGATCGACCGCAGCTGGCGAAGCGCGAAGCGCGGAGTCAGGAACGACCCGTAGAGGCCGCGCACCAGGGCGCGCAGCTCGTCGTCGGGTATCGGACAGCGCATGATCGGCTCGCGCATGTCGTAGCGATCCCAGTCCTCCGTGCGCAGCCATCCGTTCTCGCGGCACTGGCGGAATAGCGGAGTTCCGGGGTAGGGGATCACGATCGTTCCCTGGAGCGTGTCGATCCATCCGCGGTCGAAAAGCGAGCGGGTGAGGTCGATCGTGCGGCGCGCGTCCTCGGCGCTTTCCCACGGGTAGCCTATCATGCACGTGACGTGCGGGCGCAGACCTGCCTCGTGGGCCATGCGCATCGACTCCTCGACATTCTTCGCGAGCGGGCACTTGTTGATGCGAGAGAGCGTGTCGTGGTTGGCGCTTTCAAGTCCGAACAGGACGAACTTGAACCCCGCTTCCGCCATGAGCCGATACATTCCGGCATCGAGAGCCCCCGGGATCATGTTGCACCCCATGGTGACGCGGCGCGAAAGGCCGCGTTCCTTCATTCCCTCGCAAAACTCGCGCAGCCACGCTCCGGCGGGGAAGCAGCCCGAATCGTCGAATATCTCCCTGACCCCGAATCCGTCCACGAGATGCTGCACTTCGTCCAGAAGCTGCGTTGGAGTGCGGTGGCGCCACTCCGGGTAGAGCGTCGTCCACGAGCAGAAGGCGCACTTGCCCCACCAGCAGTCGCGCGCCGCCATCGTGTATGAGCCCGGCGTTCGGCGAAAGTTGCCGTTTTTGCGGCTGTAAAGCTCCCATCGCGTCAGCGCACGGTCGATTTCCGGCAGTTTCGCGAGGTCGTTCGCCTTGTTGTCGAAGGGACCCGAGGAAACCGGGACTCCGTCCGGCCCGCGCCACCAGAATCCATTCGGCGGGGGTGTCCCGGCGGCGAGCGCGGCGACGAGGGCGGCGATGGAAAAGTCATAGTCGCCGCCGCGGAGAACATAGTCCGCAGCGCAGTTTTGAAGAGACTCTTCAGGAAACGCCGTCACGTGATCGCCGCAAAGCACGATGCGGCATTGTGGCGCGATCTTCTTCAGACGATCCACCTTGCGCCATGTCGCCTTTACGACCGGCGTCTTGGTCTCGAGAAGAAAGACGTCGGGATTAAATTCGAGGAAGCGCTTCTCGAACTGCTCCTGGGAAAGCCCCTCCGCAATGCCGTCCAGCCAAAGCACGTCGTGCCCGGATGCCTTGAGCAGTGTGGCCGCCGACGCCGGCACCATCGGATAGACGTATGTCGGACGCGAAAACCACTGGAACTGGCGATTCTGCGAGAGGAGCGGAACCCCGAGGTCGGACTCCAACGGAACGTATCCGACAACGACGCGCATTGATGGTCTGCTCCCCCTTGCCATTTCGCGCACTCGGGCGCTACGACCCGAGAACCATTTTGTTCAGTTCGGCGGCGGAGGAAAGGCCGACGCGCCGAGCCGCCTCCTTTCCGTTGCGCAAAAGCACGAGCGTCGGTATGGACATTACTCCAAAGCGGGCCGCCAAGGTCGGCGATTCGTCCACGTTCACCTTGCAGACCTTGACAGCTCCGGCCGGAAGCGAGTCCGCGAACTGTGCAAGAACTGGTGCCTGAAGGCGGCATGGGCCGCACCATGGCGCCCAAAAGTCAACAAGACACGCGCCCGAGGAGGTTTCGGCGTCAAAATTGGATTCTGCGAGGTCAACTGGTTTCATGACTGTCTCCCAACGGCTGAGTTCGGAATTCCCAATCGGCACCCGCTGGTGCCGACGGCGACAAGACTAGCACTTTTCGCCTTTTCGCGCAATGTCGCCTGCGATGTTCTGCGCGCCTCGCCATTGCAATTGTTCGGGCGTCTTGGTACGATCGGCGTCCATGCGACACCTTTCTGCCATGATTCTTTCATCAGCGATTGCAATTTCCTCAGCCACGGGAGGCGCCCACGCGGCGGATGTCACCGCGCCTCAGAGTGACGCGGCGCGCATGAACGCCCAGGAGATGAACCCCGGCACGGCGCTTATGACGACCGAACGCGTCGGCGACGGCGCATTCAAGGTCCTGATCTACGGCAACTCCATTGCCCTGCACGGCCCAAAGCCGTCCATTGGCTGGACGAACAGCTGGGGCATGGCGGCCAGCGCGCGGGAGAAGGATTTCGCCCATCTCGTCGTGGCGGCGCTGGAGGAGCGGCGCGGCGAGCGCGCCGACTTCCGCATCCGCAATCTTGCGACCCTGGAGCGCAACTACACGGCCAGCCTCGACTCGTTCCCTGAACTGGCCGCCGATGTCGCCTGGGCGCCGGACTACGTCGTTGTCGCCATTGGCGAAAACGCTCCGACAATCGACGAGGCCGCGGAGCCGGTTTACACGGACTTTCTTGCCTCGCTCGCGCGACCTCTCGTCGAGAGCGCGAAGCACCCTCCCGTCGTTCTGCGTTCGCCGTTTTGGCGCAATGTCGCCAAGGCTCGATGCACCGAACGCGCCGCTGCACGCGTCGGTGCCCGCTACGCCGACGCCTCCGCTCTGGCCGACGCCGCCGAAAACAAGGCCATCGGACTTTTCTCGCATTCGGGCGTTGCGAATCATCCCGGCGACCTTGGCATGCGACGCCTCGCCGATCTCATCCTAGCCGCGCTTGCCCAGTGAGGCCTCGGGGCCTGGCGTTGCGCGCGTCAGGCTTTGGGGGCCTGGCTCTGGCCGGCCGTGACCGCGCGGGCCGCGCGGTAGCGCGTGGCGGAGGTTCCGGTTTCGCGCTGGAAGAAGTGAGCGAAATGCCACGCGGACCGGAATCCGAGCAGTTCCGCGATTTCCGCGACCGGAATGTCGCTTGATTCCAGCAGCCGCTTGGCGCGCTCCAGCCGCATGCGCAGCTGCCATCGGTGCGGCGGCATGCCGCATTCGGACGTGAAGACGTGGCGGAATGTCCGGTAGGGCAGGCCGAGCGACGCGGCCAGCGCGTCGAGATCGATCGTTTCGCCGCACTTTTCGGCGAGAAGCGTCTGCGCCCGTCGCACGATTTCCTCGCGCCGCGCGCGGCTCTCCCCGCCACGGGACACTTCCGCGAGTTCGGCCAGAAGCGTGTGCAGCCGCGCCGCCGCCGCATACGGGCGCGTCGTGCCGTCGCTCAGAATGTCGGCCACGGCCGAATTGAAAAGCGCCCGCGCCGGCGCCTCCGCGACGGAATGGAATCCTCCTTCGCCGCCGAATCCCGCGCCACGCACGAGCCGCCCCGCCATGTCTCCACCGAATCCCGCCCAGCAGGAGCTCCACCCCGTCCGCGGATCCGGCCGATACCGGTGCCAGACTCCCGGCGCGAGCACGAGCAGCGACCCGGGGCCGAGTTCGAAGCGCCGCTCCCCGATCTCCGCCTCCCCGCGCCCTTCCTCCACGAGGCTGATTTGCCATTCCCCGAGCACGCGCCCGCGCTCCCATGTGAAGTAGTATTCGTCGGGATGCTCGTGCGACGGAAACTCGGCGCCCGGATTCGTCCGCCCGCGCCCTGCGCACGTGACGAAAAGTCCCCACTCTTTCTGCGCTTCCACCTCCGGGAAGTATCTGTATCGGTATGGCATGCCCAGAATCATGCCATGCTTTGCCAAAAAGAGCAAGTCAGCCAAAAAGAAGTCTTGACCGGAATTTTGCCCCGGCGCTAGGATGGGCACCGCAAACCGCGATTCAACCAACGCGCGTTCCCCTCCGGTTTCCGATGCAATCTTCCGCTCTCCCGCATGTCAACCGCCGCAAGCCGCTCGCCGCCAACATCGGCCTGGTGAGCGTCGGTCTCGACACCTACTGGGCGCAGTGCCCCGGCCTCCTCGACGACATGAGGCGCAAGGAGGACGCCTTCGCCGCAAAGCTTCAAGGTGGGGCGAGCCGTCCCGGCGAGCCGACCGTTTCAACTGTTCAACCTTTCAACCTTTCAATATGCCGAAGCGCCGCACAGCGGCCACAGGACGCTGTGCGGCGCTTCGGAATGGCGGACAACCCGCAGCGGGCGGCGGCAATGGTTCCGGCGATGAAGGCGGCGGACCTCGACCTGCTCTTCGTGGACATGGTGACCTACGCCACTTCTTCGACGTTCGTCCCGTTCGTGCGAGAACTGACCTGTCCGATTGTCCTGGTGGCGCTCCAGCCCGACGAGCGTCTCGACTACGAGCACGCCACGATCTACCGCCAGCTTCTCAACGACGACCTTTGCGCGGTGCCGGAGTTCACCGGCGTCGCCGAGCGTCTCGGCCGACCCGTGGCGGACGTGGTGATTGGCCGTCTGGAGGGCGACGCCCGCGCGGACGGCGAAATCCGCCAGTGGTGCGCCGTGGCGCGCGTCCTGCACGACCTGCGGCGCGCCCGCATCGGCCTCATGGGCCACGCGCTGGAGGCGATGTATGACATGCAGGTCGATCCCACCGCCGTAGCCCGCGCCTTCGGCTGCCACGTCGCCCTCTGCGAGCCCGACGAGGTGCTTGCCTTCTACCGCGGATTGCCGGCTGGTGCGGCTCCCTGCGAGCCGCACGTGCCATCAACTTTTCAACCTTCATCTGCGCAATCCGAGATTGCGCAGATGAAGGCCCGCATCCTCGGCTTCTTCGACACGCCGGATCCCGTCTCCGACCCCTGGACCGAGAAGCTCACCGAGCACGACCTCGACGTGGCGGCCCGTGCCGCCGTGGCGCTGGAGCGCTTCATCGAAAAGCGCGCCCTCGACGGTCTCGCCTACTACTACGAGGGGCAGCCGGGCTCCGAGACGCGCGAGCTCGTCACCAACTTCATCGTCGGCAACTCCCTCCTCACGGCGGCCGGCTTCCCGATGTGCGGCGAGTTCGACCTCAAGAACTGCATCGCGATGATGATCTTCGACCGGCTGGAGATCGGCGGCTCCTTCGCGGAGTTCCATCCGATCGACTTCGGCCGCGACACGGTGCTCGTGGGGCACGACGGCCCGCACCACCTCAACATCGCCGCCGGGCGCCCCGTGCTGCGCTCGCTCAGGAAATACCATGGCAAGCCCGGAAGCGGCGCGGGCGTCGAGTTCTCCATCAAGGAGGGACCGATCACGATGATGTCGATCGGCCTCAAGCGCGACGGCTCGTTCAAGTTCATCGTCGCCGAGGGCGAGTCCGTCGCCGGCCCGATTCCGGCGACCGGCAACACCAACACGCACGGGCGCTTCGGGCCGGATGTCTGCGCCTTCCTGCGCCGCTGGTCGCTCGAAGGCCCCACGCACCACTTCGCGCTCGGCATCGGCCGCCACGCCGCCGAGCTGAAGAAGCTCGGCCGCGCCCTCGGCATCGAGACGGTGGTCGTGACGGATGGTTTTTAGCGTGAAGCCACTAGGAACGCAAAGAAAAGCAAGGGATTGAAAGAGATGAAGCAGCTGCGCAACATAACTCTTGAAATCAGCGCCAAGGCGCTCGTGGGTGGTGCGGCCTCCGGCCGCGCCGAGCCTCCATCGAAAGGGCCTCGCTCCGTCACAGCCGCAGGCTCCGCCGCGCGCACGATGTTCCGCCAATGGCGCGCGCTGGCCGATCGCGCGGATCAGGTCTCCGTCATGCTCTTTACGGCCGACGGCAGCGAATTGCTGGACTGGTCGGGCGACTTCTCCGACACGTTCGAGTGGGCCTGCTGGTGCGGCTGCGCGAACCACTGTCCTCGACCCGAAAATCCCACGCCGCGCCAGCGCCGCAACACGCACCAGTTCCCGGCGAAGATGTTCCCGGACGATGTCGCCGCGCCGCTGCCGTATGCGTGGCTGCGCGACGCCGTCGCTGCGATCCGCGACGCCGCGCGCGAAGTGCTGGGGCGCGAAATCCGCGTCGGCACGATGTTCGACAACGGCCCGGAGTTAGCGATTTCGGATTTCAAATACCGCCGCCACCGCGAGGTGATGCTCGGCAACACGCTCTATCCGGGAAGCTTCCTCGTCTGCTCCGCGTCGCTCCACGCCGACTCCCGCCGCTACGCCGCCTTTCCGCAGGGCATCCCGGAGGGGCTTTCCGTCGGCGCGTTCCTCGGCGCGCAATACCGCGCCTTCGCCCGCGCCTTCGGCTTCGACTACATCTGGCTCTCCAACGGCATGGGATTCGGCCAGGAGACGTGGGGCGTCACGGGCGCGCTCTTCGACAAGCAGGCCTTCCACCCGGAGCGCATCCCGGAGGCGTCGGCGAAGATGCTCGGCTTCTGGCGCGACTTCTTCGCCGCCTGTCCTGATGCCGTCGTCGAGACGCGAGGCAGCAACTTCTCGGCCGGCGTCGAGATCGCGACCGACGCCGCCCCGCTCGGCCCGCTCTACGCCGAAGGGCGCATCGAGCCGCCGGTCAACTCGCCGTGGGCCGCGCTCAATTTCAACACCGGACTTGAACTCGCCGCCTGGATGAGCCACGTTGCGGAACTGCCGAAGGGCAGGGGATTCCCCTTCCGCTTCTATCCGCACGACCCGTGGTTCCTCAACAGCCCGTGGCTCGACCGCTACGCCCGCGAACCCTGGGACATCTACGCGCCGCTCTCCATTTCCCGGGTCCGCGCCGACGGCTCCGTGCAGACGCCCGACAGCGTGGCGTTCCTCTCGGTGGACGACACCCTTGGCCGCATGCCGGACGAAGTGCCGCGCGACGTGGCGCCGCACATTCTCCGCGCATTCGACACCGCCCCCGACCGCCCCGCGCCGCTCGTGTGGGTGTATCCCTTCGGGGAATACTGCGGTGCAGTATTCCCCGAAGGAGTTGAAAAGTTGAAAGTTGAAAAGTTGAACGGTGAAATGCGTGGCGAGGAAATATCCCGCATCTTCAACGAGGACTTTTTCCTTGGCGAGGCGCTGCAGGGCGGCCTGCCGCTCAACACCGTTGTCTCCACCGCAAACTGGCGCGCGTGGGTGAATGGTGGGGCGAGCCGTCCCGGCGAGCCGTCGTCCGCCGGCATCTTTGTCATTTCCGTTTCCGCGCTGCTTTCTGCGGAAAATTTCGCCGCGCTCGAAGCCTGGGAGAAGCGCGGCGCGCTCTTCCTGATATACGGTTCGCTCGCGGGCGCTCCGCAGGCGCTTCTCTCCCGCCTCGGCCTCTCCCTCGCCGAACCGCTTACTGGCGAGTTCGAGGTGACATGCGGGGATGCGGCCTCCGGCCGCGTCTGCGGCTCTCCCGGAGCGTGCGCCCTCCCCGGCGACTTCTGTTCCGTGCCCGGCACGGAAGTGCCGGGCCTCGCCTCCCGCATCCGCGTGACCCCCGCCTTCGACGGCGGCGGACTCTGCGAAGTGCTTGCCGCTCCGCATGCCGATGCTGCGACAGCAGAGCGGGCTGAAGCCAGCCTCCCCAATAAAGATGCGCAGGCTCTGTATCCTGATGCGCAGGCTCTGTATCCTGATGCGCAGGCTCTGTCCTGCGCATCCTCTCCATCCGGCGCGCGCCGCGTCCTCGCGGCGCGCCGCGGAGCCTTCGCCTACGTGCGCTCCGTGACGCCCTGCGACGGCATCAACCTCGAAAACCGCCGCCACTTCGACTATGCGCCGCCGACCCAGATCTTCCCCGTCGAGCGCCTCATGCGCGCCGCCCTGGCCGCCCTCTCCGGCTGGAGCTTCGCCGCCGACCTGCCGACGCCCGCCACGCCGCCGCCGCGCACCAACCTTTCGCGCCACGATGGCGCCTTCCTCTTCCACATCTACACGCCCGACACTACCGCCTCGCTTCGCGTCCGCACCCCCTATGGCGCACCGCTCCTCACCGAGCGCGAAACCCTCCTGCGCGGCGGCGAGGCGATCTGGCACCCCGACAAGTCGTGGCGCCGCGAATGCCGGCTTTTCGCTGACGGCCAGGCCGAAGGCGTCGTCTCCGTGAAGACAGGCTTTGCGGCCTATCCCGGCTTCGCCGGGCACCTGCAGGTCAAGGGCCTCGAAAACGCCACCCTCCGCTTCTTCCCGCCCGCGGATTTTGCCGGAAGCCGCGACGGTGGGTCCACCGTCGAGCTCGTCCGATCCAACTGGAACATGCTCGCCGACCCTGTCGCCCCCGAATGGGAGGAAACGCCCGACGGCCCGTGCGCCATGTGGCGCAACGTCACGGGAGACATCTTCATCGGATGGTAAAGGCATGAAAACACTGGCAACCATGGCATTCGCCGCAAGCCTGGCGACATTCGCCGGCGAACCGCCCGCAACGGTTTTGTTCTTCCGGTAAGATGGTCTTCTGGCTCGACGCGACCGGGAAGCGGCGCGGCGAAGTGCCGGCCTCGGTCCGAAACGGCGCGCTGTGCTTCCGCGTCTCGACGCGCGGCCCCTCCGGAGCGCGCCTCTATTACGAAATCATTGCGGTGTCCGGGGCGCGTCGGGTGCGTTGATCCGGCGCCACCGGCGCATGGAGCAGCCGTGGCGCCTGCGGAAAAGCCGGCGCAACCCGCTGGTGTCGTTGAAGCCTGCCTTGCCGCAGATGGCCTCGACCGAGTCGTCCGTCTCGCGCAGGAGCCGTTGCACCTCGCGCAGACGGCGGTCGTTCAGAGCTCCGAGGACGGTCCCGCCATGCAGCTGCCTGAACCGCAGGTCGAGAAGCGGGCGGCTTGCGTGGACGGCCTTCGCAACGTCGGCGACGGTCGCGCCCTCGCAGGCGTGGGCGTCGATCCAGTCGAGCGCGGCGTTTACAAGAGGCCCGCCAATACCCTGGGGCGCGGTCGAGGCCCGCGCCGACACCCCAAGCACCGGCATTTCGAGGTCGCACCGCCTTGCCTTGCCACCCTCCATCATGCGCCACAGTTCTTCGGCGGCAATCCGTCCGAGCGCCTCGTAGTCCATCGCCACGCTTGAGAGGTTCGGGGTTAGGTGCCGGCAGAAGAACTCGTCGTCGTTCACGCCGAGGATCGCCACGTCGCGCGGAACCCTCAGCCCCGCATGGCGGCAGGCCAGAAGAATGTCCCGCGCCGCTCTGTCGTCCGATGCAAACACGGCTGCGGCCTTCGGCAGAGATACAAGCCACTCCGAAAGCGCCTCCATCTCCTTCCTCACCGAGATTGCGTGGTGCGTCTCCTCATTTGCCGAAAAGCGCATGAAGGGCAACCCCGCAGACGCGACCGCGTCGCGGAATGCGTCGCCCCTGTCGACGGACCAGAAAAGATTGCCCCGTGCCTCAAAGTATGCAAAGGAGCGATACCCTCGCCGTTCCAGGAAATGGCGAGCCGCTGCGCGCCCCAAGTCGCCGAAGCGGACACGCATCAGCGAGACTCGGCGCAGGGTCTTCGGCGGCTCCGCCGCGTCCTTCTGCAAGAACACGATCGGCGCCGCTGTCTTTGGGACCAGCGGAAATACGTGCCAAGACTCGAAGTCTGTGACAATGCCGTCGAAATCGCCCTTTTCAAACAGCATTTCCAAGGTGTCGGCCATAAGCGCGGGCATTGTCTCGATTTCCCACGACAGATTGCGGTCGCGCGCAAAGGCGATAACGCCATCGAGCGTCCTGCGTGTCGGCGCGTCCATCATCCAGTTCGCCAGAAGGATGCGCTTCGGACTATGTGGGAGGTCCGTTTCCCCTGCTTTGATTTTCATGCATCCAATCATAGTGTCTGCCATCGCCGCTGTCAATCAAATATTATCTGATTTTCGCGGAAAAATTCATTTGATTATCCTTTTTTCCCAGTTTTGGACATGGTAGTATGTCTGTGCCGTTGCGGGGAGTCGGCAAGGTGCCGGAAAATCCCCACGCGACCTGTCATCACGAACGGAGCAACCATGAACGCAAGGAACTCGACAACCGCAATCTTCGTGGCCGCACTGGCCGCATTCGCCATTCCAGCCCACGCCGGCATCTGGTTCAAGGGCGACGCAACCACTCGCCAAGGCAACTGGGACGACCTGAACTGCTGGTGGACATGGTACACGTATGCGAATCATGCGACGTCCTTGTCTTCAATCACAGATGTCAACATTCCATACGGGCACACGGTCGTCGTCACAGGCACGACCGCCAAATGCTATAGCCTCAAGGCATTTTCCAACGAAGCCGATCATCCGGCAACGGTGCGCATCGTTGCCGGCGGGACGCTGAATGTCACGAGTGGCGGGGCTGAGGAATTCGGCACACGCCACAGCGCATACGGCAACGCCTATAAGTACGGGTGCCTCGACATTCAGGTTGGCGCGACGAACGCTGGTGCCCTTGTTGTTGGCGGAACAGGTTTCGGGACTGTGACCAACGCGGGCTGCCACTCCTGGGGCGGCGACATGAAGATTGGCAGGGACGCCGGATCCGGCGGTGTTTATGTCCATGATGGCGGAATCAACACATTCAACTATCCACAAAATCTCGATGTCGGAATGGACGGCACCGGCGAACTGCTTGTCAAATCTGGAACGTTCGCTTTCAGATGGTTCGCGAATGGCGACAACGTCATCGGCTACACCCGCATTGGCTGCGGCGCGGGCGGCGGCTCGGGCCTCGTCCAGATAGAGGACGGCGCGCTGTTCCAGGCGGGGCTCCCGTATCTGGGGGGCGACGCCACGACCGTCGGCGACGGCCGCATCCGCCTGCGCGGAGGGACGTTCCGCGTGATAAGCGATTTCGGGGAGAGCCGGTTGCAGGACTCGATGTGGATTGGCGCGGCCACGGACGGAAGTGGCGCAGTCCGCGATGGCGCATACGGGCAGGTCTCCGGCTGGGGAACCGTCCTGGGGAGAGGAGACAACGCCGGGAGTGTTTACGCCCGTCTCGGCAACGGGCGGATTGTTGCCGACGGCGAAGGCGTGGAGCGGACGCTTGACTGCTCCGCCATGTGGCAGGTGACGAACGTCCTCTTTGGGGCGGAATCGACGCGCTCGAACGGCTGGTTCGCCGTGAACAAGGGCGCGGTGATCATGCCAGGCGTCAACGTCGTGCTGGACAACGGCGGGGACGCCTGGGGCTTTCGGGAGGGGACGAACGCCGTGGGGTGCTGCCGAGGGCTTGCCAGACCCGACCTTGTCAACGCCGTGTTTGATAACGTGCGGGTGCCATGGAAAGCCGCCGGGAAGAATCTCGGCGTGATGCTCCTCGCGGACGACCGCTCCGATGCCCATGCCGATGCGCTGGACGCGAAATACGCGCCGCTCGGCTTCTGGAAGGCGGGCGTCTTCGACAGCCGCACCTCCTTCACGGAATCGACCCGCCAGGACATCGAGTGGGCGGAACTGGACTTCCGATACGACCAGAGCAAGGTAAAGGATTCGGGCAACCGGCTTGCCGTCCTGCGCTGGAGCGAGACAAACGGCGCTTGGACCCGTCTTGCCCGCTATGGTCGCCAGCCGGACGACTTCATCGTTTCGACAGGGCGGTTCACGGAGCCTTCCGACGATCCCGTTTGGGGAATCGGCCTCTTCTGCGTCGCGGAGGAGATGGAAAGCCCCTTCGTCATGGTCATCCGCTAGTCCATGCAAGCCGTGACGAAGCGCATCGCAACGTGCATCGGGGCGATCGCGGCGGCTCTGGCGTCCTCCGCGGACGCCGAACCGTCGACGTTCGTCATCCGTCGCTCGGCGGACTGGATTCCGGCGACGCCATGCACCGAGGTCGCGCCCGGAAGCGCGCTCGACTTCTCCGGCTTCGGCTTCGCCGACGGACCCTGCGGCAAATACGGGCGGATCGTCGCGCGCGGCGAACATTTCGAGTTCGAGACCCGCCCCGGCGAGCCGTTGCGCTTCATGGGCGTGAACTTTTGCGAAGGCGGCAACTACCTTCCGCCGGACGAGTCGCGCCGGCTTGTCGAAAACCTCGTGCGCCTCGGCTACAACTCCATCCGCCTCCACCACCATGACGACGCATGGGCGAAAGCCTTGCGCGAACGCGCCGGAGGGGTTCGGGGGGAGGATTCCCCCCGTCCTTTGCCAGACGACATCGACCGGCTCGACGCGCTGATGGCCGCGTGCCGCGAGAAGGGCGTTTACGTCACGACCGACCTCTACGTCTCGCGGCCCGTGCCATGGCGCGACATCGGCGAGGACCGCGACGGCGAAGTGAACACGAGCCGCTTCAAGGTGCTGCTGCTCTTCCACGACGGTGCGGCCTCCAACTACCTTGCCTACGCGCGGGCTTTCCTCGACCACGTGAACCCCTACACCGGGCTCCGCTACGCCGACGACCCGACGCTCGCCTGGCTCTCGCTTGTCAACGAGGGGAACCTCGGGAACTGGGACATCGCGCCTTACAAGGAGTTCGAGAGCCTGGTGCTGCCGAAGTGGCAGGCATGGCTGGCGGAGCGACGCACCGCGAACCCCGAATACGCGAAGGTTCCGGACACCCTGCCCGACGCCGTGCTTGAAATCCCGAAGGACGACCGCGCGGTGGCCTTTGACGACATGCCCGGAGCCAACGAGGGGAACTTCTCCGCCAGGGCGCACGTCATCGCGTTCCAGCAGTTTCTGGCATCACTCGAAGCCGGCTTCTTCGCCCGGATGCGGGCGTTCCTCCGCGATGAACTTGGTTGCCGTGCCCTCGTGACGAGCATGAACGGCTGGCGCTTCACCACGCCGGAGCAGTTTGTCCGTGACTCGTTCGACTACGTGGACGACCATTTCTACTACGCCCACCCCGAAATGCTTGGCCCGAACTGGACGCTCCCCGCGCGCATTACCGACAAATACCCCACGAACATCAGCAAGGCCGACGAATTCGGCGTCCCCTACAACGTCACGCGGCGTCTTTTCGGCCACCCGTTCACCGTGTCGGAATACAACTACTGCCCGCCGTGGGAGCATCGCGCCTCTTGCGCCTTTCTGCTTGGCGCGACCGCCGCGTTTCAGGACTGGAGCGCGCTGTGGCGCTTCTGCTGGACGTGCAGCGGCAAGAACGCGGTCGATTCCTCCCGGAAAAGCCTGAACCATTTCGACATGGCCGGCGACCCCGTCGCCACAGCGACGGAGCGGGCCATCGCCTGCCTCTTCCTGCGGCGCGACCTTCCGGTGCTCGACACCGCCCTCGCGACACTCTACCCGCCGGCCGCCCTCGCGCGGCTCGGCAGGGAATCGGCCGACCCCACGTCGTTCGACGCCCGCTGGGCCGCATGGCGCACGAAACTGGGCGGACTCGTCGCCGAAACACCGCCGCCGGGAATATTGGTCTTCCGTCGGTTCGGGGCGGTGGAAGTCCCCCGTACGCGGGACGACCTCGCGTCGGACCTCGGCTGCAATTTCGGCGATGTCGTGACCTCGCCCGACGGCGCGGTCACGGTGGACCGCCGCCGCGGCTCGATCACCGTCGACACGCCGCGGACATCGGGTGGCTTCGTGGACCGCCCCGGCGTGGTCGAGACGAGCCGCTTCCGTGCGGAAGTCGAGGGCGGAACGGCCTCCATCTGGGCGAGTTCCCTGGACGCGCGGCCCCTCGCCGAAACGGACCGCGTTCTCGTCTGCCTCGTAGGCGACGTGCAGAACGACGGCATCGAATACGAGGACGTGACCAGGCGCGTCCTGCGCCACTGGGGGAAGCAGGAGGGGCGCATCGCACGACGTGCAACTGCCGAAGTTTCGATGGCATTAAAGTCGGCAATGTGGAAAGTCTATGCGCTCAATCCGAACGGTTCGCGAAAGCGTGAAATCGCAAGCCGATTAACAGACGGCCTATTGACGTTCCACGCCGATGTCGCAGGCGATCCAAATGAGGCGGAATTCTACTACGAGATAGCTTCGAAGGAGAATTAGAACCTCATATCGATGCTCATGTGACGTGTACACGAACAAAAAAGGAACCATCAATGAATGCTAGACTCGCGGCCATGTGTGCGGCTTCTCTGATAACAAGTTTGGTTTATGGTGGCACAGGCAAGTTCACCGTGGCGACATGGAATATCGGACACTTCTCGCTGGGCGTGAGTTCCGTTTCCAAACTTCCCGCCGCAGAGGGCGACAAGTGGCGAGAAGCCTATCGCACGTTCATCGATCCTGTGGGCGCGCGCATCATGCTCGTCGAAGAGTATTCGCCATACATGGACACCGAGAAGACTTTGCGCACCCCAGAAACTGTTTTCGGAGGATATCAGCTTGCTCTGGAAGGATCTTCCGGAGGTGGCGGCCATGTGAACTCGATCTTTGCGAATGACTGCACACTCACGGATTCAGGTGTTTACGCATACAACTGCCACTTCCAAAACACAAACTTCCATTATATGCTCGCAACTATCGACGGACTTGAAACGCTTGTAATCGCTACGCACCTTGAGCCAGACTGGCCGAAGAATCACGTGGAAATGCGTTCACAGCAGATAAGCCAGCTTTTGGAGGCTGTAGGAGACTTCCCGCGCGTGATCATCGGCGGCGACTGGAATGTGGATTCTGTCGACGAATGGAAGCCGTTAGCGAATGCCGGGTTTACGCTTGCAAACGATGGGTCCATGAAGACATGGATCGCATGGAATCCCAAGGAAGCGATAGACAGTATCATTGTAAAGGGCTTTGCCGTGTCTGATATGCGCGTCCATTCGGACGGACGTTTAAGCGACCACTGCATGTTTTCGTGCTCTCTTACACCGACAGACGGGCGCAAAACCATGTCAAAATCCAAATTGCCTCGTTACGAACCGTTCTTGACGACAGAGGAGCGCGTTGTATGGAAGAATACGGACATTGCAACCATAAAGGATCTCTCGGCAACGCTTTATGACCGTGGAATTTCTACTCAGTTCTTTGCCAAGGGCGTTATAGTCGACCGCACTCCACTATCGTTCGTTGTTCAGTTCCAAGCGAGGGGTTTGTCATGCAGGGCTGTTCGCGCGTATTTCCGGCAGAAGGGTTCGGATATTGTAGCGTATGCCGACAAGGCGGGTTTTGTTGACGGCGAATCGTACTACGGCAAACGCATGCCCGATGAATTGTTCAAGCATGAATTGGCTACCGCCAAAGACTACGGTGAATACGGCGTATGCCGCATCGTGCCCTCTGCGAGCTATTCCATTGTCTGGTGATGATGGTGCGGCAATGGGTGGACTTAATGCGGCTCGCCGTGCAAACACCCCCAGTCGGCTTCGCCGACAGCCCCCTCAAAGAAGGGGCCATTTCGCCCCGCCGCGCCGCCCGTGAAGACGCCGCGCGGGTGGCTGACGACCTTCCATGCCGTGCGCTACGTCGAGGAGGATCTTCCCGCGTGGCACTCCGGCTGGCGCAAGGAATACCACGCAGGGCTCATGCTCCTCGACCTCGAAGATCCTTCGAAAGTCGTCGGACTCTGCCGCGAACCGTTGCTGTCGCCGGAAGCCGACTGCGAAAAACGCGGCTTCCGCGGCTCCGTCATCTTCCCGGGCGGCATGATCCTCGAAGAGGACGGCGAAGTGAAAATCTACTACGGCGCCGCCGACACCGTGGAGTGCCTCGCCACGGCGCACGTAGACGATCTCCTCGCGCTCTGCGAATGAAGCCCGCGACGACCCATACGGCGGCGACCCCGACCAGGCCGAATTCTGCTACGAAATCGTCGCCGCGGCGAAGGTCATGGGACAGGCACGACAGGCGGAAAATGCCAATGTCAGTTTTGAAGCCACAGAGAACACAAAGGAACACAAAGACTTTGTGAACTCTGTCTCCTTTGTGGCTAAAAAAATCCCTGCGACTCCGCGCTAGGCAGCCACCTCCCGGACCTGCGGGACGTGCGGAAAAATCATTTTTGAAGCCACAGAGAACACAAAGGAACACAAAGACTTTGTGAACTCTGTGTCCTTTGTGGCTAAAAACAATCTCTTCATCTCTGCGCGAGGCGACCACTGCGTGGACCGGCGGGACTGGCGAGAGGACGGGCGGGACGGGCGGGACCAACGCCAGTCCCGCCAGTCCCGCTAGTCCCGCCAGTCCTTCTGTCCCTGACTTTTCAACATTTCAACCTTTCAACTTGGCTTTCGCCCCGCGTTTTGCTAGAATTGAAGCCGCAAACGCAAAGGGGCGCGACATGGCAAGACGCAAAATCAGAGAACTGACCACCGGAGTCCACGATTTCGAGTCCTTGATCAAGGACAAGACGAAGAAATACGTGGACAAAACGGATATTCTCTACGAGCTCGCCAAGGAGAGGACGGGTGCGCAGTATTTCATCTCGCGTCCCCGCCGCTTCGGCAAGTCGCTGATGCTCTCCACGCTCCAGGCGATGTTCGAGGGGCGGCGCAACCTCTTCAAGGGGCTGGCGATCGACAAGGAAGATTGGGAAGGCTGGACTGCGCCGACGCCTGTCTATTCCTTCACGATGTCCAATGCCAATGGCGACTCATACGCCGAGGTCAAGGAGGCACTTGCCGGCATGGTCGAAGATCTTTGCGGGGAAATCGGTCGCGATTATGATCATAGGAAAGGCGTCGCATACAATTTCAACTCGTTCCTGAAGGCTGCCGCAGAACTCTCGCCGACGAAGAAAATCGTTGTTCTTGTCGATGAGTATGACGAGCCGGTGGCAGGGTTTCTGGATGACATCGGGGAATTGAAGCGCGTTCGTAAACTTCTACACGACTTCTACGAGAAACTGAAGATCAATTCCGACGTCATCCGCTTCCTAATGATGACGGGCGTGACAAAGCTCACGAAACTCTCGGTATTCTCCGGACTTACGCATCTCACGGATTTGTCGGCATCGCCGCGCTTCGCAACACTCCTTGGCTACACGCATTCCGAAATTGACGGTGCGCTTCGCGAGAATGTCGAGGCCCTTGCGAAAAAACTAGGTCAGGACTTTGAGTCAACCAGAGACAAGATTCTCAAATGGTTCGACGGCTATCGCTTTTCACCGCAAACAGAAGCTCGCGTTGTGAATCCAGTCTCGCTCGGCAAACTCTTTGGTCCAGACGGCGGTGAGTTCAAGAGTTATTGGGAGACTACCGGCGGCTCGACCCTCATCTTCAACCGCATCAAGGCCGTCGGCAAGATGCCGGACGATCTGGAGAATGTCCGTGTCCGCCCGATTCAACTCGACGTGTGCGACGCCGAGACGCTACCCATCGAGGCACTACTCTATCAGAGCGGCTACTTGACGATAAAGGAGGTTTTCCACTCCGACAAGCCGGAGGACAAGGGCGTCGCCGCCACCGACACCTATCGTCTCGCGCCGCCGAACGAGGAAATCCGCCATTCGCTGCGCGATGGCTACGTTTCCCGGATTCTCGGATTCCCGGACGATTCTTGGGAAGTGCTCATTGATCGAGCCAAGCGGCAGATTCGCGACGGCGATATCCAGGGACTCCTTTACGAGTCTCTTTTCGGGCTTTACGCGCAGATTCCACCGGACTGGCAGATAAAGAACGAGGCCGATGCAAAGCGCTACTTCCTGCTCTTCACGGCCCTATGCGGCGCCAACCCGCAGCCCGAAGTTCCGTCCCTGCTCGGCTACGCCGATGCGGTGATCGAGACGCCAAAAACCGTTTACGTTTTCGAGTTCAAGTGCAACAAGTCCTCCAAGGCGGCGATTCGCCAGATCCGCGAGCGAGGCTACGCCGACAAGTGGAAGGGCGGCAAGCGCCCCGTGACACTCGTCGGCATCAATTTCAATTCCCGCAAGCGCAACATCGACATACCCGTCATAGAGCCGTTGTGACGATTGGCGCCGGTTCGACCGGAGTGAAAACGCGATGGTCGCCACGATCCTCTACCTCAACACTGAAAGCGCGCACATTCCGCAGATGACGCTCGCCGGAATGCGCCGCTACGCCTCCTCGCGCGGCTGGTCCGTGGAGGCGTATCCGCCCGCCGAATCGAGGAAAAACCGGCTGGCGGCGCTTTTCCGGAAGCACGCGCCGGTCGTCGGATGCGTCTGGGAATGCTCCGACGACGGGCTGCCCGGATCCCCCTCGGCGCTCGACGCGGTGCCGGTCGTGTATCTCCACGTTTCCCGCGACGTGCCGGAAAACGGGGTCATGCTCCGCGCGGACAACGACGCCGTGGCAGTCGCCGCCTTCCGCGAACTGTCGCTTGGCCGCCCGGCCGCCTACGCGGTCGTCGGCGTTCCCGAGGCGTTCGAGTGGTCCTTCGTGCGGGTGAGGCGGTTTTGCGAGGAGACCCGCAAGGCGGAGCGTCTTTGCTCCGCGTTCCCGCGGATCGAAGGCGAGACGTCGTCGGCAAGGTCGGGGCGTCTGGCGTCCTGGGTGGGCTCGCTTCCCCGCAAAACCGCCGTGTTCGCCGTGAACGACCTCGTAGCCGCCGAGGTCGTCGCCGCCGCGCACGCCGCCTTGCGCGTCATACCGCATGAACTCACGCTGCTCGGCGTCGACAATCTCCCGGAAATCTGCGAGGCTTCGACCCCGGCGATTTCAAGCATTGAGATTGACTACGAACGTGCCGGATACGTCGCCGCGAAAACCATTGGGGAGCAACTGTGCGTGCAATCACTTGTCGCGCGTCCCACTCCAGGCAAAACGGCCAACTTCGTCTCCATCGCCCCGCTCATGGCGGTGCGGCGGCGATCGACCGGTGGCAGAGGCCGCAGGGAGGCGTTCGTCCTGAAGGCCGTGGAAATCATCCGCCGGGAAGCGTGCGACGGCCTGACGGCGCAGGCGCTCGCCTCCCGCTTCCGCTGCTCGCGCAGGCTCTTCGAGATTCGTTTCCGTGAGGCGCTCGGACACTCCGTTCTGGAGGAGATCCAGCACGTGCGGCTGGAAAAGGTCTGTTCGTTCCTCGCCAACACGAACGTCGCCATCGACGCCATCGCCGGGTTGTGCGGCTACCGTTCCGACATCGCCCTCAAATGGATTTTCCGCAAGCGCATGGGCGTCTCCATGAAGGAATGGCGGTCGCGCAACCGGCACGCCTGATTTTTTTCGCAAAACTAAATCTGCGTCGAATGGAACATGGTATCATCGATGCCGACGCGACGCCAATTTCGTGTCGGGAATGCGCGCTTCGTTCCGTGACGATCACCGCCGCGCGTTTCCATGCTAGGATAGCCGTGCACCGGGCTTTGCATCCCTTGTTCCAACACGTTCACCTTTGCATTTCTCCACGAAACCAAACCCCACAAGGAGCCATCCATGAAAAAAACACCAGAATCCCGTCCCGTTGCAACGGCCGCGATTGCTTTCGCGGCGCTTTGCGCCGGTGCGTCGCCGGAACGCATCCCGCTCGACATACGTCCAAGGAAATGAACTCAAAAATCAAAATTGGCTTCGCGCTAGGGTCTCTTCTCGCCCTCGCGCCAGTTGCGGATGCGGCAGCTTCGACGCCTTCCTTTGGCATCTGCGCCCATGTCTCCCGCGACGAGTTCGACATTCGCGAACGCGAGTTCGAGATGATGCGCGATGCCGGCATCACCCGCGTCCGCACCGACTTTGACTGGGCGACGATTGAGCCGCGCCCCGGCGAATGGCATTTCGAGAAGTTCGACCGCCTGATGGATGATGCCGCGCGCTTCGGCATTCGCATCCTGCCCATTCTTGGCTTCGACAACCCAGGCGCCTATCCCGGCATTGCGCGGGAACACCTTGAGGAGTGGCGCCGCTACGTTCGCGCCGTGATGGAGCGCTACGGCGGGAGCCTCGATGTCGTTGAAGTCTGGAACGAGCCGAATCTCCGCTCCTCATGGAAGCCGCAGCCCGATGCCGCCCAGTATGCCGCCTTCCTTAAAACAACATACGAAACCATAAAAACAGTCTCACCCCAAACGCGCGTAATGATGGGCGGCACGGCGGGCGCGGATACTGCGTTCATTGAGGGCATATACAAGGCCGGGGGCGGCCCCTTCATGGACATCGTGAACATCCACCCCTATTCGTGGCCCAACCCGCCGGAGGGTGCACTTGCTCCTACCATTGACGGAGTCCGCTCTGTCATGGCCCGCCACGGCGATGCAGCAAAGCCGATTTGGATCACCGAACACGGCTGGCCCACGCACCGGCTCCAGTTCGCCGGCGCGCAGGAACTCCGCACCGGCCTCGCCGTCGCGCACCCCGGCCGCAGCGCCTGGCGCGTCGCCCTGGCGACGCTATTCGACGACTCCGGCGACGGCGCGGACATGGCGGCGAAAATCGCGGAAATCCTACCCAACGGCTCGACCATCGAAGCGTGGGGCCCGGCACGCCTCGCGGCATCGCTCTCCACCAACGCAGTCGATGCCGTCATGCTTGTCGGCGAAAGTTTCCCGCTTGACGCCCTCGACGCCATGCGCGCATTCGTCGCCGATGGCGGCGTCCTCGTCAGCCTCGGACTCGTCCCGCTCTATTATGCGTGCCGAGACGGCGCAGTCATCTCGGATGTTGACCACAACGAGGTCAAGCGCACGTTCCATCTTGGCTGGAAGGCCTGGTGGACGGACGCGAACCTGCCGCAAAGCCTCAAGGTCTTCGCAACCGATGAAGCCCTTGCGCACGGCTACAAGGCCGATCCGGCCGGCTACGAAGCCGAACGCTTCTTCACGGACGCCCACCTAGCCCCCGGCGACCGCATCGTGCCGCTCCTCGTTGGACGCGACAAGACTGGCGCCCCGGCCGTCGCTGCGGCTGTCTATCTTTTCGACAGCGACCTCAAGGGAGCGCTCGTCGTTTCGGCGCTCAAGGGGACAAATGGCGGCACGACCGAGGCCGACCAGGCCCGATACATCCTGCGCTCGATGGAGATTGCCGAGGAGATGGGCATCGAGGCCTACATGATCTACGAGTTCCAGTCGCCGGAGGGCGATCCGCTCTACAGCGAGGCCAACTTCGGCATCGTCCACCGCGACCTATCCCCAAAGCCCGCCTACGACGCCATCCGCCGCCGCAACAACCCGCCACCTGCAATCCCCTGACAAAGGCACCCCACTTTTCCCCTTTCGACTTTCACCCATAACTCCAAAAGGAGCACAACATGAATAAACCATGCGTCAACATTCCCCGGGCAATTCGGGGGACTCTTGCCTCCGCGGTCGCCTTTACGGCGGCGACGGCCGTGGCATCGCTCAACATCGAAGGCGATTCCCATTCCCACCGCTTCGCCAACGGCGGGAAGACGGTCATCTCCTTCGTGGAAAACGGCTCGTTCACCGTCACGGGAGCCGGCACCGTCGAACTTCTCGCCGTGGGCGGCGGCGGTGGCGGCGGGGCACTGGGAAGAGTCAGGGACAACCAAGGAATCTTAGTCGGCGCCGGCGGCGGAGCGGGCGGTCTCGTCCACAAGGCCGCATTTTCCGTCTCGTCCGGAACCTATACCGTCACCGTCGGCGCGGGCGGCGCCGTCGGCGCGAACGGCGGCAACACCGTGGTCGCCGGCAACGGAACCACCATCACCGCATACGGCGGCGGCTACGGCGGGGCGGGCGGCCTCGACGTTTCCGGAAACGAAGTCGGGAACAGGGGCGGCAACGGCGCGTCAGGCGGCGGCTCGTCCATGGAATGGTTGACCGCCGTCGATGGAGGCTTGGCCATCTACGGCGGATCGGGCAATGCCGGACACGACGGCTCGAAGTCGCAAAGCCGTTTCAGTCCGGGCGGCGGCGGCGGCGCCGGCGCATCGCCCGCCAAGAAGGCGAAGCGCAACGAGCCCGGAACCGTCCTCGACATCGACGACTCCTCGAAGGACGGCCCGGCCTACGGCGGCGATGGCCTCGCCTGCGACATCACAGGCGTCCCGACCTACTACGCGGGCGGCGGCGCGGCATACAATAACTACAACACCGGCATCGCCCTTGGCGGCAAGGGCGGCGGCGGCAACGGCAACCAGGCCGGAACCGACGGACTCGGCGGCGGTGGCGGCGCCGGACAGGCCGGCGGCTCCGGCGTCGTGATCATCCGCTACCGATTTGCCCCGTCCTGCACCGTGCTTTCCATTCGGTAGGCAACATAGCGATTCTGCAAGTGGTGCGCGGGCTAAGGCCCGCGCCACCTTGCGTTCATCGTAGTGGTAAAGTAGAATGAAACGCATGGGAAAGATGGCCGCAATGGCAACCGCGCTTTCCGTCGCCGCCACCGCGAACTGCGGCGCGCCGGCGGACGCTCTGGACACGGACCTCTCGATTCTCGTCTGTCTCGGCAAGGTCGAGCGCGCGCTCTTTTGCGGCGAGGGGGACGCTCTGCGCGAGCGGAACGCCATCCTGCGCGTGATTGGGGAACTGGAACGCTGCCATCTCGACTACGGAAAGGGCCGTCTCTTCGGCGCCCCCGACTGGGCGATACGGGGGCTTTTGAACGACGACGAGTCTCTCCGTTCCCTCAATCTCGCCTACGCGCGGCTGCTGAAGCTGGCGGGCTTGCTCTACGGCTTCGGCGACTATGCCGCGAGGGGGCGCTCGCTGGAGGAGTCGATGCTCGCCGATCCCGGCGAACCCCCGCCGTTCCGCGACGAGGCGGCGCTCCCCGAAGCCGTTCTGGCCTACTACCGGCTCATGGATGACTGCCGCCGCGAAATGCGCGCGGAAATCCGCCCCGGCGGCGCAGGCGGCTCGCCCTTCTGGAACGCCCGCGCCCGCCTCTTCGCCTATCCGCCATCTTTCCCGTTCCGGGAGATTCCCGGCGCTGCGTCCTACCGCTTTGAAGTCCTCGACGACGCGCACAAGCTCCGCACCTTCGGTGCCGTCGCGCCGACGGCTTCGCTTGCGCCCGTGTGGCCCGCGCTTCCCGCGGGATTCGTCGAGGTCCGCTGCCGCGCCCTGGACGCCTCCGGCTGCGACATCGGCTCGGCCGGCGAGAGACGGTTCTGGCGCTCCGCGCCGTTCGACCCCGCCGAGTACCCTGCCTCCGCCGGAGGCTACCGGGAGGCGCGGCGCAAGGTCCTGCGCCATCTCCTTTCGTGGCCGCAGCTGGCGGCGCTGGAAACGAACGGCATCCCGGACATCGCCGCAGGCGACAACTTCGCCAGCTACCCGTCGAAGATGCAGTCTGCCGTCATGATGGCCATGCTCGCCGTCGCGGCGGAATTGCCGGAGGAGAGGGAGCGGGCCATGCGGATCGCCCGCGCCTCCGCCGCCTACCTGCTATCCACGGCGGAGGCCCCCGGAACCCCGCTCTCGGGATTCACGGCCACCTACACCGGGACGGGACAGCTCGCCGGGACATACGCCGGACAGCACATGCTGGTCTATCCCGCAATGGCCGGCGAGGCGTTTCTGTCCTTCCACCGCGCAACCGGCGAAGCGCAATGGCTCGACGCGGCGACAGCCATCGGGCGCACCTATCTCAGGCTTCAGGGCGACGACGGCACATGGCCGCTCAAGATGAACGCCGCCGACGGCACGTCCGTGGGGCGCAACCGCCTCGCCCCCACGACAGTGGTGCCTTTCCTCGACGATCTTGCATCGGCGACGGGCGGCTCCGCATTCCGCGCCGCCGCCGACCGCGCCATCCTCTTCATCGAGCGCGGCCCCATGTCCGACTGGGACTGGGAGGGGCAGTTTGAGGACATTCGCCCGGCGGAGCAGCGCTACCAGAACCTCACGAAGGACATGCCGTGCGAGACGGCCCAGGTCCTGCTGTACCGCCATCCCGGCGACAAAGCGCGCATTGCGCAGGCCCGCGAGATGCTGCGCTTCGCCGAAGACCAGTTCGCGGTGTGGCGCGCGCCGTGCCGCCAGGACGGCACGGGCGCATGGAATCCGATCTACCCGTTCTTCGCGTGGCGCACCCCGGCCGTGCTGGAGCAATACGAGTGCTACTCGCCGATCGACGCCTCGTCGGCGATGCTGATTCGCACCTTCCTTGCGCTCTACAAGGCGGAGGGGCGGGCGCTCGACCTCGCCAAGGCGCGGGCGCTTGGCGACTCGATGGTCCGCAATCAGGACGCCTCTGGACGCATCCGCACCTACTGGATCCCCGAACCCGGCGACGGCAGCGACCTTGCCGGGGCAATCCGGCTCCCGCTTGGCGGAGACTGGTTCAACTGCATGTTCGCCGACGCCGAGGTGCTGGGCGAACTGGCGAAAGCCACGGAAGAGAAGCCGTGAAGCCGATTCTCGCGATCATTGGCTGTGCCATCCTCGCCGCCGCGTCTGCGGCTATGCCACAAGCCGCCATTTTTCAGTCCACTACTTTTGGCCCGACAAAAAATGCGGGCCGATTGTGTCATAGCCGCACAGCGGCGTTCGATGACACATCGGTCCGCGCGATTGCGTCCTTTGCGTTCTGACAAAGTTTGGTCACACCCCAGTCTTTCGAGGACGTTGCTCAAGCAACGGCGCTGCGGTAACATTGAACCCGTGAAACACTTACAATCCAGATTAATCCTCTCCACCGGTGTGTCCATCCCCGAAGACGGCGTTCCGGAGTGCGACGGCGGAATGCAATACACCACACGCACGGAGACGCGACCCGCATCCATCGACGATGAGGACGCCTACCTCAAGTGGAAGTGGCGCATGGATCTCTCCAACCCCGCCACGGGTCTTGACAACGACGCCCTCCGCGAGGGCGTGAAGCGCATTGTGACGGAATCTGGCTGGAAGGTCGGCAAGGAGGATTGGTACGATGTCGCCGCCCGCTGCTTCGATTTCCTCGTGGACAACGTCGCCATCGGCTTCTCGCGCTTCGATTGCTTCCCGGCCATATCCGCCTGGGAGCGCCACTCTCGCCCGATGGGTGCCGTCCTCTGGGGCCATGCCGCCGACGTGGACGAGAAGTATTCGCCCGGCCTCCGCGAGGCCATCGCGAAGATGAGGCGAGAGGGCCGGGCCTCCATCGGCAAGGACTTCGACCACTCCGCGCCGGACTGGGCCGACATCCTCCGCCTCGGATTCCCCGGCATGAAGGCGCGTGTGGACGCATACGCGGCCGACACGCCCTTCTACCGCGCCGAGAAACGCGCCGCCGCCGCTATGATGCGCTTCCTCGACCGGCTCATCGCCGAGGCGAAGAAATGCCTCACGCAAGAAGTTCTAGCCACAAAGAACACAAAGGATCACAAAGACTTTGCGGGCTTTGCGTCCTTTGCGGCTAAAACAAATGATCCAGCAAATCCTGTAATCCTGTCAAAAAGTCTCCGTGCCTCCGTGCCTCCGTCCTCCGTGTTAGGCGAGAGCAACTTCACGCCTTCGTGCGAGACATATTGGCTTGAGAAGGAGATCGCCTCGCTGGAGCGTCTCCGCGCCGGGCCGCCGCAGACGGTCTTCGACGTGATGGAGTTCACGATCGTGTACTTCATCCTCTCCGAGCCGCTCAACTATTTCCAGGTGCGCACGTTCGACAA
>DJYI01000075.1:52336-52553 GCA_002448475.1 Verrucomicrobia bacterium UBA6982
ACGACCGAGGCCGAGTTCCGCGAGGACTTCCGCCACTTCCTCTGGCAGTTCGGCTCCATCGACAACTACTGGGGCCACCCGATCTACCTCGGCGGCACGAACCCCGACGGCTCCACGGCCTACAACCCGCTCTCGCTCGTCATCCTCGACGTGGTGGAGAAGACGGCCCTTCCGACGCCGAAGTTCCAGCTCAAGATGGCGGCGAACACGCCGGACG
>DJYI01000061.1:0-168 GCA_002448475.1 Verrucomicrobia bacterium UBA6982
CGACGGCACCGATGGCGACAAGACTCCCGGCAACGAGCCCGGCACCACACCCGACGGCACCGACGGCGACAAGACTCCCGGCAACGAGCCCGGCACCGACGGCGACAAGACTCCCGGCAACGAACCCGGCACCACGCCTGACGGGACGGGCAACGAGCCCGGCAACGA
>DJYI01000061.1:235-62291 GCA_002448475.1 Verrucomicrobia bacterium UBA6982
CCCGGCAACGAGCCCGGCACCACGCCCGACGGCACCGACGGCGACAAGACTCCCGGCAACGAACCCGGCACCACGCCTGACGATACGGGCACCACGCCCGGTGCTCCTGAAACCACAACGCCCGACACCAAGCCTGGCGACGACATTGAACCGCCGGACTTCGAGACTCCGGATCCCGTGATCGACGATTTCAACCCGGTCATCGACAACCCGCACGAATACCAGTCCGATCCTACCGAGCCGACTGGCATCTGGACCCCGGATGCGACGAATCCCGATCCCTCGCGTCCGCATCCTCCGCGTCCTCCGCGTCCGACGCGCGAAGAGCCGCCCGAGACACAGCCCTCGCCAACTCCGAACGGCCTCAATTAGGCGAATGAGACGGCAGCGGGGATAATACCGCGAAAACCGCAGAGGCGCTCCCGGCCCGCACCGCAGGGGCGCCTCTTTTTTCAATAGACGGAGCGCGCGTCGGTCAGACCGGGCGGCTACCGTAGAGCGGAGCGGATAAGAACGAAAAAGAAAGCAGGGAATTTCCGCCATGTTCATCATAAAGTTCAACAACATGGTCAAGAACAAGTGGGTCTGGGCCGCGTTTGCGACGGTCGTCGCCGTCGCCTTCGGAGCGTCTGACATATTCGGCGCCCGCGCCCGGAGCCGGGAAAGCGAATCCCGCATCGGACTTCTCGGCGGAAAGCCGGTTGATCCGATGGAATACGACGCCGTGGTGCGCCTTGTTCGCGACGATGACTCGATCACTTCCCGCGACATCTGGAAGCGCCTCGCCGCTTTCAGGACCGCGCGGGACATTGGAATCTCGATTTCAGACGCGACGCTAGCGAAAGTGATTCGCGCCGATCCGTCCTTCGCCGACGAAAACGGAGACTTCAGCGACGAGCGCTACCAGCGTCTGCTCTACGCGCGCGGCTTCACCCCCGTCGCCTATCAGGAGGCGGTTCGCGCGGAACTCTCGATTCGTCAGCTTCGCGCGCTCGTGGCCGCCAGCGCCTGGGCCGCTCCGTCCGTGGTCAACGACCGCGCAAGCGGTCTTAGCGACATCTACACGCTCCGCGCCGCGACTGTCACCGACACCAACAAGGCCGACGAGGTCGAAATCAAGCCAGAGGAGATTCGCTCCTTCTACGACACGCACTCCGAGAACTACCGCGAGCCGGAGCGCCGCCGCGTGGCCTGGGTCTCGTTCAAGGCCGAGGAACACGACGGAGCCGCCGAAGTGACCGACGACGACGTGTTCGAATACTACGACGCCAACGCGCAGAAATACGTGACCAAGGGCGAGGACGGCGAGGAGACCGCCAAGCCCGTCGAGGAGGTTTCGGACGAAATTCGCGCCATTCTCGCGAAGGAAAAGGCGTCTGAGGCGGCCTACCGCGCCGCGGCCAACTTCGCGGACATTTTCTTCGACCGCCGCGAACAGGATCCGGAGACGCTGGACTTCGTCGCGGACGCCGTCGCCGCCGGGCGCACGGTCGCGACAAGCGACTGGTTTGCCGCCAACGGTGCCGGACCGGGGCCGGGATATCTCTCCCGCTCAGTCGCCGAGGCCGTGTTCGCGCTTGAAGGCGGCTCCGTGCGCGATCTCGTTACCGACGCCATCGGCGGCGAGGGCAGGAGCGAGGCGGTCGTCGCGTGTCTGCTGGACAAAAAGGACACCTACATCCCACCGTTCGAGGACATCGCGAAGCGCGTCGAGAAGGACGCCCGCGCCGACAAGGCCCAACGCCTGTTCCAGGGGCGGGTTTCGTCCGCCCGCGAGGCTCTCGAACGCGGCCTTGCCGATGGCGGC
Source organism: Verrucomicrobia bacterium UBA6982 (assembly GCA_002448475.1). Lineage (GTDB taxonomy): Bacteria > Verrucomicrobiota > Kiritimatiellia > RFP12 > UBA3636 > UBA3636. The sequence goes on from DJYI01000061.1 coordinate 2,043, forward strand.
GACTTTGCCGAAATCGCCAAGGCCAACGGCATGGAGCCTGGGACGAACTTCGTGTTTTCGTGGATCGAGGCGCAGTCCGGCGCCGCTCCCGTCGCCTCCCCGCGCTCCGTCGCCCAGGCGATGCTCCAGCTCGGCACCGGCGACCTCAGCCGCGACCCCGTCTCCGTTCCCGGCGGCGCTCTCTTCTTCCAGGTCGTTTCGCGCGAGCCCGACGCCAACGCCGTTTTCGACCGCGTGAGCGCCGGTGTCGGTCGCACGATGGCCGACGAACTTGGAGAGACGGCCTGGAACGACTGGCTGGATGCCAATCTCGAAGCGCTCTCGCCGGAGCCGGCCGTGCCGTTCGACGCGGCCGACGACGAAGACTCCGGTGATGACGGCAGCGAGGACTGAACTCGGCGCGGGGCGGATGCTAGTCGTCAAGCTTAGCTCGCTTGGCGACACGCTCCACGCGCTGCCCGCCGTGGCGGAGCTCCGCGACCGCCTCGGCTATGCCGTAGATTGGGCCGTGCAGCCCGAATGCGCCGCGCTCGTCGGCGCGTTTTCATGCGTGGATCGCGTTCTGCGCGTCCCGCGTCCGTCCAGGCCGCGCCAGTGGCTCGGCGCCATTGCCTCTCTGCGTCGCGGCGCGGAGTATTCGCTCGTTCTCGACATGCAGGGGCTGCTCAAGAGCGCAATCGTCGCGCGCGCCGCACGACGCGCCCCAGGCGCGCGGCTTGTCGGACCGTCGTTCGCGCGAGAGGGCTCGTGGCTGTTCTACGGGGAATTGGCGGGCCGGCGCGACAAGAACCGGCACGCCATCGACGAAAACTTCGACGTTCTGCGTCACCTTGGCCTGCCGGTCCCGCAGACGCCGCGCTTTCCGCTCCGCCTTCCGGACCTGGATCCAGTCACGATCGACCCCGGCTGCGCGGGCCGCACAATGGTGGCCGTCGCGCCATTTTCGCGCTGGCCGAGCAAGAACTGGCCGGCCGAACGCTTCGCGGAGGCAATCTCCATGATAACGAGCCGACTCGGCGCGCGCGCGCTCGTGCTCGGCGGCCCCGGCGACCGCGATGGCGCGCAGGAGATCATCCGCGCCTCCGGCGTCGACGCCGCCAACCTCTGCGGAAAGCTTTCGATAGTCGAGTCGGCCGCCGTCATCGCGCGCTGCGCGGCTCTGCTCACAAACGACTCCGGCCCGATGCACATCGCCGCCGCGCTCGGAGTGCCGTGCGTGGCGCCTTTCGGCCCCACGGCACCCGGCCGCACTGGTCCGCACGGGACGATTCACCGCGTTCTGCGGGCGCCGCAGTCAGTGTGCCGGCGCGCGCCGTGCCGCAAGCGGATCTGTCCGCTCGGCACGGGAGCCTGCATGGCCGCGATTTCGGCCGACGAGGTGTTTCGCGAAGTAGCGGCGGCGGCATCGAAGTCCCTGTCGCGCGAAAGCCGGAAGGAGGTCGCTCCGTGAGGCCGTTCCCTCCCCCGTCGCGCGGGGGCGCCCGCCGCGACGGCGCCGGCAAGTCCGGTGGTGGCGGGGGCGGCGCGCCGGCACATGCCAGACCGGGTCTTGCCGAGACGATTTCCGGATCGGTGAAGAGCGTCGTGTTCCACAACGAGACCACGGGGTGGATCGTTGCCACCGTTCGCCTCGCCTCCTCGGACGGAGGCGCCGCCGAGGGGGAGACCGCGACCGTTGTCGGGCACTGCACAACCGCGTGGGCCGGAGAGGAGATACGGGCCTCGGGCCGCTGGGTGCAGGATCCGGCGCACGGACTGCAGTTCAAGGCCGACGAAATATCGTGCGTCGCTCCCACGTCGGCCGAAGGGATCAAGCGATACCTCTCCAGCGGCATCATACGCGGAATAGGTCCAAAGTTCGCCGCGAGGATCGTAGCGAAGTTCGGCGACAGGACCATCGACGTCCTGGAAAGGGACTCCGGGAGACTTCTTGAAATCAAGGGCGTCGGCGAAGCCCTGCGCAGGGCCGTGAAGAAAGGCTGGGACGAGAATCGCGGCACCCGCGACGCGATGCTGTTCCTTCAGGGGCACGGGATCTCCGCCAACGCCTCCGCGAAGATATACCGCCAATACGGCGCGAACACCGTGGCCACGGTCAAGGCCAATCCATACCGCCTTTGCTCGGACATCTGGGGCATCGGATTTCTGAAGGCGGACGAGATCGCGCGCAAGGTCGGAATCGCGTTCGACTCGCCGCTGCGCGCCAAGGCCGGTCTCTACCATGTTCTTCAGACCATGTCCGAGGAGGGGCACTGCTACGCCGAGGCGCAGGACCTGCTGCTGCGCGCTTCGGAGTCGCTGCGCATTCCCGTTGACACGCTTGAGCCGGCGCTGCGCGAGGAGATCGCCGAGTCAAAGCTCGTGGACGACGGCGGGCGCATCTACCTGCGCCGCCTCCACCGCGCGGAGCGCACCGTGGCGCATCGCATAGTGGTGATGACGGACACTCGACCGGGCTTTGCGCCGATCAAGGCGGAATCGGCAGTGAAATGGGTTTCGCAGCGGCTCCCATTCGCGCTTTCGCCGCAGCAGGCCTCCGCCGTGCGAATGGCGCTGGAGAACAAGTTCTCCGTCGTTACCGGCGGACCCGGCGTCGGCAAGACCACCATCATCAAGGCACTGTGCGACATCTGGAGCGCCAAAAAGCTCGACGTGCGCCTCGTCGCCCCGACCGGGCGCGCGGCGCGCCGAATGTCCGAATCGACGGGACGGGATGCGAAGACCGTCCACAGGCTCCTGAAGTGGAATCCGCAGGAGGCGAAGTTCGTCCACGACGCCACGAATCCGATCGAGGCCGACTGCTTCGTTGTGGATGAATGCTCGATGATCGACATTGAGCTGGCGCAGGCGCTGTTTTCCGCGATCAAGGCCACGTCGGTCGTCGTGCTGGTTGGCGACACAGACCAGCTCCCGTCCGTCGGCCCGGGCAATGTGCTGCGCGACATCATCGACTCCGGCGTCGTGCCATGCACGCGGCTCGACGTGATCTTCCGCCAGAAGACGGGCGGACAAATCGTCCGCAACGCCCATCGCGTGAACATGGGCGAGGGATTCCTGCCGCCTGAGGACGCCGCCACGTCGGACTTCTTCTTCGTTCCGTGCGACGACCCGCAGCGCACCCTCGCCCGCGTCCTGGAAATGGTCGAACGCCGCATTCCGCGCCGCTGCAATTTTTCGCCACTCAAGGACATACAGGTCCTCACGCCGATGCGCAAGAACCTGCTCGGCGCGGACAACCTAAACGTCGAACTCCAACGCGCTCTCAACCCGACCGGCCCGGCGCTCACGCGCTTCGGGCGGGCCTACCGCGTTGGCGACCGCGTGATGCAGGTGCGCAACAACTACGACAAGGACGTCTTCAACGGCGACATCGGCTTCGTGTCCGCCGTCTCGCAGCGCGACCAGTCCCTTGAAGTCGATTTCGACGGGCGCTCCGTCGATTACTCGCAGGGGGAGCTGGAGGAGCTGGTCCACGCCTACGCCACGAGCATCCACAAGTCGCAGGGCAGCGAATACCCCGCCGTCGTCATCGTGATCGCCAAGCAGCACTACATGCTGCTCCAGCGCAATCTGCTCTACACGGCGATCACTCGCGGAAAGAAGCTCGTGTGCGTGGTCGGGTCGCCGTGGGCGGTTTCAAAGGCGATCGAAAACACCTCCACGGCTCAGCGCCGCACCGCTCTCGCCCTGCGTCTGCGCTCGCCATCTCTGCCGCCGCTCGAAATCGTGCCGGAGGAGGGTGTCCGGTGAGCGCCGCCGCCGACTGGAGAAGGCAGCTGCGCGAGGCGTGGCGCTCCCCGGACGCGCTACGGCGCGACCGATTCCCGCGGATGCAGGTCACGCCCGGCATGCGCGAGGCGGCGCTCCGCTTCCGCATGGCCGTCACGCCGCACTACGCGTCGCTTGTGCGTGTCCCGGACTTCTCCGACCCGATCTTCGCGCAGTGCGTCCCGTCGCAGGATGAGCTACGCGCCGCGCCGTTCGCCTCCCCGGACCCGCTCGGAGAGGTGCGCTCCATGCCGGTTCCGCGCCTTGTGCGCCGCTACCCGGACAGGGCGGTGCTGCTCGCGTCATCCTCGTGCGCCTGCTACTGCCGCCACTGCTTCCGCAAGCGCGTGTCCGGAGTTCCCGAGCCGTCGGCGAGCGACGCCGAACTCGCCGCCGTTGCGCGGTGGCTTGGCGCGAACCCGGAAGTGGACGACGTCCTCGTCTCCGGCGGCGATCCGCTCCTCATGCCTGACACGCGCGTAAGGGCCGTCATCGACGCGCTTTCATCCGTTTCGTCCGTGCGCGTCATTCGCGTCGGGTCGCGCCTTCCGGCAACGCTTCCCCAGCGCTTCACACCGGCGCTCGTGCGCATTCTCGCCGCCCCTGCGCGCCGCGGTGGCCCGGCCGTTTATCTGATGAGCCACTTCAACCATCCGCGCGAACTGGCTCCGGAGGCTCTTCGCGCCCTGCGCGCTCTCGTGGACGCCGGCGTTCCGGTTTGCAACCAGACCGTTCTGCTACGCGGAGTGAACGACTCGGCGGACACGCTCGAAGCGCTCTTCCGCGCGCTCTACCACGCCCGAGTTCGTCCCTACTACCTCTTCCAGACGGATCTGGCGGAGGGCATCGAGCATCTCCGGACCCCGCTTGCCACGGGACTCGCGCTGATGCGCGAACTGCGCGCGCGTCTCTCCGGACCCGCGATTCCGAACTTCTGCCTCGACCCGCCCGGCGGCGGCGGCAAGATCGAGCTCTCGCCAGAGAGCGTCGTGCGGCGCGGACGCGGCGAAACTCTCCTGCGCAACGGACGCGGAGAACTCTTCCTCTACCCCGATCCGCAAGACGCCGCGCGGCGCTTCGGTTCGGAAAGGGCCGACACGGCCGACTCTACCGACACTTCAGGAGCAAGCAGACAATGAACTCGAGGACGCCCGTCCGCTCAATCACGGCCAAGGGGCCGCGCTTTTCCGTATCCTGGGGGCCGCGCGCCCCGCTCGCGCTAATGGCCGGACCATGCGTCATAGAGTCTCGCGCGCATTGCCTCGGCATGGCGCGCAAACTCGCCGCGCTCGCCTCGCGCCTTGATGTTCCGCTAGTCTTCAAGGCGTCGTTCGACAAGGCCAACCGCTCGTCCATCGACGCATATCGCGGGCCCGGCATTGACGAAGGTCTCGACATCCTCGCCGAAGCGCGCGAAACGACCGGCCTGCCGGTCGTCACCGACATCCACGAGCCATGGCAGGCCGCGCGCGCCGCCACGGCAGGCGTGGACGTAATCCAGATACCGGCTTTCCTCTGCCGTCAGACTGACCTGCTTGTCGCCGCCGGCGAAACAGGGCGCGTCGTCAGCGTCAAGAAGATGCAGGGCATGGCCCCGGAGGCGATGGCGCAGGTGGCGCGGAAGATCGAATCGACCGGGAACCGACGCATACTGCTCGTCGAGCGCGGGGAAAGTTTCGGATACGGCAATCTCGTGGCCGACATGCGCAATCTCATGATCATGCGCGAGCTCGGATACCCTGTCGTGTTCGACGCGACGCACAGCGTCCAGCGACCGGGCGCTCTCGGCGTCGGCGGCGCGGCGACTGGCGGCGACGGCAAGTGGGCGCCCTCTCTGGCGCGCGCCGCAGTCGCCACCGGGGCGTGCGACGGCATATTCCTCGAAACGCACGAAAACCCGGCAAAGGCGCTCTCCGACGGTCCCAATTCGATTCCGCTCGCCGACGTCGGCGCGCTCTGGCGGCAACTCTCCGCCATTGCGGGAATCGTCGGGAAAAAGTGATCCCGCCAGCCTTCGTCTGCCAGAATGCCGAACCATGAAGAACGCCATTGTCTATCTGACGCGTAGTTCGCAGCTCGAGCTGCTTTCCCGCAGCATCGGTCTTCTCTGCGACAACTTCCTGCCATGGAACCCTGCGGATGTTTTCGTGTTCCACGAGGCCGATGCCGACATGTCCGCACTTCGCGCCGCTTCGGCCAGAGCGAATCCGACCTTCTGTCTGGTCGACTTCTCGTCGATTCCCGCAGGATGCGAAACCCTGACGCAGGCGCAGCGGGGCTACCGAAGCATGTGCCGCTTTTTCGCCAACGAATGGTTTCTGAGGCCGGAGCTGGACGGGTATGACTTCGTCATGCGAATGGATGTTGATTCCTTCATTCTATCGCCCTGCCTGGAAAACCTCTTTGCGCGGATGGACTGCGGGAAACTCGGCTACGCATACCGTGCGATCCTCAAGGATTCGCCCCGCTTTTGCACCGGTTTGTGGGAAACTGCGGATGACTACTTCCGGGAAGCGGGCATTATTCCGAAGGCCCGCCTTTATCGGGACATCCGTCGCTTCCGCATCTTTTACACGAATTTTGAAATCTGCCGTCTGTCATGGTTCCGCTCTCCCGTTTGGCAGTCCTTTTTCTCCGCCATCGACAAAGCCGGCGGCATAGCAAGGCACCGTTGGGGTGACGCGCCAATCCGGTATGTCGGCGTTCGGGCGCTGATGGAAGCATCGGAAATCTGGCAGGCAACGCCTCTTCACTATCAGCACTGGTACCGGTGGCGAGCCGGAAGTCGCCACCGCGAACCGCGTTGGCTTCTTTTGTGCTATGCGCGGACGCTCAAGATGTTGCTTGCTCAATTGTCTGAAAGGCGATAAGGGCGCGCAAATGCCACGCCACATCCTCCTTGTCGATCACGAATGTCACAGGACGACGAAGTCATTCGACTTCTTCGCAGCCCTGCTGCGCCGAGCCTTCGATGTAGAGGTCTTCTACTACGGAAAACACTATCGTGTTCGGATCCCAAGGGAAATGTTCGTCTGGGCGGACGTAATCGTCTATCTCGAGTTCCTTCCGTCACGTTTCCGGATCGCCGAACCTGGCAAGCGCTGCGTCTTTGTGCCGATGTATGACAACGAGTGGGGCTCACGCTGGCAGTGGCGGCGAATCGCAGCGTCGGGCATGGCGGTGATTTCCTTCTGCGGTCGTGTCACTGAACACGCCAGACGATGCGGCCTGAAGCGGATTCTCGACGTTCGTTTTGCCTTGCCGCCACGTCCCGCGCCCGGCGATCCGCGCGTTGCCGTGCTGTGGGACCGCGGGGAGGTCGGCCCGGACCAGCTCCGACGTCTCTTCGCGCCGGGCGACATGGAAAAGGTGATTCTCGTCCGTCGCCCCTCGCCCGGCCAAGTTTTTTCACCAATTCCCGAAGACTTCCGCAAGTTCTGCCACGTCGAGCTTCACGAGGGGGATTTTCTCCCGGACGATGAGTACCATGCACTGCTCGCAGAACCTGGCGTCTATGTCGCGCCCCGCTTCAAAGAGGGCATTGGCATGGCCTTTCTTGAAGCGCTCGCCGCCGGAAAGATCGTGGTCGCAAATCGAGACGCGACGATGGACGAGTATGTGGAGGACGGCGTGGACGGCAGCCTCGTGGACATGCGGCGCCCCGGGCGGGTCTCGTTGCCGGAAACATCCGTCGAGGTCCGCCTCGAACGGGCTCGGCAACGGCACGAGCGGTGGAAGACGGATGAAACCCGCATTCTGGACTTTTTGAGAAATGCCGACAGTCTCTCCCCATGCGGGAGAGGTTGGACTCCCGGATCGGTCCTTCGGTTTTTTCTCTTCATATTCGAAGGCTTGCTCTTCCGCTTGTTCCACTAATTGCAAAGCGTATTTCGCCGAACTCACTATCATCCCATCGCCACGGCACTTTTCGGCCTTTCAACATTTCAACCGCCTCTGGCCGCAGGCCGCAGGGGGAGGGCGCGCTCTCCGAGCGCGCCGCAGTCTTTCCGCAAAGGGTGGGGCGAGCCGTCCCGGCGAGTCGCTGGGAGGGCGCGTTCTTCGAACGTGCCGCGCCTGGGAGCGCGGGCTTCCAGCCCGCGAATGCGGCACGGCCGGAGGCCGCACCATAAGCGCCGCGGGCAAGATGCCCGCGCTCCCAGGAAGCTTCCAGCCAGGGGATAGCGCGCTCTCCGAGCTCGCTGCGCCACTTTTCAACCTTTCAACTTTTCAACCGCCTGCGGCCTCTGGCCGCAGGACCTGTCGATTGTCCTCTTGCAAGTTTTTTTATTCTCCGTAAACTCTGGCGGCGGCGGAGCAATGACGATGAAATCAAAAAAGAGGACTGTGGCGACGGCGGCGGACATGAATTGCGACGGGCCCGTGCTTGTGGAAGGGAAGGCGCTAGGCGCGCGTATTCGCGAACGGCGGAAGAAGATTAGGATAAAGCAGGCGACGCTTGCGCAGGAGGCCGGGATCAGCGCGAGCCAGCTCTGCCATATCGAGAAGAGCGGCGTTCGGCCGTCGATCCGGACGCTCGGGAAGATCGCCGAAGCGCTCGGGATTACGGTGGGAGCGCTGCTTGGAGGGGCGGAGAATCCGGCTCGTTTCCCGGAGTCGGCCGCTCCCATTTCCGGGGACGCGCTGGCGAGCGACGCGCTGGCGAACGGTCAAGGCTCATGGCAGGATGTGCAACGCCTGATGACGGTCCGTCCGGAGAAATTGCCAAGCCGCCTGCGGGCGTTTCGGAGCGCGCTGATCGAGCCGGTGACGGGGCTTTGGCGTGTGCACGACGCGCGGGACATGGCGGTGGACCGGCGGGTGCGGGCTCGACTGACGCGGGAAATCGCGAAGCGGAAGGCGCTTGAGCGGGATTCTGGCGTGTCGGCGCGGTGCACGCTTCCGCTTGCATTTCCCGCCGCGGCGGAGCATGGTGTAATGCTTTCCAGGGTGGTGCGAAACGCAGCCGGAATCGGTCCGGCGGCTGTCATTGACTGGCAGTCCCTGCTTGAAATCAACGGTTTGCGGATTTTGGAAACGAAACTTCCGTCGGGGATGGACGGCTGGTCGCTGTGGGATCCGATCGACGGAACGGCGTTTGTGTTTCTTCGTGCGGCGGCGACGACGGAGCGCAGGCGCTTTCGCCTCGCATACGAGCTTGGACATCTGGCCAGGTTCCTTTCGGGAGGAATGCGGCCCTTGAGGGACATCGGGGCGTCGAAGAAGATCTCAATCGCGTTCGCCGCGGCGTTGCTTATGCCAGAGGAGGCTGTCCGCATGGCGACGTTTCCGCTTGGACTCGGACCGGGCAAGTGGACCTGGGAGCTGCTGCTTCTGGGAAAGGAGCGCTTTGGCGTTTCCGCCGAGACGTTCCTTTATCGGATTGACGAATTGGGGCTGCTGTCGATGACGGAGCGCAGGACGCTGCGCGAGCGGATCCGGAATCACTACGCGGCATGCCGCGCGGCGCAGAGCCGGGACATCGAGCCGAGGCCCGCGGTGCGCGCCGGTTTGCGCGCGGCGGAGTTGCTCGCCAAGACGGCGCAGCGGAAATTGGGAGGGTCTCGTCTTCGCTGAGTGGGCAGGACACACCAGCGGCTGCGCTGATGCCGGGGCTGCGCTCAGCGCGTTTCGCTTGCCGTTTCAGCCGGCCATGTAACCAACTCTGCCGCCATTGTGTAGTCAAATGGAACCGCGCGCCGCGTGTCCTAACCGCCAAAAGCGGATGAAATTGCGAAAAAAAACGCGGCGGGGGAAAATCTGCCACCCCAAAACTTCAACTTCGACTCAACGGACTAAATTTGTGCAATCCGCTAGAATCTGCACCGACCATGACACACGATTTTTCAGACATCCAACGCCTCGCCAAAGACAAGTTCGGCGCGGCATGCGTCCAAAGGGCAGGCAACGCCTTTTCGCTCGAGTTTGACGAAGGGGAGATTTCCTTCGCCTCCATTCCAGGCAATCCGGCGTTCTCGATCGTTCGCGCGCGAGTCCTCGACATGAGCGGTGTAGGGCGCGTGGGCGGTCTTGCGCTTGCCGCGCTTGAAGGCAATTTTTTCTGGTCCGGAACGAACGGAGGGACGCTTTCCGCCGACGAAGACGGCTCGCTCTGGCTTACAGAGCGTCGCCCAGTGGCGGAACTGGCTTCGCCGGAAGGTCTCGACAATTGCATCTCCGAATTCGCGGAAACAGTCTCCGCGTGGCGTGAAAGGAGCGCTCTCCATGAATAAGTTCGATCTCCTGGAGCAGCGGGAATCCGAAATGTCCGCTGCGGATCCGAAGGCTCAATTCTCGGATGTTCTTGCGGAGTTCGGCGCTCTTGCGAAGCAGGACATATCGCTCAACGAAGACGGCATCGCGACCTTCGCGGTGGATGACGAAGTTCTCGTGAACCTCCAGTATCTCGAGGAATCCCGCACCGTGGTCGCCTTTGCCCCGATAGGGGCCTTTGGCGGCACTGCCGCCCCGGACGCCGGCGAAAAGGCGCTGGAGCTGCTGCGCCTCTGCAAGCTGGGAGGGCCGGTCGGCGAATGGACGCTGGCTCTGGACGCCGACGCCGATCTCGTTCTCGCAATGGATCGGCGGCTCGCCTTTGAAATTTCGTCTGCCGACGCGCTTGCCGCGTGGATCGACTCGCTCGTGCGCGCCGTGCGCGCCGTCCGCGAACGCTTCGCGGAACGCTTTCCGGAAAAGGAGGACTAGCCATGCCACTGCCTCCAATTGACGGCGCAATTCGTCGCGCGGGTTCCATGCCGAACCTTCAGGCGCTTCCCGAATTGCCAGGCGGACCGGAAGCTCCGGACAATCATGTCAATGTCGAGAATCAACCGCAGGTTCATCCGGACCCCTCGCTTGAAGGCGTCGTCGAGAACGGCGTCGGCCCGGACCTTCAGCCAGGGGACGGCCAGGGGCGGCAGTTCGTCGCCAACCACGCCGTCGCGCCGGGGCGCGACTGGGATCTGCACACGGCCGAGGGCATGCTGGACACCGCCCGCAAGTCGATGGAGCATATTCGCGGGGTGATTTCCGGAGAAGCTGTCTTTCGCGCCTTCGACGAAGCGCTCGGCACCGCGGTCGCCCGCGCGGCCACGGATCATCCCGAAGCCGCCGGGGAGCTTGCGGATGCCTTTGCGACTTTCAAGCAGGTTCTCGCCGAACTGCGCGGCGCGCGCGCCGCTCTCATGGCAGCCGTGAAGGACGGCTCGGATTGCAAGGATCCGAACGACGCGCTTTCGCAGATTCTCAAGACGATGCGCGTCTTCCGCTACGAGCTTCAGAAGGAGCTGGCCGCGGCCGGACACGACGCAGGAAAGATGGGATTCAACGAAGGGAATCTGCGCGCGATCCAGCACGCCTTCACCTTCAACGTCGGCAGCAAGGTCTCGGAGACCTTCGCCCGCGTGTCCGAGCTTGAACAGAAACTCGATGACGCGATCTCCGCCGTTCGCAACCGTCTGCGCGAACTGGACCGGACCACGTCTCCGCCCCCAGTCCCTCGCGAAATCAGGCTCGCGAACGTCGCAGGCGACGCGCTCGAACTCTCGCACCGCACCAACGAGCGCATCCGTGAGTTTCAGGACGCGGCTGCGACCGAATCGACGCTGCGCGGCATCGTGGGGCCGCTTGCCGAAAAGGGAGGCTCCCGCAAGGTCGAGTTCACCGTCGGCGTCGGCGCGCTGATCGGGCTTGGCTTCTCCAAGGCGCTCACGGCGGGCGTTCGCGCCGGGGCGCGCTTCCGCGTCGTCGGCGAAATCGACGCGCCCGGGAAGGGGCGTCCGATCTCCGTCACGTTCCGCATAGCCGGCGGCCTCGAAGTCAAGGGTGGAGTCAAGACCGGGGACACAACGTGGACCAACGTCGCCGGGGCGAAAGCGGAAGCCTCCGCCGGCAGCGAGATTTCGCACTTCACCACGCGCACGTATCCGACTCTGGACGACATGATCCTTGACGCCAAGCGCTGCAAGCTGGCCACGTCGCGAACACTCGGCGGCGCAATCTGGGGTGGCATCAAGGCGCTGGGACGATCGATCGGAAATCTCGGCACGACCTTTTTCCGATGGCTCGGCCGCAAGAGCGGCGAGGTGAAGCTCGACAACGCCCAGTATCTCGGCTCTCTCAAGGCGCGCGGGATCGCCGGCGGTCTCGACCGCCTTCTGGCCAAACGCGCCAACCCGGTCATAGCTGCGGAGCGCACAGGCTGGACGGCCAAAGTCTCCGGCAAGGTCAAGGGGAGCATTGAAGTCGGCAATGGAGTCGCCAAATTCTCGGCGAGTGGAAGCGCCGGCTGCGAACGCGACTTCGGCGTCTCGTCCAAATCGTTCGTCCCGGTGGCGCGCGCCGCGCGGGAGGCCAAGGACATCGACGCGCTCCACGCGCTGATGCGGCCCGGCCCCGCCGGCGACGGGCCCCTAGTCGTAGAACGCTTCACGGATGGCGGCCCGCAGGGTCTGTTCGGAACGCTTGAGAGCGCCTTTGACGAAGCCGTGAGCGACGCCGAAGAGGTCGCCGGACGCTCGGGAAGATTCTCCACCGACACCGTTGGCTTCGCGAATGCCGCGAATCGCATCCGCACGCTCCTGCTCGCAACAGAGCTTGCAGTGCGCGAAGGAAGGCTGTCTCGCGCGGCCGCCGATCTCCTGACCGCGCGCTACTCCAACCCCGACGTCAAATTCCCGCCGGACATCTACCGCGAATACTTCCTCGAAGGCAGCGGAGCGGCCAAGCCCGCGAAAATCCGCGTGTCGGCATCGGCCTCGTTCGAGGCGTCGCTCTTCAAGAGTTCAACAGATCCAATCACCGCCGGCATTGGCTCATCCATTGGAAAGGCCATTGCAGAAGGAGCTGTGAAGGAGATGCGCCACCAGGCCGCGCTCGACAACAAAGTTGAGTATCGCTTCACGTCGGAAAAGCCCGTCAGCCCCGGCGCCGATCCACGACCGTGGGAAAACGCCGTCAAGACGACTCACTCGTTTGTGATCACCGCCTCAACCCCGGCGCGGGTCGTCATTGACGCCATTACGCGCTCCATTGTCAACAAGGGCGAACGCATCGAGAACAAGGACCGGAATCTCGCCAAGGACACCGTCAAGGATCTCGCCAAGGACATTGCCGAGGACACAGCCAAGGGAGCTCTCTTCGCCGCGCTTCCGGGCTTCATCCTCGCCAGTGTCAAGGAAACCGCCCTCGCCGCCGCAAAGAAATGGCTCAGCGATCCTGAAAACGTCCAACAACTTGTCGGATTCGCCATTGACCACGCTGGCGCGGTCTTCAACTTCATTCTCGACGTGGTCGAGTTCGTGGTCGAACACCCAGACCTTACGCTTCAGGCCGTCGCGATGGTTCGCGGTGCGGAATCCACGACGATGAGCGAACGCCTGAAGGTCGTCAAGTGGAGTTTCCTCGATGGCGAAATCGACACGATTTCGGTCCATTCCGAGCAGACGAACAAGCTCGGCGCAAACGTTGATCCGGTCGGCGTGGGCCTTGGAGTCGGCTTCGACATCTCATACTCCGTAACCGAGAGCGTCAAGGACCGTGACTGGCAGCCGCGCCCGACGCTTACCGGACTGCTCGCCAAGAGCGAAGAGTTTCTCTTCGGCGAAATCGGCGCCGTGCCGTCAGGCGGCGGACAGGAATTCAAGCTCTGGCTTTCGCGCCGGGCTCACGGCGTGGAGCACATGCTCGGAACGCTTGGCGAGCGCAAGAACATCGAAATCTACGAACGCGCCTGCGCGCAGGCTGACGGCGACATCGAACTCAAGACGCGCCTCCAGAACGCCTGGCGCGCCGTGGAGGAGATGCCGGCCGACGCCACGCTCGACGCAAAAGTTGACGCGGCCCACGCCCTCCTCGTCGCCATGACTCTCGCCTACAGGTCTGTTCCGCCGGCCCTCGACTGACAAGCTCTTGCCGGAAGGCTTCCTTTCGCCGGAGACGAAGCGCGAAGTGAAAATGCCTCGGCTGACTTGTCTCTCGGCGCCGGAGTTTCCCCAAGCCATGCCGAAACCGGACTGGCTGCGCGATTGAACCCGCCCTGAAAATGCGGGCCAGATCAGCATTCGCGTCCCTCCGGATGGAGGGTTGCCGTCACCGAGGGGCCTGACATAGAATCGCGCTCATCGAACAGGAATGTCCGAACGCCTCGAAAACGACCGATGGCGCTGGAATTCCACCGATGGCGAACTCCATGGATCGTCGGCCATGGGCATTCAGGTGTTTCCGATCCGAATCGAAGCATGAATCGCGAAATTATGAAAAATGGAACCCTGGGGCTGTCTCTTCTGGCGGTCCTTGCCGCCGCCACGGCGGCTACGGCGTCCGATGCGCCGTGGTGGGCGGTGCCGGCTATGAGCGGTGTCCAGCGTCTGCCGGACACGACTCCGCCCGATGGCAAGCGTGGCGCCGAGGTGCGGATCGTCGCCGCCGGCGGCGAATACGAGCCGGGGTCGTTCGTTGTGCGCCCCGAGACGGATCTCGGCCGAGTGCAGCCAGTAGTCGGGAGATTCGTCAGCGAGCGGGGCGACGTTTTTCCTGCCGAGGCGCTGGATCTTGCGGTGGTGAAGGTCTGGTATCAGAACCTAAACGGCTGGTTCAGCTATTTTGCCGACACGGGCATGAAACTATGCCCGGAACTGCTGCTGCACGACGAGGACCTCATCCGCGTCGATACGCGGAAGAAGGCGAATTACGCCAGGATTACGGCGAGCGACGGCTCAACGGCCGAATGGTGGCTGAATCCGCCACGCGACAAAAGGCCGTTTCCCTCGATGCGTCCCGGCTTTTCGGACGCTCCGTCAATCCGTCCGGTTTTGCTCGAAAAGGGAGTCAGCAAGCAGTTCTTCCTCACGGCGCACGTCGCGCCGGGGACTCCCGTGGGCCTGTATCGAGGCGAAGTCGCGTTCGGCGACGCTTTCTCCGTTCCTGTGGCCATCCGCGTTCTGGGTTTCGGCCTTCCTCGCCCCAGGGCCTACTTACATCCCGAAATGGATTTTCGGGTTTGCGCCTACGACTATGTCGCCCGCGGGCAGATCATGGACCTCAATGGCGGAGACGAGGCGCTGATGTGGAGGCAGATGGAGTCGATACTCGCAAACTTCGTCGCGCACGGCCAGGACATGAAGTGGCTGCGCGGCAAAACGGGATCAGAGGAGGTGGAGCGAACCATTGCCCTGATGAGGAAAGTCGGGATGCGGACGGACGTGATTGTCGGCGGCGTTGACTACAAATGGCAGGAGCGAGACGCCGCGGCCGCCCGCGGGCGCGCCGACGGAATAGCCGCCTACTACGACAGGCTTCTCGGACATCATAATGTCTATTGCGGATACGGCGACGAGCCGGGAAATCGGTTCTTTCCGGAGAATCGACCGGTGTTCGACGCGTATCAGGCCGCCGGGATCAAGTTCATCATCGCCTCTCATGAGCACATCTTCGATCAGGCTGGCTTCCGCTGGGACTGGCACAACGCGCCGCGAAATCCGGCTGACTCGTCGGATCCCGCCATCTGGAACGCGATGGGCACGAACACATACTGCGCCTGGTATGCCAACCAGCATGTAGGCGCGGAGAACCCGGAGTTCAGTCGCCGCCAGAATGGACTCGCCGCATGGCTGAGCGGATATTCGGCACTTTGCAACTACGCCCACCACCTAGGTCCCTACAACGACCACTCCGAGACATACAAGCCGATGGTCTTCGCATATGGCACCGCTGACGGCGTGATCGACACTCTGCAGTGGGAGGGATTCCGGGAAGGGATCGACGACATCCGCTACGCCACGCTGATGACGGATCTGGCGAGGGAGGCGGAAGCATCGTCCGATGTCGAATTGCGCCACCTCGCCGGAAAGGCGAAGCTCCTTCTCGCGCGATTCGACAGAAAGACCGGAGATCTCAACGCGATGCGCGGCGAGATGGTTGTGTTCATTGAGCGGCTCATATCTGCGCTTGGCAGGGAGTTTCCGTCCGCTGAAAATGCGGGACAAACGGACGCCCATTGCGCATCCAATCGATATTCGACCCCTTTGCCGTCTGACATTTCATGGGCCATGGATGGTTTGCTAGACGAACAGTCCGCAACGTCCGGGCTCCCGGACAAGACCTACGTCGTCAACTTCAGCCCAATGCGAATCCTCGGCCTTGGAAACTGGGATGCCGCGGCCCGCGACGCGAAACCCGGAACCGAGCGGCTTGATCGCGGCTACGGTGGCGACGCCTCGTGTCTCTGGACGGACGTCGCGACGGGGCGCGGCGCGGTTGGCGCCGACTCGCACGATGGTGCCGAAGCCTGTCCCGTCGCCGGAGCGGACCCTAGGCGCTACGTCCGCGCGCCGGAATGGCAGGCAATGGCGGACGAATGGGGCCTTCACTTCCGGCTTGAGGTCTTTGACGAAAAGGCCCCGGAAATCGCGCTGGGGCTCGTGTCTCCCGGATCGCTTGAGTGCTATCTGGCGGCTGGCGCGAACACACCATATCACTGCGTTCTGCATTCCCTGCGTCCCGGCGGCCTCGCGATCTACAATCCTGCTTACAGTCAGCCCGGGCATCGCGAAATCGACGAGAGGAATCGCGCGGCCTGCCGAGAGCAAGTCGTCTGCACAGATGGCTCAGTCATTCTCTACTGGGCGTTCGCGTGGACGAACTGGGCGACCGGAGTTCCGGCTGCGGAGTCCGTCTGGGAATTCGAGCCGATGCTCTGGGGGCGAAAGGGAAACTGCTCGTGGAATGGACTGCGGACGATCCACGGACGCTCGTCATGGGGCCGTCTCGCATTCGCGCTCTCGGACGCCGATCGTCGTCGGATCATGCGCCCGGTTCTCGTGGCCGCCTGCAAGTCCTACGAGGAGTCGAAGGGTCCGGTCGGCGTGTGCGGTAGATGGCTAAACGCCGAGGTGGGAGATCCGGCGTTCCATGAAAGCGTTCTCGCTCCAATCGTCGAAAGACTGGACGCCGCGGCGGCGCGAGTCTCAGCGGACATGGATGACGCGACCGTGGATGAACTGGCG
Source organism: Verrucomicrobia bacterium UBA6982 (assembly GCA_002448475.1). GTDB lineage: Bacteria > Verrucomicrobiota > Kiritimatiellia > RFP12 > UBA3636 > UBA3636. Next base: position 18,812 of record DJYI01000061.1, read on the forward strand.
GCGACCGCGCTGCCTGCCTGGCACGACTTCGCGTTCGAGATTGGCCGCCTTCGCGCCGACTACCTCGCCGGGCTCGCTTGTGCGGATAGGCTCTGAACATCGTCATTTGACGAATTCACGGCGCGGCATCGTGAAATCGAACACTCCGTCGAAAAACAGGTTGTCATCTTCGTCGCAGTCAAACGGGACGTATTGGTTTACGTTGTTGACGGTCCAGTTAGTGGAATTTCCGATTTCGTCGTAACCGTAGTGCGTAGCCGTATCGGCAATGTCGGCGAACACGACTTCCCCCCGCGCATGTTGTAGACGAAAGAGTCGTCATTTCGCATCACGTGTCTCCCTATCGGGCCGTATGTGTAAGATAGGGTTTCTGAGGTGAAATCTGTTTCATTCGTCCGGATCAGTCGTTGGACCATGTCGCCAAACACATCGAACACATGACGGGTTTCGACATGGGTGTCATTGCCGTCGTATGTGGTGTTGTATGCGGTTTTGTCGGGCGAACTATTATTTTCTCCGCCGGATTCAGCAATTGGATCTCGGTTGAGCCAACGGCCGAAAAATGGACTATAGAAGCGTCGCTGGTAAGAAATGAGGCCTGTTTGGCGGTCGAGGGGCTTGGTGCTGAATCCGAAGGTGAAGTCTTCGGCGAGGGGGCCAGTGGCGGCGATGATGTTGCCGAAGGGATCGTAGGAGTAAGAGGCGGAGGCGGCACCTGTTTCTGAGACGTAGCGGACGATGTTGCCGTTGTGGTCGTAGCAGGGGAAATACGGTTGAAAGGTTGAAGGTTGAAAAGTTGAAAGGTCAGGAGTCGTGGAGGTGTTTTCGGATACGAGCACGGCCAGAAGTCCGCCGATGCCGCCGGCGCCTTGAAGGGAGCCGGAGAGGTCTTTTCCCCAGACGTAGCGGTTGGTGGAGTCGGTACCGTCGTCGCGGGCGATCCGCTCTTCAATGAGATTCCAGTCGTCGTAGAAGTATGTGTGTGTTGCGATGGTGGTCCATTCGGCCGATTGCGGCGGCGTGGTCGGAACGGATTCTGGAAGCATGAGCCTCTGGACCGTTTTGCGGACTCGCCGGTCGTTGTGGTCGCAGGCATTAAGGACGCGGACTGCGCCGTTGGTGAGGGAGGCGCTGCGCACGGCGACAAGGCGGTTCTCGGTGTCGTAGGAGTGCCGGAACACACCATCGGAAATGAGGTTGCCGTCGGCGTCGTATGATGGCTCACGCAGATACGCAGAGCCGCAGAGATTGGAGATTGCGGTGTGCTGATTGAGGCAGTTGGCCATGTAGGCATTGGTGGCGGCGTTCGCGGAGGCATGAAGGCGGTTGCCGATGGTGTCGTATGCGTATTCGTAGCGATTCGTGCCGGTATTCGCGGAGACGAGTTCTGAACGGCGGTTGTAGTTCCAGGCGCGGTTCAGTGCGGCGGAGTCCATTGCGTTTGTCGGACGGCTCCGCAGATCATACTCCGTCGAATACCAGTAGATCGGAATGTCGTTGAAGGAATAGTCGCGGCGAGTGACCAGATGCTTGCGCCCGGTCTCGCGCGACAGCCTTGCGGAAAAACGGCTTCCGTTGGGCATCGTGAAAACAGTGTTCGTCAAATGAGAACCGTCGTAGGCGAACGCCACGGAAACGCTCCGCCCCGCCGCGTTCGTGAGCGCGTAGTCGCATATGCGATCCTCTGCGTCGTAGAGGCGTGATTCCATTTTGTGTTTTATTTCCATGACTTTATAATGCAACTTTATAAAGACCATCGTCGAACTGCATGTATAACTCGTCGCCATTGGAAACAGACATGGTCTTATTCTTTCTCATTGTCAACTCTCATATGTGAAAATCTACCATTCACCGGGTGCGGTGGCAAGTAGTTCCCATTTCCCGAAATAGGTGCATGCTATGGCAGCAAGTGGAAAAGGATATATATGAGAACAATAAAAACATCAATAGCCAGATCAACCATGATTCAGAAACAGTTATTAAAGACAAAGCGCAGGTTGCGGCAATTCCAAAAATCGAAAGATCGCTCCCGATTCGCACGAATAGAGCGAAAAATAGAAGGAAGCGTGACAACACATTGTGAAAATGTCGTATCAAAGATGCTAACAATTCAAATAAAATGCCGATTAACGACCATCTCCAGAGCATAAGCATTCCAAAAAAATTTTCGTCGCTTTCTGCTGGCATGGTAATAATGCAGAGAAAAAGCACCACCACAAAAAGCCTTGATTTTGAATGATTGTTCAAAATTTCTTTAGTGTTCATGATGTTATTATGTCAAAATGGCCAATTAGAGAGTTCTGGAAACGCCGAAGCCGACTTCGGTTTTACAATTCTCGGATTTGCACATGACCCAATTTCGTCTGGAGCGTCCAATCCGTAACTGATTGCATCTAAGGCCCATATCCAGCAATTATGGACAAGCACATTGTAGTCCGTGGAGCCGTTGGTCATTTCTGAATGTAGCATTTGTAACATTTTTTGATCTTGTTCAGGGGACGAATGCATAATTCTGGGACTTCTTACATTCTCTCCAAGAGTCTCATCGATCCTTCCACGGATACGGCCATCAAAAACAATCGTGATCACTGATTTTGGGCGGAAATCCGGGCGATAATCAAAACGGGCAATGCCAACCCATTTCCAATACCAGCAACAAGGTTTTCCTCCTCGAAATTTCTTGACCCACAGATCAACAGCCACGCCGGCGTGTATCCGAAAAGGATCAAGTAAGGAAACGCTGGTTATATATCGATCCTGGCCAATCGAATCAACCGATGACAACGCATTATTCTCACACATCATATATAGGTTTATTCCTCCATTTTCTTCGATCGGATCCCGGTTGATCCACCGCATGAGGACTGAGTGGTAAAAACGGCGGCCGTAGTAGTAGAGACCTGTTTCTGGATCGAAGTACTTGGTGGAGAAGCGGTGTGGGAAAATATTCGCAAGCGGGCCAGAGGCGGAGAGTGTGCGGCCGAAGGCGTCGTAGGTGTATGCGGCAACTACAGTGCCACTCTCGTCGAGGTATTTTGTCACGTTGCCATTGTTGTCGTAGATCGGGAAGTAGTGCAGACCGTTACGGGACACGGCGACAAGCCCACCCACGCCGCCGGAGCCTTGAAGGGAGCCGGAGAGGTCTTTGCCCCAGACGTAGCGGTTGGTGGAGGCGGTGCCGTCGTCGCGGGCGATCCGCTCTTCAATCAGATTCCAGTCGTCGTAGAAGTATGTGTGTGTTGCGATGGTGGTCCATTCGGCCGATTGCGGCGGCGCGGGCGGAACGGATTCTGGAAGCATGAGCCTCTGGACCGTCTTGCGGACTCGGCGGTCGTTGTGGTCGTAGGCGTTGAGGACCCTGATCGCGCCGTTGGTGAGGGAGGCGCTGCGCACGGCGACGAGGCGGTTCTTCGCATCGTAGGCGTACTGGAAAATGCCATCGGAGACGAGATTCCCGTCAATGTCGTAAGCAAGCATTGACGAAGGCGTTGTCGCGACATCCGGCTCGCCGGGACGGCTCGCACCACTCGAAATGGATACGTATTGGTTGAGGCAGTTGGCGGAGTATGCGTTTGTGATGGCGACCGACGAGAAGTGCGTCAGATTGCCGATGTCGTCGTTGCTGGGAGAGAGAACCGAATCGCCACTGAATGTGCCCAAGTCGTAGTCCAGATAGGCGTTGATCCCATTCTGGATGTCGACGAGCTGCGTATAGAACTCGTCGTTCTTGGCGCTCTTCGCCGCCGAAAGTGTCTTGTTCTTGCTCATGGCTCCTTCGCTCCACATTTCTCCCGTTCTTCCATGCCCCAAAGCCTGAAATCGCGTTGCTCTTCGCTAGTCGTATAGTCGACATCTGCGTTGAATCTGCCTACAATTCGCACAAGAATTGAGAAAAATGTTGCAACTATGGCTAATATCAAAAGAAATATTCTTAGGAATGATGGTAGCTCACTTTGGCTATTGTAAGGATTATAGCGATACAACGGTGATTTTTTACCCTGACTCTTGCTATGCAGAAAAATTAATGTCGTGAAGAGGATGATAGATAAGACACTTCCATATGGAGGACTCGAATCAGGAGACGAAATGCAGATGTTTACCACGAGCAGAAGCAAAACAACGCTTCCTGTCGTTCCAAATCTTTTGGTTAGCAGACCTAAAAGGAATGCCAACGTGCAAGAAATACAGAGTATCAATTCACCATCCATGGTCTGCTCCATTCTCCACATCTAATGACTCAATATCATTAGTCGGTGACGAGAAAAAACTGATTCCACTCATAGTCGTACTGAACGTCTCCGTGGCAACAATGCCCCCTGCCTTAACAATTGATACATCAGCTGTCATGTAAAACTCGTATTTCAGATAATCGTTCACCACAATCCAGTGTCCGGCCATTCTCGCTGTGCCTATACTTCTTACTGCCGCAATAGAACCTTTTATTGACATTGTGCCAGTTGCACAGGCCGAAACGATTTCAGCTGAAAAATACAGATTATCAAGCGTTTGCTGCAAACCAGAATTTTCACGACCGGTAACTTTTTCCGAGACATACTTGTAAGCGATTTGGACGTATGAGTCATTTGAAACACTTTGAGCGCGCGCACGATTTACAAGATTCCGAACCCCACTTGTAAATTGATCTGCTCCAATTGCCAATAATCCTGCTGCTCCGATTGCGCCTGCACCAGTCCACCCAACCGATGCCCCTAAAGTAATTCCTGCCGCAAAAGTAAACGCCCCAGACAATGTTTTTGCCGTATCGACAAAGTATCCCCAACAATCTGTTCCAAGTATATCAATGTATAGAGAAGGGCTGTTCAGGCAGAACGCATACAGATTTTCTCCCCCCTCTTCTTCAATCGGGTCACGGTTGAGGAAGCGGCCGATGGCGGGGTTGTAGAAGCGGCGCTGGTAGGCGACGAGGCCGGTTTCAGGATCGATGGGCTTGGTGCTGAAGCCGAAGGTGAAGGCGTCGGCAAGGGGGCCGGAGGAGGAAATGATACTGCCGAAGGGATCGTAGGCGTAGGAGGCGGAGGTGGTGCCGGTTTCGGATACGTACCGGACGATGTTGCCGTTGTGGTCGTAGCAGGGAATGTGGAACGCCCCGTCGATGGAGACGGCCAATAGCCCGCCGACGCCTCCCGCGCCTTGCTCTGTGCCCGAGAGGTCTGGTCCCCAGAAATACTCAAACGCGCGGGTTGAACCATCGGCGAACTCGACCTTTTCAAGGACGATGTTGTTGCCGTCCCAGACGTAGGTGTGAGTTTCGGTCGTGATCCATTCGCCAATCTGTGGCGTGGGCGGGACGCCCGGAGAACTCGCCCCGCCGCCGGGAAAGGCAAAGCGCTGGACCGTTTTCTTCGTGCGGCGGTGGGTGTGGTCGTAGGCGTTGAGGACCCGGATTGAGTCGTTGGTTTGGCCGAGCGACGTGGCGCGGATCATGCGGTTCTCGGCGTCGTATGCGTAGCGGAACAAGCCGTCGCGCAGGAGGTTGCCGTCGGCGTCGTAGGTGGAATTTATCTCACACAGAGGCGCGGAGGCGCAGAGATTCGAGATGGAGGTGTACTGGTTGAGGTTGTTTGCGGTGTAGGCGTTGGTCGCGGCGTTGGCGGATGCAATGTCGCGGTTGCCAATGGTGTCGAAGGCGTAGTCGAAGCGGTTCGTTCCGATGGTCGCGGCGGCGAGTTCCGAGCGGTTGTTGTAGGTCCACGACCGCGCGAGCGACGCGGAATCCATCGCGCTGGTCGGACGATCCAGAATGTCGTACTCGGTGGAATACCAAAATACTGGTTGCAAGTTGAATGCATAGTCCCGGCGCGTGACGAGGTACTTTCGCGCCGGATCGCGGGAAAGCGCGACTGTGAACCATGCGCCAGAGGGGAGTGTGTAGGCGATGTTGGTCACATACGAGCCGTCGTAGGCGAAAGACACCGACACGCCACGTCCGGCTGAGTTGGTGAGCGCGTAGCCGCTGATGCGGTTTTCGGAGTTGTAGAGCCGGATTTTGGCGGCATGCCGTGCGTTCGTGACGACGACCGACGTTTCCCCGGCTCGGCGGAACGCATCGTATGTGCGCACGACATGGAACGCCTTGTCATCGAGCGTCACCGTTTCGTTCGTGCAAAGCAACCGGTCGTCGTATGCGTAGGCATACGCCGTGCCGTCGGAGAGCGTCGCGGACGCCAACTTGTCCGAATCATGGTAGGTGTAGGCGACCGACGGAGTGGCCGTCCCGGAGTAGGTCATTCCGGAAAGCAGATTTTGGTCGTTCCAGGCGTTTTGTTTCCACGCTCCGCGCGCCCACGTGGTGCGGATGCGGCGGCCATTGTCGGTGTAGTCGTAGGAAACGCGCGAGCCGTCGGCGTAGGTCTTGTTGGTGCAGAGACCGCTCGCGGCGTCGAAATTCCAACTCGTTTCGTCCCAGTTCTCGCCGCCGTCCCGCGTGGTGGCGGAACGGTTTTTCCTGCCGGAAGTATCGTAGCCGTAGCGGAGCGGATAGGTGTCGCCATCTGCCGAAACCGGACGGTCAAGCGGATCGTATCCGGTGGATGTTGCGTTGTCGAGCGCGTCGGTGCGCGACGTTTCGCGGTTCAATGCGTCGAAGAGCGCGGTCCATTCACCGGTGCGTCCGTCGCACAGATCGACGAAGTGCCGCACGACGTTGCCGGAAACGTCGTGGTCGAAGGTTTCGATGCGGTTGGTGATGCCGGATGCGGACATGGAGAAATGCGCGCAGTTGCGTCCGAACGCATCGTATGCGAAAGTGCGCGTTCCGTCCTGAGTCGTTTCGGAAATGCCAAGTCCGAATTTCGATTCGGCGACGACCGGAGTGGTGCCGACGGAAACGGAGCGCGTCTGCAAGATGCCGGAAGCGGGGTCGAAGGAGCTTTCCGTCGTGGTCGCGATCCCGGATTCGGGGATTTCGACGATGCGGCTGCGGAGTCCGTCGCAGAAAAGGCCCGTGAGTTGCGTACGTCGGACGCGGACGGAGTTCGTGACGGAACCGGTGATCCGCATTGCGGTTTCAATACGCCAGACGATATTTGAGGCGTCGGTTTCGTAAGTTGTTTCAGTTTCGGCGGTTTTATTTTCTCGTGAAGCCGAGATGCGTTCTCCACGTGCGTTGTAGTCGTAAAAGATGGTCGGAGAACCGGTTGTCGTGGACGAAAGAATGCGGGAGGATGCGCCGTCGTAGAGGTTGGTGGTGGCGATGGCGGCGCCATTGGCGCCGGGACGGAGGGTGGAGACGAGACGGCCGAGGAGGTCGTAGGTGGCGACGGAGTTGGTGACGGCGGGGACGTCGGAGGCGGTGGTGACGGTGGTTTCGACGCGGTGGCCGGTGGGGAGATAGGTGGTGGAGGTGGTGGTGGAGGTCCAGACTGCGGACTGGAGTCCGCCTCCCCCCTGCGGCTCGCCGGGACGGCTCGCCCCACCAGAAGCCGTCCATTCGCGGCGGGTGGTGGTAGCACCGTCATGGAGAGTTGTGGTGATGGTGCGGAGGACTTCGATGCCGTTGGTGGAAAGGATTTCGGTGGTGCGGACGGCTTCGGGGAGGAGATCCGTGCGCGTGACGGCGACCGCGCCACGCTCGTCGGTGCGGATGGCGTAGTCGCTGCCGCCGTCTGGATAGGAGATGGAGACGGCGGACTGGAATCCGCCTCCCCCTTGCGGCTCGCCGGGACGGTTCGCCCCACCCGGAGTCGTGGATGTACGCGTCACCGTGTTGGTTTCGCGGCCGAGCGCGTCGAAGAAGTGCTGCGTCACTCGGAAGGCGCCGTTCGTGGAGAGATTCGCAAGCCAGATGTCTTCGATGGCGTAGTAGAGGTGGTCGGTGCCGGTCCGGGCGGAGCGCAGGACGGTGCGGCCGTCGCGGTCGGTGGAGGACAGGAGCCGGCAGCAGGAATATGAATTGGTGGAGAACGTGCCGTCGAGGTAGGTCGTGGAGCGGAGGCGGTTCTTTTCGTCGTAGGCGTTGATTTCGTCGGCGACGAGGGCGTCCGTGGCGGAAAGATATGTGGAGGCGCGCAGGAGTGTGCCGTGGGTGTCGTCGTATTCCTCGGCGGCGTATGTCGGGAAGGCGGCGCCGGCACGTGACTTGCGAGTCTCGACGCGGATGCGACCGCCGGACTGCGAAACGGTCGCCGAGGAAAGGACGCCGTCTTCGTCGAGCTCTTCGACGACGCGGCCGCGCATGACGAGCGGGACGCCGTCGGCGTCTTCGTCAATGGCGACGGCGTAGGAGTAGGCGTTGCCAGTTGAAAAGTTGAATGGTTGAGAAGTTGAAAAGTTGAATGGTTCGGATTGCGCAGTGGCGGCGCGCCAAATTTCGGTCTTGCGGGTGGGCAGAGCGGATGCGGCGCGGCCAGAGGCCGCATTTCCAAGTTCCGCGGGCTGGAAGCCCGCGCTCCCAGGAAGGCCCGCGCTCCCAGGGCGGCCCGCGCGGCGTGCGGGCCCTACCGACGTGGCGGAGGCGCTCCCAGGGTGGCCTGCGGCGTCGCGCGTGTGGCGGCGCCAGGTGCGGGAGACGAGCGTCACGACGCCGTTCGTGACCACGTAGCGCGTTTCGAGGCGCGGGCTGTGGAAGTCCTCGATGCTACGCGTGTCGCCGGGCAGAGGGTCGTAGCCATAGACCGTGACGAAGGCGTTGGAAATAGAGACGGCGAACTCCAGTTCGCCCGACGACACCGGCGGACTGGAGTTCGCCGCCGCGATGGACAAGTCCGGCGCGGGCGATCCGTCGCGCTGCTCGACGCGGAGGACTTCGCGACCGGCTCCGTCGTAGTCGTGGTATTCCCACGGGCGGTCGTTGGCTGCGAGGAACCGCAGCTTGCCGTGACGCTGCGTTTGGGGGTCGTTCCACCACTCGGCCGAGCGCCAGCGGACGTTGCGGCCCGTGTCTTCGGCGCGATATGTCTCGCGCATGACGGCGTTGTCGCATTCGCCGATGATTGAGGTCTCCGTGTGGGTCGAGCCCAGAAACGCCCCGGCGGCGTCGCGGATGGTGCGCGTCTCGAATTTTGCGCCGCCCCACTCGGTGTAGTCGCTCGCTTCCAGCGCTTCCGACGTTCCCGCGATGTTGTCGAGACGCGTCCAGTCGCCGTCCGCCGAGCGCGTGAACGTCCAGTCCTCCATCGTGTTGCCGAGGCGGCTTGTCTTGACGAGGCGCACGACGTCGGGAGAGCCGCCGACGTTCACGATGTCCCAGGTGTGTTCAAGCGCCTGCGAGGCGGTCGTGCGAATCGTCACGCGGACGCCGTTTTCGACGGGCGCGAGCGTCAGGTCTCGCCCGCGAGCGTCGGAGCACGCGACGCGCCTGGTCGCGCCGGACATGGTGTCGGTCACGTCGGCGTCGGCGCGGGAAAGGAGCTGGAAGGTCGCGGGCGTGATTTCGACGGGTCCGTCGGTCCTGAAATACAGGAACCCGGAGACCTGCCCCCTGCGCGGGGCGCCGAGCGGGACGCGGAACTTGAGCGATCCCAGATCGGGGCCTTCAAGCGAATCGCAATTGCCGTCGGAGCAGTCGGCCGAGCATCCGCCGCATTCGTCCGACAGCACCAGATCTCCCTGTTCGCACTTTTCGCCGTGCGAATGCCATGCCACGCCGGACCAGACCGTAACTCCGCCGACGGAAACCGATCCGGAACATCGCTCCTCGTCGGCGACGCACGACGTCGCGACATACCACGGGGCGTCGGAGCCGAGGCCGGAGTCCACGCCATGCGAGCAGTCGCATTGCCAATATCCGGCGCAATCGACGCGAAACGCCTTCCGGAGGCATGCGCTGTCGAGCGGATACGAATCTTCGGGCGCGTAGGCGTCGCTGTCGCGGTCGTATCGGACTCCGCCCTCGTAGCAGCGTCCTTCATACCACACGCGGGGCGAAAGGACGAGCAGGTCGTGCCTTCCGGAGTCGCCTCCGCGCGCGGCCGCGGCGCCGCCCGAAGCGCGAAGAAGCGGCGAGTCGGACAGCGGAAGCGAAATGGCCGGAAGAGAATACACCCCGGGACGCGGCACAGAAATGGAGCCGGACTCGGCGTCGCCATTGAACCAGAACCCGCTGTTTCCCGCATCGCCTCCCTCCGTCAGTTCCGAAGTGTCAAGCTCCTCGGCGCACGGCGGGACCCTGCACGGACGAAGCGACCTGTCAACGGAAAGCGCCGCGGCTTCAAACGAGCCGCCTGTCATCACGGAAACTCTGTAGTTTGACGCGATATCGACTGTCTGCGAATTTTCAAGTTCCACGCGGGGCGCATACGCGACGAGGTAAAGCGGGGAGCGCGTGCAGACGAACGGGCCCGAGGCGCGCAGCCGGATCGTCAGGCTATTGACGACGTTGCTTCCGAGGGGAATCCGAACGCTGTCGCCAAGCGGCGATCGCGCAAGCGAGCCGCACGCGCCGGAGGAGTCGCTCCATTCGACGAGTCCGCCGAAGACCTCCCATCCAGCCGCATTGGTCGGCGAGGAGGAAAGGAAAAACTGCTGCCACGCCGAGGAGCGGTCGATGCTGAACGTCCGCTCAAAGACGAGATTTGTCGAACCTCCCGAAATGTCGGCCGCGAATCCGTCCCAGAGTTTCCACGAGGCTAGTTCGCCGGGGAACGAGACTTCATGCCGAGAAGCCGCTGCCACGGGACTAATTCCGGCGGCGATCTTTCCGGCGAGCGTGAAGCCCGTGTCGTCGCGCGATTGCGCGTCATCGACGAAATTCGTCGAGCCGAACCAGTGCGTTTCGTAGGCGTCGGGGATGGCGTCGTTGTCGGCGTCGATGAGCGGCGTCGGGGCTAGCGGGTCCGGGTCCGATCCGTCCACGAGGCCGTCGCCGTCGGTGTCGCGGACGCGCGGATCGGAGCCGAGAGCGACCTCGGCGGCGTCGGAAACGCCGTCGAGGTCGGTGTCCGGCACGTCCGGATCGGTGCCGTGGAGAAAGACCTCGGCGGCGGTCGGAAGCCCGTCGCCGTCGCGGTCGGGATTTTCGAGGTCGGCGGGAGAGACGGGGATGAACGATAGGGACGTGACGGCGGTGGAGAGCGCGTTCGTGGTCCATGGCTCGCCGCCCTGCGCCGCGCCGACGAGCAGGCTGGCGATGGAGTGGTCCGCGGGCTGGAAGCCCGCGCTCCCAGGCGCGGCGAGGACAGGAAGGCGGGAAAAGTCGTAGCGGTAGTCGAAGCGGCCGTAGGGGAAGAGTTCGAGCTGGACGGAGACGGGCGAATTCGTCACGCGGCCGAGCAGCGCGTTTTGCCAAGTGAGAAGAAAGGTGTTGGACGGCGACACGGCGCTCCAGAACTGGCTCGGACGGGACGGCTCCGGCAGCAGCGGCCAGTTCGCGGCGGGGACAATCCCCATGGACGCGTCGAGCGGCGAAAAGCGCCAGTCCGGCGAGATTACGCCGTTGACGAGCGGATCGACGCGGCCAAACGAAAACGCGCGGAAGCGCGAGACGACGTTCGAGCCGACGTATGCGGCCCAGTCGGGGGGCGCGACGACGGCCCAATCCGTCGCCGCGCCGAAACGTCGCCAGTCATCGAGGACGGCCGAATCGGACGGCGGCGAAAAGTCGTGGACCTCGTTCGTGCCCACACGCGCAAGAACGAATCCGCGAGCGGCGTCCTCCGGGGAGATCGAGACGCTGGTAAGGGCGGAGGGCGCGGCGTTTTCCGCGCGCAAAGCGGCGTTTGATTGAGTTGTGGCGTCGCCGCGCCCGGGCTTCGCCCCGCCGTAGAGCGACGCGACAAGCAGGCACAAGAATGCCACAGCCGCATGGAGGAGGCAGTTGCGGTCCGCGGGCTGGAAGCCCGCGCTCCCAGGGCGGCCCGCGCGGCGCGCGGACCCTACCGATGTGGCGGCGGCGCGGTCCACGCGGCGCGCGGGCGGTGCCGATGCGGCGGCGTGGCGAGAGTGACGGATAAAAGAGCCCCACAGAGCCGCCGCGACGCCAGCCCAGACAAGAGTCAGCACGATGGCGAACGCCGCGGCGGCATCACTGAACGGAACGGAATCCACCACGTCCACTTACCTCGCACTACCGCAAGAGCGGCGCTTGCCACGCACTAACGCAAAAAGCGACATTTACCTCGCACTACCGCAAGAGCATCATTCCGGGATCGGTCAAAAATCTGACGGAAACAGATTCATCTGTGGCGTCGATGCCGCGAATTGTCAAACGAGCGACATTCCACTCGCGGGAAAACAGCCAGGTCGGCGGAGACAACACGAGCGAATCGAACGCGTTGCCGACATCATCAGCGCGAAGAGAAAGCGACATCGGAGAGCCGTCCTGGGCGACTCGCAACAAGAACGACAGAGTTCGCCGCGCGGCATTGCAAATGGACTGGGATTCAACTCTCTCGGTTCCAGACGCGAAGAACCAAACTCCACCGCGCCATCCCATTGAAAACGATTCGCCGCCAGGGGGCAAGTCGCCGCAATCGGACGCACCGAAGGCGATTTCCACGGCATTTGACGGCGTTGCGAACAGAGACATTTCCCCTTCGAGGATCCGGATGCCTTCCAGCATGCCGCGATTAATGACAGCGTTGGTCGAACACTCGGAGTCAAGGTATTCTTCGCTCCCGGGAAGCCGCAGCAGGACGGTGCTTCCTCGGGAGCCGATGGCCATCGCGGAAATCAACGACAGGAACAGAGCGAGATGTCTTGGCGGGATCGTCGGTCGCATGCAGGGGTTTATACAGCATTGGCGCCCGAAATTCAAGAATTCCGCGGGACGGCCGGACGCTTCGAATTGAACGTTTGACCCGGAGGCGGGGGCTTTGATAGGATTGCGCGCCGTTGTCAATTCGACAAGGGCCGACCGGAATGGCGCGGCCCGCACAAGGAATCCACAAAACACAATGTCCACAATAGCAATTGTCGGTTCGGGCATGATGGGTAGCGCCCTGGCGTTTCCCGCCCGCGAAAACGGAAACACTGTCCGCCTTGTCGGGTCTCCGCTAGACGGGGAAATCATTGACGCATGCCGCGCCACCGGACGCCATCCAAAATTCGCGAAGCACTTTCCGCAGGGCATTCCCCCGTTTCCGGCCGGCGTCGAATACTACAAGATCGACGAACTGGACAAGGCGCTCGAAGGCGTCGATCTCGTGATCGGCGGGGTGTCCAGCTTCGGAGTGGACTGGTTCTGCGACGAGGTCCTGCCGCGCATTCCGCGCTCCGTCCCCGTTCTTTCCGTGACGAAGGGACTCTGGGACACGCCCGAAGGCAAACTCCTCACCTATCCAGAACTCTGGAAGAGTCGGCTGGCCGCAAAGGGGATCGTTCGCGACATCTGCGCCATAGGCGGACCGTGCACCAGCTACGAACTCGTTGCCCACGACCAGACCGAGGTCGCGTTCTGCGGCGGGGACCTGCCCACCCTGCGCCGCATCCGCGCGATGATGGCGACCCCATACTACCACATCTCCCTTTCCACCGACGTGACTGGCATCGAGAGCGCCGTGGCGCTCAAGAACGGCTACGCTCTTGGCATTGCCCTCACAGTCGGACTCAATCAAAAGGAGCGCGGACTCGACAGCGAACTCCACTTCAACAGCCAGGCCGCGGTCTTCGGCCAGGCGGCCAAGGAAATGGCCCGGCTGCTTGAGCTGCAGGGCGCGGGGACGCTGGACAACCTCTGTGTCGGCGTGGGCGACCTCTACGTCACCGTTTACGGGGGCCGGACCCGCCAGGTCGGCATCCTCCTCGGCCGCGGCCTCACGATCGACCAGGCCAAGGCCGAACTCGCCGGCGTGACGCTCGAATCCCTCGTCGTCGCCGAGCGCGTCGGACGCGCCGTCAAGGCCCGCATCGCGACCGGCGAGCTCGACGCCGCCGACTTCCCGCTGCTGCTCCACACCGACAAGCTGCTCGCCGGAAATGGCGAGGCGGCCCTGCCCTGGGACAGCTTCACGTTCGAGGCTGTCGCCGAGACCGCCCCGGCCGCTCCGGTTGCCGCGCCCGCGGCTCCGGCCGCCGCGGCCCCCACGCGCGAGCACCCGCTCGTCCTCGCCCACCGCGGCGGACTCGACGACTACGACGACAACGCGCTTGGCGGCTTTGCCGACGCTCTCGCGCGCGGCATCGTCGGCGCCGAGACCGACGTGCGACTCTCAAAGGACGGCGAACTCGTGATCATGCACGACGACACCGTGGACCGCACCACCAACGGCACCGGCCGCGTGGACGAAAAGACGCTGGCGGAGCTAACCGCGCTCCGACTCCGCCGGTCCGGCGAAAACGTCCCGACATTCCGCCAGTTCTGCGAACTCTACAAGGGCCGCGCCGACGTCGATGTCGAGATCGAGATGAAGGAGCACGGCGACGAGATGACGCCAGAGCGCCTTGACCGCTACGTGACGCTCCTGCACGACCAGGCGATCGAGTGCGGGCTCGTCGAGGGGACATACGCCTTCACGAGTTTCTCCATTCCCACGCTGAAGCGCTTCCACGAACTCTTCCCGGACGCCCGCCTCGGCCTCATCTGCGGGGACCGATTCTGCGAGGACGACATCGCCCAGGCCACCGCGCTCGGCTGCGTCCGCATTGCCCCAGACTGGCGGCGCACCGGCCCGATGATCGTAGCCAAGGCCCATGCCGCGGGGCTTTCCGTGAACCTCTGGTGCAGCGACTCCACGGAAATCTACGAAATCGTGAAGGATTGGGGGGCGGACGTTTCGACTTCCAACATTCCGCGCTTCATCGCCGAATACGCGCGTTCTTCACAGGGCATCTGAAAAAACGGGGGTCGCCGTGTCGGGAGCATTCCGCCTTTTCCGCCTTTTCCGCTTCCTGCGGTTCTTCCGCATCCGACGCCTCGTCGCGCCGCTGACCGTCGCCTTCCTCGCGGCGGCGGCAGCCCCGCGTGCCATCGCCGCCTCCGGAGCGTCGCAGTTCCGGCAGTTCTGGGTGACGGAGACCATCTCCGGCCGCACAGTCGGCCCTGTCGTCTCCAAGCCCGGCAACCGATTCGCGGCCGCCGGAGGAACCTGGATCGTGCTGGAATCGGCCCCGGGGCAGATCAACTTCGCCGACGCCGAAACGCTTGCCGCGCAAGGTCCCTACGACTTTGTGGAGCACCGAATCTTCGACCTCGGTCCGGTCGCGTGCGTGTTTTCCCGCATCGAGCGTTTCGCCGGCGGCGACCCCTCCGTCGACAGGGCCATAGTCACGCAGGCCCGCCGGGTCCCCTCCGCCCCCGGCGACGAGCTTCCCGAGCGCTGGGAACTCGGCCCCGTGCCAAGCACCAATCCGGCGGCGCATCGTGAGGCCCGCCCAACGTGGCGCGCGAAGAGGTTCTTTCCGAAGTCGGACGTCTCCGCATTCATCGAACCTGTTCACCGCGTCCAGCACGACTGGAAGCTCGGCGGTCTTTCCGGAAAGAAGAAGGAGCCGCTCTCATCCACGCGCTTCGGACTTTCGGGGCAGTGGAACGGCTTTTCGGGCGAGTTCGGCTGGGCCTCAGGCGCGAAAAGCGCCGGCTCGATCGTGGAGGACTCGCTCTCCGTCTCGCATCTCAAGATTCGCAGCGGCAGCGGTTTCTTTGCCGCCGGCGGCTGGGACTACGGCCTTCAGATCGCCGACGGCTGGAGCGCGTCCCTAGGCGTCCGCGCGCTGTGGGAAAAGGTCTCCGCCGACGTGTCCGCGACCACCCTGCGGACGAAGCCGGTCGCGGCCTCCGCCGCAAGCGCCGACGAAGCGGATGGCACCGCCACGTCCGCGTCGGCGACCGGTTCCTCGCTGTCGTTCACCGACTGGAGCGGGGATGTGGATCTGGACGAGTTTGTTCTGCGAGCATGCGCCGGAGTTCGCTACGACGACTGGTATTGGGGCGTCGGGCTTCTGTTCGCCGTCGATTGCTGGACCGACACCTCGTCCGGCACCGAAGTGCCAGTCGGAGACTCCACGTTCGAGATCGAAGCCGATCGCTCGCAGCCGGCGTCGCTTTCTCTTGCCGGGTGGTACACCCCGGATGACCGCTGGGTGCTGAAAGGAGCGGCTTCCGTCGGGGCTGAAACATCGGTTCGGCTCGCGGCCGGCTGGCTCTTCTAAACCTCTCCGCGCCCTTCGCAAAGCCGGACGCCATCGGCTTCAACCGCAACCCCTCCGCAAAATGCGAGTGTATCTCGACTTCGACGACGTTCTGTCCGAGACGTTTCGCGCGTTGGCGGCGTTCGCCAAGGCCGAATTCGGCCGCGATCCGGTGCCGGGGCGTCAGATCCATTTCGATTTGCGCGAGTCGCTCGGCATTCCGGACTCCGAATACTCGCTGTTCATGGATCGGTTTCACGCCGAAAAACTGGAGGACATCCCGGAAATACCCGGGGCGGCGGAAGTTCTGCGCGGGTGGTTGCGCGACGGCGTGGCGTCCCCGGTTGTGGTAACAGGGCGTCCGCTGTCGGCGCACGCCGCGTCTGTCGCGTGGCTTGCGGCGCGCGGCCTCTCCGGAGTCCCCGTCCTGCACGTTGACAAATACCACAGATTCGGCGAGGGCGAAAAAGGCGTAGTTCAATTCGACGATCTGGCCGGCATGGGCTTCGCGCTGGCGGTGGACGACGCCCCGGCCGCGCTCGACGCCCTTGTGCGGGCCGACTTCTGCAGAGTCGCAGCCTTCGACCGTCCGTGGAACCGCGCATGGATCCCGCCATCTGACTCGGGGGCTCCGATGCATGGCAGCCCGCTTCGCCTCTCCTCGTGGAAGGAACTGGACGCTGCCGTGAGATCGGCGAAGTGAAGTGAAGGCAGGCGCGCCAGCCCCGGGTCAGTCCCTGCCGAACTGAAGGCCGTAGAGCCTCGAAAAGATGCCGTTTGGAATGGCCAGGAGTTCCTCGCGCGTCCCGTATTCGGCGACGCCGCCGTTGGCGATCACGGCGACGTGACGGCACTTGGCCACGGTCGAAAGGCGGTGCGCCACCACAATGACGGTCAGATGATCCATGAGATCGTCGATGGCGGCCTGGACGGCGCGCTCGCTGTCCGTGTCGAGCGCGGACGTCGCTTCGTCGAGAATGAGGATCTCGGGCTTGCGAATCAGCGCGCGCGCAATGGCTATGCGCTGCTTCTGCCCGCCGGAAAGCGAAATGCCGCGATCGCCGACAACGGTGTCGTAGCCGTGTTCCTTGGCGCGAATGAACTCGTCGGCGTGCGCGAGGCGGGCCGCGGCCTCGATCTCCTCCATCGTGGCGTTCGGCTTGCCGTATGCGATGTTCTCGGCGATGGTGGCGTTGAACAGAAACGTGTCCTGGAGAACAAGCCCGATGCGCTGGCGCAACGACGCCTCGGTGGCGAGCCGCAGGTTGAACCCGTTGCGCAGAACGGCTCCGGAGTCGGGGTCGAAAAAGCGCAGCAGCAGGCTGACGAGAGTCGTCTTGCCACCTCCTGACGGTCCGACAATCGCGAGGCTTTCACCGGCGCGGATCGTGAGGTTCAGCCCGTTGAACACGCGCCTTGAGCCGTAGCCGAAGGACACATCCCGCAGCTCAAGCGTGTCGAGGGGGCCTTCAAGCGGTCGAGCGTCCGGGGCGTCGCGCACGGTCACAGGGGCGTCCAGTATCTCGAAGATGCGGTCGGCGGCGCCGCTGCTCTGCTGGATTTCCATCGAGATGCGGCCGAGTTTCTTGAGCGGGTCGTATAGCGCCCAGAGCGCGCAGGCGAATACGACGCACTGTTCGATCGGCATCGACTCGACCATTGCGTAAATCAGGACGCCCATGCCGCCAAGTCCGCCGATTATGTGGGCGATGGGATCGTTGAGGCTCTTGGCCTTGGTGGCGCGGACCATCTGGCGGAAAAAGCCGTGGCAGAGGTCGTTGAAGCGCTTCTCCTCGCGCTCCTCCTGTCCGAACGCCTTCACGACCGCCACGCCGTCCAGGGCCTCTTTCATGACGGAGGTGAGGTCGGCCAGGCGGCGCTGGGCGTCGCGGCTGATGCGGCGCAGCAACTGCCCGATGATGATGACCGGCACGACGATCGTCGGCACAAGCGCAAGCGAGAAAAGCGCGAGCTTCCACTCCACCAGAATGACGAAGGCGAACACCATTACCAGTTTCGCGGGCTGGCGGACCGCGTCGGTGATAACGCTTGACACTGTGCTCTGCAGCAGCTGCGTGTCGGCGACGGTGCGCGAGATCATGTCGCCGGCGCGAGACGTTCCGTAGAAGCCTAGGGAGAGCTCCTGAAGGTGGCGGAAAATCGCCTCCCGCAAATCCATGACGACCCGCTGTCCCACCCATTGCAGCAGATACATGCTCGCGAACTGGCAAGCGGCGTTCAGGGCTATGACAACGATAAGAACCACGCAGACCCACACAAGACCGGTCAGCCCCATCGATTCAAGGCGGCGCACGGACTTTTCGTCGAGCATCTTGCCAGCGACCTTGCGCGTCATGCCGTCCGTCCAGCGACGAAGTCCGGACGCGGAGTCCGAAGGTCCGTCAGAATCGGGAGCCGTCTCAACGGACGGCGCTCCGACGTCCTCCGGCACTTCAATTCCGGCTCCGCCCGAATTCCCGGCATTCGTCTCCTCGACGACGGCGATCCCGTCGCCGCCGCTGCCGGCAGTCATCATGGCGTGGTTGTCGAAGATGAAGGAAAGAGCGCTCTGGGCGGAGAGAAAAAGGGCGATCACTGATCCGCCGCCCAGCATCGACGCAACGGCTCCGACGGCAAGTCGCCGCCAGTATGGACGCGCGAAGCCGAGAATGCGGGAAAACGTCCGCAGGTCGTCCTTGCGAAGCCGACGCCGCGCCGCCCTTGATCCGTGCGCGGCATGCGCGACCGCGCCGGAGGCCGCGTCACGGCGGCCGGAAGCTTCAACTCCGTTCTCTTCGCCCTTCATGACGGCGTTCTCCGGCGTCAGACTCCGGCCGCGCCGCGGCGTTCGCGTTCACGCCTCATCTGGCGCGTTTCGCGCACGGGCGGCTCCACGGTCACGCCTGGCTGACCGGAGTTTCCGCCCGTCTTGCCGGCCCCGCGCCTTGCCCAAAGCATTCCCGCGATGGCGAGCGCCTGAGAGACCGACCAGTAAAGTCCCAGCGCCGAGGCGAAGTTGTAGCACATCACAAGCATCATGACAGGCATCATGACGGTCATCATTTTCTGCTGCTGCGCGTCGCCGGCGGAAGGCGTCAGGCGGCTTTGCAGCGTCATCGTGACGGCCATGGCTATCGGCAGGAAGTTGACCCCGAAGCCGATCGTCTCCCTGAAGCAGTTTTCAGGCTCGGAGAGGTCGGCTATCCAAAGCCACGGCGCATAGCGCAGCTCGACGGCGCTTCGAAGCACGGTGAAGAGAGCGACAAAGACTGGCAGCTGCAGAAGCATCGGCAGACATCCGGAGAGCGGATTCACGTGGTTCTCGGAATAGAGGCGCATCTGCTCCTGCTGAAGCTTGCGGGGATCGTCCTTGTATTTCTCCTGAAGCGCCTTGATCTGGGGCTGGATTTCCGCCATCTTGCGCATGCTTCTGGCGCTCTTGCGACTGATGGGAAGCATGACAAGGCGCACGACAAGCGTGAGCACCACGATGGCCCACCCGTAGTTTGGCACGAAGCGATGGATGAAGTTGAGCAGGTCGAGCAGATACCGGCAGAACCAAGACCATGTTCCGAAGCGCATTATGGCCAGGTGCCCTGCGCCCTCCTTGCGCAGCTCCGACATCTTCTTCGGCCCGAGATAAAGCGAATACGAGCGCGCAAGCGACTGCCCCGGCGCGAGCTGGGACGAGGCGAACCCCAGGGCCCCTCCGACGCTTGAAAGGGAAATCGGAGCGCCTGTCTGGGAGTCGGCGGCCCTTTCGATGCGGGTCTCAAGCGAAACGCCGGCGGTGCCGGGGGTCAGCACTTCGACGAAAAACCGTTCGCGCACCGCGACCCAGTCGATCCTGCCGTCCAGCCGCGTCTGCGCCGACACGGGGGCGCCCGGCGGAAGCGTGGCCGCCTGGCACCCGCCGCCAGCGGCTCCGAAAGCCGAGGCGAATGTCGGTCCGCCCTTGAAGAACGCGGCGGAAAGCGACTGCTGGGGCGTCTCGCGCTTGCCGTCGGGCCGCTCGATGGAGGCGTCAACTCCGAGGTCGCGGTCGAGATCGGCGGCGGAGACCGAAGACACCGGTCCGAGCGCGACGGCCATGGCGTCAATCCCGACCGGAGCGGCGCCTTCGTTGACGAACGTGTCTTCGACCTTTACGGCGAATCCCTGCGAAGCCCAGGTCGCCCTGCGCACAAGCGAGAGTCCGCTCGCGGTCCTGCAGCGGGCCTCGACACCGCCTGCGGCGCCCCGAGGAAGCTTCTCCGGCGCGATTTCCGAGAGGGAGAAGTCGCCGTCGGCCGCTCCGAGGCCGGAAACGCCCTCAAGGGACAGGGCCGGAGATGACGAAAAGTCAAACGACACGGGGGGCGAGTTCTCGTCCAAAGTCCGCGGGTAGCCTGGAAGCGTGGCTGACTTAACCGCGCCGCCGCGGCTGGTTAACACGATGCGCAAGTCGTCGTTCCCGGCTTCGAGCGTTCGCTCCGGCACGGCGGGAGGCGTCGGGGCGGCGTTGTCCACTGTTCCGTCCCAGGCGGAAAGACTGGCTGATTTCTGGCCTGCGGCCACGCCATCCGAACCTTGCGCCGCCGCGCCGGCGCCGTCGTTCTGGCCGGACGCCTCGGAATCGCCGCCCTCCGCCTGGGCGGCGAGTTCAGGATGTTCGGCGAGATACTGCGCATACGCCTTCTCGTATTCGGCCTGCTGCTTTTTGGTGAACCAGAACCAGCCGCACAGCAGCGCGACCAGAATGGCGACTATCGCTTTTTCAGATTTGTTCATGAGAGAAAAAAGATTCAGGTATTATGAAATTCCAGATTCCAGATTCGGGATTCGACATGCGGGGTTCGGCTTCAGAATTTGCGCTCGCTATGCCGGAGGCACGGGGTCGTATCCGCTGCCTCCAAATGGCCGGCACCGCAGAATCCTGCGCGCCGCCAGCCATGTTCCCCTGACGACGCCATGTTTCTCAAGCGCCTCGATCGCGTAGTTGGAGCACGATGGCGTGAAACGGCACGATCCGCCGAGAAACGGACCGAGCGTCACCTGATACGCCCTAACAAGCAAAACGGCAAGCCGCTTCATCGCCCGCTCATCAGTCCGTTTTTCCTAAGAATCGAGGAGAAATCCGCCCGAACCTGTGGCTCCCTGGCCGACAGAATCGGCCTTCTGGCCACAAGCACGAAATCGCGCGGCGGACCGGGAATCTCAGGACGAAGGAGCCGAAAACTCTCGCGCAGCAGACGTTTCGCCCTGTTGCGCTCGCAGGAGTCGTGAAACGTCCGCTTCGCGGCGGTGGTGCCGAGCCGGTGGCGCAAAACCCCCGCCGGAGCCGGAGCGGAAAAGACAACAAGATAGCGCCCGGCGCGCTTGCCGGGCGCGGAATACAGCGCCTCGAACTGCGAACGGCGCACGAGGCGGTCGGCCCTGGGAAGGCGGAACACGCCAGCGCAGAGTAATGTCAGACCTGCGTGAGGCGCACCCGGCCCTTCTGACGGCGGCGCTTCAGAACGGCGCGCCCGTCGGCCGTCGCCATGCGAGCGCGGAACCCGATCTTGCGGACGCGTTTAATCTTTGATGGCTGGTAAATCTGCTTCATGGCTGGATTTTCCTGTATTTCGTTGGTTGCAAAAATCGGGGGCGGATGATAGTCGAACGGAAATTCCAAGTCAACACGGCATGCCCGCTTGACCGCGGACGGCGCCAAGTGATAGTATTCGCCCCCGTTTACGGGCAACAACTCACAAGAGCCAATGTTCGCACTCGCCTTGACAGGCGGGATCGCAAGCGGCAAGAGTCTTTTCGCCCGGATGCTCGCTGGTCTTGGCGCCGAAACGATAGACGCGGATGACGTTGTCCGCTCGCTGCATTGTTCTGGCGCCCCGGGTGCGCAGGCTGTCGCCGAGTTATTCGGAGCCTCGTGTCTCGCTCCCGACGGATCAACCGACCGCCGACGCCTCGCTGCGGTCGTCTTTGGTGATTCAGCCGAGCGCCGCCGTCTTGAAAATGCTCTCCACCCATTGATCCGCTCCGCGATTCTCGCATGGAAAAACTCCCCGTCCAAACCGGGCTGCGCGCTTCGCGTCGCCCAGATCCCCCTGCTTTTTGAATGCGGATGGACTTCGGACTGGGACGCCTCCGCCTCGGTGGAGACTGCCGACATCGATGTCAGGCTGTCCCGAATGGCGGGGCGCGGACTTTCCCGGGCCGAGGCTCTCTCTCGCGTCGCATCGCAGCTTCCTGCGGAGGATCGCCTCCGCAGGGCCGACTTCGCGATTCGCAACGACTCGTCGGCTGAAGCTCTTGAACTCCTCGCAAGGCATCTGTTTTCCGAAACCACGCACATACGCAAATGACAGACGACAAGCTCCCCGATTTGCCGGAACTTCCCGGCTTTGCCGCTCCGGATCCGGAAACAGCGCAGACTTCGGTTCCGGCCGAGCCGCCAAAGCGCAAGCGCGGACGCCCTCGCAAAAGCGCGTCCGCGGCGTCCGCCGGACCCGCCGCTGAAACGCCCGCCCCGGCCCCAGAGCCGCCGCCGCCAGTGCCGGCGCCGCCAACTCCGCAGTTGCCGGAGCCGCCGCCGTCGCCAGCGCCGGAGCCGCCAACTCCGCAGTTGCCGCAGTTGCCGGAGTCGCCGCCGCCTCAGACATCGCAGGCGCCGCAGACGCCATCGGTTCCGAAGTCCGAGCCCAGTCCGCCAATCCTTCCGCCAGTCGGATCTGTCGCGTCCTCCTCCGGCGCCGACGATCCCGATTCTGGCCGCGAGGCCGCCAAGCTGCTCCGCCGCAGCCTCGACGACATGACTTCGTCCGTGCTGCAGATGGAAAGCCTGTTCCGCGCCGCGCCGCCGCCCGGCGTTTCCGTCGCCGGGTCGCGTCACGTTTCGGGTCCCGTGGCCGGCAAGCACGGGAAGCACGCCAGGCAGCAGTTCCAGCCGCAGCGCGGCGGGCACCAGTCGCAGCCGCCGCGCAAGGGGCCTCCGGCCGCAGTCCACGCCGACGCAAACCTTCCCCCCGGCGGCGCCATAGCCTCCCGCTTCGGCGCGGCCGCTGCGGCCGCGGCCCGCGCAGTCCCGCCCGCCCCGCGCGCGGCGCCTGTTCCCGCGGTCTCGCCCCATTCCGGGATCGCGCCGCAGGCGCCTGCGCAAGGCGTGGCGGCGACATCGGCCCCGGTTGCCGAGCCGATCCCCGATTTGCCAGTGGTCAGACTTTCCGATCTGCGCGGGCTCTCCTGCGCCGACCTTCTGTCGCTCGCCCGCGAGCAGAGGATATTCGAGCAATCATCGCCGCGCCGCAAGTCCGACCTTGTGTTTCAGCTGGCTGTCAAGCATGCGCTACGCGGCGGAATGGTCGAATGCGAGGGGCATCTCGAAGTGCCTACGCAGGCGGAAGCCGCAGAAGCGTCCGTCGCCGCCTCCGCGGCCGGAGCCACTCGCGCGGAAGCGCGGCTCGCCTCCCACAACTGCTATCTTCGCAGCGCCACGCTCGGCTTTTCGCCTGACCCGGCCGATGCGATTGTGTCGCAGGAACTGCGGGACCGTCACGGACTGCGGCAAGGCGACAAAGTAGTCTGCCGCGCGAAATTCTCGCCCGGCGGTCCGTTCGGCGGTCAGTTCGAGGCCACCGACATCGTAAGCGTAAACGACGGCGACCCGGCGCGCAGCCGGCTTTCCTCCGTGTTCGACGCCATGCCGTGCGCCACGCCGTCGCGGCGCATCCGTCTGCGCTCCTCGGCCGCGCGCCACGCCGCGCTTGACGTGTTCGACGTAATGTCCCCGCTCGCATTCGGACAACGGGCCCTGCTCGTGGCCCCGGACGCCTCGCGGCTGCACGAGGTCCTTTCGGCGGCGGCCGCCGCGATTTCCGTCAACCATCCCGCGGCCAGAGTCGTTCTGGCCGAGCCGTGCGCCATGCCGGAGGACTTTCCGGACGGAACGGCCGACGCGCCGGGCGGACCGGCCTTTACGTTCTGCTCCACGCGCTTCGACGACACGCCGGACAAGCCAGTCCGCCTTGTCTCGCTCCTCTGCGAATCGGCGCGCCGCCTTGTCGAAGGCGGACGCGATGTGGTCCTTCTGCTCGGAAGCGTTCCGGAGTTTCTCAACTTCCAGGCCTCCGAAATCGGACTGGCCGGGAAGCGCGGCGCTTCATGCGCTCCGTCCGAGGACTCATTTGCCGCCGTGCGCCGTTTGTTCGCCTCGGCGCGCCAAATCCAAGATGGCGGTTCTCTCACCGTTGTCGCCGCCGTTGTCG
Organism: Verrucomicrobia bacterium UBA6982; assembly: GCA_002448475.1. Taxonomy (GTDB): domain Bacteria; phylum Verrucomicrobiota; class Kiritimatiellia; order RFP12; family UBA3636; genus UBA3636. The sequence goes on from DJYI01000061.1 coordinate 43,078, forward strand.
GCGCGACGGGGCCGGACGCCTCTCCGAGGCGCTCCGCTCTTCTGCGCGCGCTCCTTCCCGCCTCCTCGGCGGTCCTTGCTCTGGACAATGACGGATCAGCCGACGCCGCCGCTTCGTTCGCGAACGCGCGGGACGCTCTCTCCACGGCGGAGGAGGCTGCGGTTCGCGCCAAGATTCGAGCCGGAGAACCGCCCGAGACCGCCATTTCCGCCCTTCCCCCGCCGCCAGCGCCGGAAACCCCGGCTCTTCCAGTGTTTGTATTGCCGCGATGAAAACAACGCACCGTTCATCCGTTCAAGGTCGAGTGACGCTTGACGTGTCTCTTTCGGCCGTGGCCGACAATTTCCGCAAAATCTCACGGGCAGTCTCTCCTCTTGGCGTGATTGCCGTCCTGAAGGCCGACGCATACGGCCTTGGAATGGCTCCGATCGCCAGACGCCTCGGCAAAGCCGGCGCCGCCGGAATCGCCACCGCGGAGCTGTCCGAGGCGCTCGACGCCCTTGACGCGACGGAAGGCCGCGTGCCGGTCGGCATCCTGGGATCGCTGCTCCCGGACGAAATCGTCCCGGCTGTGCGGGCCGGGATTCGGATTCCGCTTTCGGACGACGCGGAAGTCAGGGCGGTCTCGGCCGCCGCTGTGAAGCTTGGAACGGCGGCCCGGTGCCATCTGGCGGTGGATTCAGGAATGAGCCGTGTCGGCTACCGCGTCGAAGACGCCGAGCGCGCGGCTCAACTTGCGGTTTCCCTGCCCGGTATTGTTCTGGAGGGCATCTACTCGCATTTCCCGACGGCCAACGTTCCCGGCGACGAAGCGACCATGGCGCAGGTTCGCGCCGTCAAGGCCCTCGTCCGGCGTCTGGCAGCGCGCGGCATCTCGTTCAAGGCGGTTCACATCGCCAACTCGGACGGAGTGAACAACGTGCCCGCCGCGTGCCGCGCCCCCTTTACGCACGTGCGGACAGGCATCAACCTGCATGGGTCGTTCGACCCGCTTGGAAACCGGCGGCTCAGACTCGAGCCGGTTTTCACGCTCCGCGCCCGTCTGGCGCAGGTGCGCCGCGTTCCCGCCGGCGCGACGATCGGCTACGGGCGCATGTTCACGGCTCCTCGGGAAATGCTCGTGGGAACAGTCGCGGCCGGATACGCCGACGGGCTTCCACTGGCGCTGTCCAACCGCGGATCGATTCTCGTGCGCGGTGCGCTGTGTCCGGTGATCGGCCGCATCTGCATGGACTTCACGACCGTCGATCTAGGTCAGGCGCCGGACGCGCGGCCAGGCGACGAGGCCGTCTGCCTCGGGCGTCAGGGAGGGCGCGAAATTGGGATCGACGAGTGGGCCACGCTGAAGGGAACCCACGCATACGAGATACTCTGCGCCATCGGTTCGCGAGTACGCAGAGTTCACCACGACTGAACGTCCCGATTCGCGGCCGTTTCCTCAAAACGAACCCCGCCGCCCGAAGGACGGGCGGCGGGGCGGGGGAGGGGAATGCCGCTCAGAACGTCGGCAGCGGATCGAACGCGGACGGCTCCGGGGCGGGGGCGGCGGGCTTTGGCTTGTCCTCCTCCACGTGCCGCTCGACCTGGGAGTAGTCGAGATCGACCGGAGTGTCGCCGCCGAAGAGCGTGACGGAAACCGTGAGTCTGCTGTGCGACGGATCGACCGTCTGCACGACGCCGACGGAGGAGAGGAACGGACCGTCCACGATCTTGACGAGCTCGCCCGGCTCGAAGGAGACCTTCGGGCGCGGCTTGTCAACTGCGGCGCCGATCGTCGCCTTGATGTTCGCGATTTCGTCATCGGTCATGGGAACAGGCGGGCGGAGCATCTCGCCGCGGTGGTTGCGCTCCGCGCCGAGGAACCCGATCACGCCCTGAAGGCCGTTGACGTATTCCCAGAGCTCCTTGTTGAGGACCTTGCAGCGCGCGTCGCGGTAGAGCCCCAGCTCGGCGAACACGTAGCCGGGGAAAAGCTTGCGCGTCACAGTCGCCTTCTTGCCGTTGCGCTGCGAAATCACCTTCTCTGTGGGAACGATGGTCTCGCCCACGAAGGGCGCGAGATCGACAACGCCCTCGCTGGCTTTCGCCTTGAGCATCTTCTGGACCTTCTGCTCCTGCCCGGTGAGGGTGTTAAGGACGAACCACTGCATGATCATGTCCGGATCGGAAATGTTTTGTGCGTTGAAAACCGGGATGCGGCCCCACCGTTCCGGAGCCGCGGATTCGCGACTCAGCCGAGAGAGACGAGCGCTTCGACAACCTTCGCCAGAACCGTGTCGCAAACGAACACGAAGGAACTGAGCAGGAGGATCAGCGCGGCTACGACCCACACGGAACCCACAAGCTCATGCCGCCCGGGCCATGAAATCTTGCCCACCTCGGCGCGGCATTCGCGCATGAAGTTCCCGAACGACTTTAGGGACTCGGATACTTTGCTCATTGCTTCGCTTTCTGGCAATCTAAAAACCGCCGCCCGCCTTCGGGGTCCTCCCCCGGTGCGGGCGGCGGCTATGTTTCAAGATGGCACGTCGAGCAGGAATCGAACCTGCAACAACCGGTTTTGGAGACCGGTACTCTACCAATTGAGCTATCGACGTATCGGAAAATCGGCTACTTGACCTCTTTGTGCGGCGTGCGCTTGCGGTCGTGCGGGCAGAACTTCAGCAGCTCAAGGCGCTGAGGCTGGTTCTTCTTGTTGCGCGTCGTCGTGTAGTTGCGGCGATGGCAAACTGTGCATTCCATGATGGCGAGTTCGCGGGGCATGGCTAAAAAGACTCCTGTCGTGCAAAAACGCGGCGGATACTACACCGGGCCGCAGGATATTGCAAGTGAAAAATCATGTTCCGCGAAAAGACGCGCGAATTCAACTTCCGGCGGCGTTGTGGTATTCTTCCGCGCGACATGTCGCAGACACTTGGAACGGCGCTCGTCGCCCTGAAACGCAACGCCACCCGGTCGCTCCTGACCATGCTCGGGATCGTGATCGGCATCGCCGCCGTGATCGCGATGATGGAGATCGGCGACGGCGCGGCCAGGCAGATCGCCGCCTCGATCTCCAACATGGGGGCCAACGTCATAATGGTGCGCTCCGTCGCCGTCCAGCGGGCCGGAGTTTCCGCCGGCGCCGGCACCGGCATAAGCCTTACCGGGGCGGACTGCGACGCCATCCTGGCGGACTGCCCATCCGTCACGGCGGCCACCCCGTCCGTGCGCGGAACGGCCGTGCAGGCCATTCGCGGCGCGGCGAACTACCAGCCAGAGCGCGTCGATTCGGGTTCGGCCGACTTCTTCGACGTGAACGAGTGGAGTTTCGACGATGGCGCCGCGTTCACTAGGCGGGACGTCGATTCGGCCGCGACGGTGTGCGTGCTGGGAAAGACGGTGGCCGACGCTCTTTTTCCGGACGGCGAATCGCCCGTGGGCGCCCGCATCCGGCTGAACAACGTCATTTTCACGGTGTGCGGTCTGCTTAAGCCCAAGGGCGCCAACCTCATGGGCATGGACCAGAACGACATGGTGGTTGTCCCGTGGCGCACGATGCGCGCGCGCCTTTCGCGTTCCGGCGGCACGGCCTCGACAGGGGCCGCCTCGGCCTCCGCCTCGGCGCACTCGCGCTCCGCCGTCTATGCGGCCTCCTCGGTTTCGCTATACCCGTCGCGCGACGCGACGCAGACGGCGAATTACCTCATGCCGATCCGGTTCGACAACGTGAACAACATCCAGTGCAAGGCCGCCTCGTCGGACAAGGTTGATTCGGCAATGGAGGAAATCCGGACGCTGCTGCGCGCGAGGCACCGGATTCCCGACGGCGAACAGGACGACTTCGAGCTGCGCAACATGTCGGAAATGCTCGCGGCGCTGACCTCCACCTCCACGCTCATGACGTCGCTGCTTCTGATCGTGGCGCTGATCTCGCTCGTCGTGGGCGGCGTCGGCATCATGAACATCATGCTCGTCTCGGTTACGGAGCGGACGCGCGAGATAGGCCTGCGCATGGCAGTCGGCGCGCGCGGGCGCGACATTCTGGCGCAGTTTCTGGTGGAATCGCTCCTGCTTTGCCTCTGCGGCGGTGTCGCCGGCATCGCGGCCGGACGCGCCACGTCGGAGGCCATTTCCGCGCTGAAGGGCTGGCCAGTCGCGCCGAGCGTGGCGGCGGTCGTCGTCTCCGTCGCGGTTTCGGCCGCCATTGGGATATGCTTCGGGTTCTACCCGGCCTGGCGCGCATCGAAGCTGAACCCCATCGACGCGCTGCACTACGAGTGACCTGCCGCCTCAGGGCGCGGCAAGGACCACGGTCGATGGAGCGGGGCCGCGGGTCGAGAGTTCGCGCAGCAGAAACTCCGGATAGCGGTCCGGCTCGAATTCGCACGGGCCGAGGCACAGGGTGTCGCTCACGACCAGCGCCACGCCGGGCTCCGGATCGACATCTACCCGGCGCCGCAGCGCCACGCCGAAGTCCGCGTCGATCCAGTCGCCCGCGCCGTCAGGGACTCTCGCCAAGCGCCAGCCTTCCGGCGCCCGGATTCGTGTTTCGGTCCGGCGCCTGACTGTGCCGAAGCGGGCGAACGGAAATGATCGCGGAGCGGTTTCAGGGGACAGGACTTCGCGCCCGACGCGAAACACGAGTTCTCCGCCTTCGCGCCTCGGCGCGGCAAAGTCCGGCACTTCGGCCATGAAGCGCAGCTCGCACGGCCCTTCGGGCGGGAAATCCGTCTCCACGGGGCCAAGGGCGCGGGCGCTCTGCGAAAGGTCGGCGACGCGCCGCTGCGCGTCGCGTCGCCGCTCCTCCGGGAGCATCTGGGAATACTTGCTTCTGAAATCCGTGGCCTCGGCGCCGCGGAAACGGACGCGCACGGAGACGACGGCGGAGCCGTCCGGGCGCACTGTCACGTCCTGAAAGGATTCCGTCGCCGTGGAGTTCTCGTCGCCTTCGTTGAACGATGGCAATGGCTGCGGGCGCTCGAAAACCGGCGCCTCGGAGGAGGAAAATGGCAAGTCGAGGTGCGTGGCGTCGCTCAGTGGATCCAGTCCCTGCGGAGCGTAGCGCGATTCGTCCGCGAGGACGAACCTGGCCCCGGACTCGTCGCGAAAGACGAATTCGACCGCCGAGATCGTTCCGGGGGAAATCGCCCGCGACAACGGATCGTCTTCTCCGGGATCGTTCCAGGCCGATGCCCCGAAGCGGAAAATCGGTTCAAGGCCAAGGGCGCGCGCCATAGCCAGGCGCAGTATCTGCCTGTCGGCGTAGTGGCCGTAGCGGGCCGCGAGAGTGGCGTCCGCGCCGGAAAGCATGCCAAGGGGAAGCGATGTCCACGCCGGCCCGTGCGACCGCAGGTTGAGGTCGGTCCAGTCGCGGACGGCGCGGACCTTTTCCGCGACAGTCGCGCCGGGCTCGGAAAGGGAGCGTGCCAGCGCCGCGGCGTTCGTCTGGACGTCGGGGTCGGAAAGGGCGACGAAGGCGTCGCGGATCGCCTCCGCGCGCGACATCGAATCGGAGGCGGACGCTTCGAGCCGCCAGAAAAGCGCGGATGCGTTCGGCATGTTCGCCTCGGAGGCGATCGTGGAGCCCGGGCCGCCGCCCCGGAGCGTCCAGAGCGATGTTTCCGGCGTTTCGACGACTGCGGGCGGGCCAAACGGCAGGGCGTCGGGATTTCGCGGAGCGCGAAGGGCGAAGAGCGCGCGGGCGCGCGACGGCCCGACCACTTCGACGGACTCCTCGCCGAACGAGGCGAGCGATCCGAACGAATTGGAAAACGAGAAGAAGTCCGCGCCGCGCACGGTGCGCTTCACCGCACAGACCAGCGTCGCGCCGGGTTCGGCCTTCGGGAACGAGACTGTCTTCAGTCTGCCGGCCGGATACCTCGGCGCGAACGCCACCCATGCCTGATCGCCGTCGAAGACGTCGAGCGCCGGGTTCACGGGCGTCTCGGTTCCGTCCGCGGAAATGGTGCGGGCGTCGAGCAGTTCAAAATCCTCGACGGCCGGCTGCCAGTTGAACTGAAGGTCGGAATGCCTTTCCCGACCGGAATAGGTGAGAATCCTTGTCCTGGTCTCGGTGGTGACGCTCCATGAGTGCGGCCAGTCTGAAAGATCGACCCGAGTTTCGCGCCTTTCCGCGAAGGCGTCGTCCTCCGGCGCTGGCTGGACGGCTCGGGAAAGCGCCTGCGAAAGGCGATGGCGGGCGTTCTCCGCGGAGGTCAGCGCGGGCGGAGCGGGAAAGAGGAGCGGCGCGCGGGCGGCCCGTTCCGATGTCTCGGCGCAGGAGCGAAGCGTCTGATACGCCTCTGGCGAAAAGAGCGACTTGCGCAGAGCGAAGGATCGAACGAGATTCGTGCCGTCGAGACGTTCTTCCCAGAGAACGCCGTCGCCCTCGTGCCGCACGGGCTCGATCGGTTCGGGGGCGCGGTCGAAGGAGATGGTTTCGAGGAATCCGCACGGAAAGCCGGTTTCGAGCGGGAAGCGGCGTTTTTCCAGGCCCAGGTCGCCGATCAGGCGCGAGGCTATAGCCAGCGCCTCGGCAAAGCGCGGCGGATCGAATGGAGCGGGATTGCGCGATTGCGTGGATTCGGCCTTGTCGGAGCCGGCGTCGGACTCTCCGGGTTCCGGGCGGCGCAGAGCGGCTGGGATTTCGCAGGAAAGGCGCAGGACAAGCGGCGAATGGTCGGAGCGGAGTTCCTCCTGTGCGGGTGAAAGCGACCATGACGTCAGGACCGCGCCCGACGTGGCCAGCCCGAGAAGGCGCTGGCAGAACGAGCGAACGCCGTCGCGCGGCATCGTCGCGAAGTGGCGGCGGTATGCCGCGTCGTTTATGCCGGTGAAGGAGATTTCCGAAACCGCGGCGGCGGAACCGTCGTCGGCGAACTGGACGGAAGTGCGGGCCGAGGCGAGGTTGCGGTCAACCGGAAGAGGCGGGGTCTCGCGGATGCCGTCGCCTTCGTCGCGCGCCACGAGATAGCTTTTTTCGCACAGATACTCGGGCAGGAGCGAACTAGTGGTCTCGCTCGTCGGGTCCATCATCAGGTATGGCTCGTCCGGGTCTTCCGTCGCGACGGCCACGATCGCGTGGTTGAAGAAAGGCTGCGGAACGTCCGGATCCTTGCGCGGCCCGGCGTTGACGAGCGCGGGCCAGGCGTCCACGCCAGCCATGCGCAGGAGCGCGGCCAGGAGCGCGGCCTTGTCGCGGCACACGCCGTAGCGGTTGTCGAACGTGAGGGACACGTCGTGCGGCTCGTATCCCGGGGCCTCGCTTTCGGCCATCGCGCCCATGTAGCGCACCTCGCGCGAAACAAAGTCGAAGAGGGCGCGGATTTTCAGCGAGCGCTCAGTCCCGACCGGCGCGCGTTCGGCGACGAGAGCCGCCATGGCCGCGTTGGTGGCAGCCAGATGCGGGGCGCAAAGGCGCGCGTACCAGCGAGAGACCGACTGCCAGTCCGGCGCCGTGGAGAGCAGCAGTCGGGCGGTGCACGAGTAGGCCGGGGGCATGTCCTCCTCCGGGAAGTAGCGCGGAACGTCCGCGGCCGTCCATGTCTCCGCCACCGTGCCCGACTCCGCGTTTGTTTCGCGCCAGTAGTCCAGTTCGACTGACCCGGCGTCGCGGAAGGCGCGCGAGCGCAGCGGCGAGCCGACAGGCCCTTCGATTCTCACGCCCTGCCAGATGACTGGCGAGTCTTGCTCGAACGTGAGGTAGTCGGCGTAAACGCCCTCGCAGCGCGGTCGGCGGATCGTGCGGCGAATACGCGTTTCAATGGCGTCGCCGACGGCCAGTCCGGGAAACGCCAGCGCAAGCGTCTTTTCGGCGGGGTCGTGGATGTTGCTTGAAAGGGAGTCGGTGTCGATCGCCTCGGCGAGGTTTTCGGAGAGGTCTATGTCGCGCGCGGTGCCGTCGGGCGAATGGACGCGCGCCACAAGGACAGTGATGGAGCCGTAGAAGTCGTTGTTTCGCAGCGAGACCGATGCCGCGTCCTCCAGCCCGCGGTCTGTCAGAATCTTGTCAACCGACGTCCACTCCGTCTCGTATGTGCCGTCCGCCGCGTAGCGCGTGTTTTCCCACTGATAGACCGCCACGGAGTCGGCGTCGGGGAAGCGTTCGGTGTTGATCGCGGCGAGCGAGGCGGGCGCGAGCGCGGCGGCGAGGCGGGCCGCTGGGTCCGGAGCCGGAACGCCGACGGGGGCCGGGCGCACACCCAGCATGGCGAACGCGTCGCCCGGCCGGCCGGATTCGGCCTGGGACGTCGGACGCGTGTTCGCGCGCGGCGCGCTTGAACACCCGGAAAACGCGACGGCGGCGACGCCAGCGACAGTCAGCGCGGCGACTAGGCGGAAGAAGTGCGCGCGGCCGCGGCCGCAGTCGGGGCGAGTTGTCGCTGTCATTTTTCCTTGACCGGTTCAGGCGTGGCCTGGGAGAAGTCGAACACCGTCTCGTCGGCCCGGGCCAGACCCTCTCTCCGCGCCACGATTTCGACGTATTCGGGGTTGGTGCGGAAGGCCTCCTGCTTTCGCCGCAGTTCAGCCACCTGCGCCTCAAGACGCGCGTTTTCCGCGCGCAGCGCGTCACGCTGCGCGCGCAGCGCGCCCTGTTCGGCCAGTAGGGGCCTGAAAACCACGACGAGCAGGACGGCCACGGCGACCGCGAACGCCGCCATCGCAATGCGGGAAAGTATTTTCATCGAAGCGAAGTCTGTCGTTTGGCGCTGTCGCGCGCGGGTTCGGACGCGGTCCACCGCGCCCACGCCCCGCTTGGCAGGGGAAGGACGCCTGGCGCGCCTTCAAGCAGCATTTCGCCGCATTCGACCGCCCCGCCTAGTCCGTCGACTGCCTGCGAGAGAACATTGGCCAGCACCTGGGCCGTGCAGCCCGGCGTGTGGGCGGAAAGCAGGACGAAGCGCGGCTTGTCGGACACGACTGCGCGGCACAGTTCAAGAGTGCGCGGCAGGTCGCGCTCGAACACGTATGTTTCGCCGCCCGCCCCGCGACCGTATGACGGAGGGTCGAGCACTATTCCATCGTAGCGACTGCCGCGCCGCTCCTCCCGGCGCAGGAACTTGTGGGCGTCGTCCACGATCCAGCGGATGTTGGACAGGCCGTTGAGCCGCGCGTTTTCGGCGGCCCAGTCAACCATTCCGCGCGAGGCGTCCAGGTGTGTGACCGCGGCTCCGGCGCGGGCCGGGGCAAGAGAGGAGCCTCCGGAATACGCGAAGAGGTTGAGGATTCTGTCGCCGGGGCGGGCGGCGCGCCGCAGCCACTCCCACTGGCGGCGCTGCTCAGGGAAAATCCCGAGATGCCCGAAATCGGTGGATGCCAGATGGAAGCGTGTTCCATCGACGGAGATCGTCCAGTGATCCGGAAGTCGTGCGCGCCCGCTCCAGCGGTTTCCGTCCTCGCGGTCGAAGGATGCGTCCGCCGCCGCCCAGCGCTCGGGCGGGAGGGCCGGCCGCCAGACGGCCTGGGCGCAGGGGCGGGCAAGTGTCACGCGCCCGAAGCGCTCGAGCTTGCGTCCGCCGCCGCTGTCCAGCAGTTCATAGCCGTCCGAGCCGGTCGCGGGTCCGCTCACGTCGTGTAGTCCGCGTTGATGTTCACGTATTCGTGGGAGAGGTCGCTCGTGTAAACGGCGTCCGAGGCCCTGCCCATGCCGAGGGAGACGCGCACCTCGAATGCGCGCTGCTTCATCACGTCGGCGAGGCGGGCGTTTGCCTGCTCCGACGCCACCTTGCCGCGGTCGAACACGCACACGTCGTCGAACCATATCCGCGTTTTCGCCTCCGCGCACTTTGCGCCCGAGTTCCCGACCGCGCAGATGACGCGGCCCCAGTTCGGGTCTCCGCCGTAGCACGCGGCCTTGAAGAGCGGGGAATTCGCGATGGCGCGCGCCGCCGCCAGGGCGTCGGCCGGCGTGGCCGCGTCGCGAACGGCCACCGTGACGAACTTGCTCGCGCCTTCTCCGTCGCGCACGATCTGCCTGGCAAGCGACAGCGCAGTGGCCGAGAGTGCGGCAACGAACTTTCCCCATCCCGGCGCCGACGGCGACAGCGCGGGGCCGCCCGCCGCGCCGTTGGCCAGCAGAATGCACGTGTCGTTCGTACTCTGGTCGCCGTCCACGGTGATCCGGTTGAACGCCTTCTCCGCGGCGGTCTTCAGCGCCTGCTTCAGCGCGGCCGGAGCGACCGCCGCGTCGGTCGTTATGAAGATGAGTGTCGTGGCTAGGCGCGGGCAGATCATGCCGGCCCCCTTGCACATTCCGCCCACGACGTATTCGGTGCGCCCCACCGAGAATCTGGCGGCGGCCTCCTTCGGGACGGTGTCGGTCGTGAGAATCGCGCGGGCGGCCTCCGCTCCGCCGTCTGGCTTCAGCGCGGCGGCGGCCATCCGCGCGCCGGCGAGAACGCGGTCCATCGGAAGGCGGCGGCCAATCGTGCCGGTGGAGCAGACGAACATCTGCGAAACGGGGATTCCGGCGGCGGCGGCGGCGGCCTTGCCGGTGGCGGCGCAGTCGGCGTAGCCGGCGCGACCCGTCGCGGCGTTGGCGCAGCCGACGTTTACCACGACGCCGCGGCAGTGCCCGCCGCGCGCCAGTTCCCGGTCGTAGATCACCGGTGCCGCCGGCATGGCGTTGGAGGTGAACAGGGCGGCGCTGCTGCACGGACGGTCCGAGAGCAGCATTGCCATGTCGGCGCGTGAGGCCTTGAGGCCGGCCTCGACGCCGGAAGCGAGAAAACCGCGGGCGGAGGTTACGCCTCCCCCTTCTATCCAGGTGAATTGTTCTTTCATGGAGAGTTTCAAGGCAAGCGGGTTTGCGCGGCGGCCGCGCGCAGGCCGGCGCGCCGGCTTTCGCGGCTGTGGCCTCGCGGCGCGCTCTAACGCAGGTCGTCCATTGTTACGACTGGAATGTCTTTTGCCGGCGCCGGCGCGAGCGGGGCGAGCGCGCTCTCGTCGAAGGCGTATCCGTTTTCGCCGAGCGGCCATACGACCGGCGCGGTGTTGAGAACCGCGGCCTTGAAGCCCTGGACCGTGGCGCCAATGTTTCCGGTGTGCGTGGAATTGCAGCCCTCGTTCTCGATCGAGAACGGATACTTGTAGCCTTTGGCCATGAGCGTTTCGAGGAAGCGCGACCAGTCCATCGAATCGCTTCCGCCGAACCCCGGAACGCGCGGCTCGTAGTGGTGGCGGTCCCATTCGCTGGCCGGGAGGGGGACGCCGGCCTTCTTCGCAAGCGCCGGGTTCACTGTCTGCTGCGGATACAGCCGCCCCCAGTGGACCGCCGCAGCGTCGTTGCGGAAATTGCGCGTCCCCTTGATGTGGATGCGACGGATGCGCTTCATGTCGCTGGCGAGAATCACGTCCGTGGGGTCGATGTGCTGCCAGACGTCGTGCGAGGGGTCGTATGTCTCGGCGTGGGCCTTGCTCGGCACCAGCGCGTACATGAGCTTGCGCGCGGCGAGTGTGCAGGGAAGGTTGTTGATCGTGTCTGGGGCCGTGGCCGGGCGCCATCCCTCCATCGGACAGTTTTCATAGACGATCGTCACGCCGAGGCTTTCGGCGTATTTCACGATCGGCGTGAAAACTGTCTTGTAGAGCATGAGGTTCTTCTCGAATCCTCCGTCCTGGACTCCGAGCGCCGCGTCCCAGCCCACGAACGTGCCGACTACGACGTCATTGGCGTCGCCGCCGAGAAGGTGCGCCATGCGGACAAGACGCAGAATGTGGTTCTGGTTTTTGACTCGCTCGGCCTCGTCGCCGCCGATGAGGTTGTCGTAGGCGCCGAGCGAAACGCGAAGATGCGCCTTGCCGAGGAAATCGAGCAGTCGAGCGGCGTCGTCGCGCGTGAATTTCTCGTATGGCAGATGCGTCGCGACGTGGTCGCGTCTGGTGCCATCGCGCCGGAACACGCAAAGTTCCATGCCCTGGGCCCCGATCTCCCTGGCCTTGGCCGCCACTTGCTTGAACGACAGGCGCGGAAACGCGCTCGTCATGATCCAGATCTGGTTGTTCATGCCTTCGTTATTCCTTGTTGTTCGCGCGCGATCCGGCCGACCGGCGTGCGGCGCCTTTGCTTTGTCTGTTTGGTTTCTATGGTGAATGAGGCGCGAATTGAACTCGCGCCGTTTCGTAACAGATTCCGAATCTCTGTCGAGTCTGCAATTTCGCCACGTGTCCGCGTGGTTGCAACGCGGGGAAAAATACCCGCTGATTCGTCTCCGGTCAAGCGTTCGTGGCGAATTCTGCCGAACGCGCGCTGGAAAGCTGCTGGGCGACGCGATGGCCGGCGAAATCGAGGCGAGCGCGGATCGGCTGGCCGCCGCGCGTGGCGAGCCACCTCTCCGGAAACGCGCGCTCCCACCGGTCGAGGGGGCGCAGGGCGCGGACTTCGCCGTGCGCGGCGAGGACGCCGCGGGCGAGCGCGAGGCGGTCTGGCGGAAGCGCCGGAAGACGGTCCGAAAGCAGCAGCGAACCGCCCGCCAGCGAAACCGCGCGCGCCCAGAGTTCAGTCTCGTCCGGCGTGAGTTCCGTGTCGGAGTCGCGGACCATGAGCGTGTCGGGGTCGTTGATCCAGAGGTGGCCGTTCAGGTAGGCGTGGTTCACGACGTTGCGGCAGACGTTCGGGACGTTCGGCGCCTCGGCGTGCTGCCCGGGGCGGTCCCAATACGGCGTGATGTCGGTCGAGGAGCGCATGGCGTCGGCGATGCCGACGACCGGGGCGAACGGCGTGGTGCAGGCGAGGAGGAAGCCGTCGTCGCCGAAGCCGCGCCGGATGGCCTCGAAGCCGCGGCGCAGGGCCTGGGCGCGCGTGGCGGTGGGATCGTGCCACCGCGCGCCGGCGATGGCGCATTCGGACATGCAGAAATCGAGCTTGGCGTAGTCGATGCCAAGCGAGCGCAGCGTGCGGAACAGCGATTCGAGGTGCGCCTGGACGGCGGGGTTTGTGGCGTCAAGCGCGTAACGTGGTCGTTCCGGAGTGCCGAAGCCCGGGCATGGCGCGGGCGCGCCGTCCGGGCCATGGACGAGCCAGTCGGGATGCTCGGCGACGAGCCGCGAATCGGCGTCGGCCCAGAACGGCGCGAGCCACAGGCCCGGAACGAGACCGCGCGCGCGGATCTCCCGCGCAAACGCCTCGGCGCCGCCGGGGAATTTCGCGTTCCAGTCGAGCCAGTCGCCGTAGCGGTCGCAATAGCCCGCGTCGAGCTGCACGAGCCGGACGCGACCGAAGTCGGGATCGTCGCGGCGCGCCGCGAGCCAATCCGCGGTTTCGAGGCAGTCGGCGAGCGTGACGCGCCCGAAGCAGCAATACCAGCTGCACCATCCCACGGGAGGGTCGAACCGGTGCCGGGCGCCGGAGTCCGCCGCCCAGCGGTCCGCGTAGGCGGCGAAAAGCTCCTCGGTGTCGGAGCCGTCGGCGACGAGGAGCGGTTCCGTAACGATGCGGCCGCCGGGCGGCAGCGCCGCGCCGTCGCAGGCGCAGAGCGCGGAGAACTCCTCGACGCCGCCGGGCCCGAGCTTCACCGCGAAGTGGCCGAAGCGGTCGCGGCCGGACGTGAAGCCGAAGAGCCGCATCGCGCCGTCGGGGCGGCGCAGACAGCACATGTTGTCCGAGAGAAAGAATCCGCGCTCGCCGGGATGGAAATCGCCGGGCGTGGACACGCAGTTGGGAAGGTAGTCCGGCGAGTAGTCGAACGGTTCGTCTTTCCAGGCGCGGACGCCGCACGGGCTCGCCATCTGCCAACTTTCGACGTAGAGCTTCAGGTCCGGCGCGTCGAAGTCATCGGGACCGGCCTTGCGCCAGCCGAGTTCGGCGGGGCGGACCGTCGCGCCGGAGCGGTTTTCGAGAGCGACGCGCCGGACGCCGCCCTCCGACGATTCGGTAAGGACGAGGCCGCGCGCGGCCGCGGCGCCGGCGTCGAGCCGTTCGCCGTCGAGTTCAAGGACGGGTTCGAGACAATCCATGGCGGGTGCTGGTGTTTCAGGCATGGCCCCGATCATACCGCAACGACCGGGGCGTTTCAAGGGACGGATCGCCGAAGGACGTGGCACGTGTTCACCCTAAATGTCGCAGTTGAAGTGTCACACAGAGGCACAGAGGCACGGAGAACATTGGAAAATGGCTTTTGAAACCTTTGAAATCGCATGCGAGGCTTTCACCCAAAAGGTGCATTGAAACTGGGAACCATGTGCATCCATCATCAATCTCTGTGCCTCCGTGCCTCTGTGTGAGAAAGTCTGTTCGTGTCAACTGCGTTTTTTAGGTTCACAACTCTTCGCGGACTTTGCAAACTTCGCGCGAGACATATCTGGAAACTACGAATACGTGGACAGCCGACGTAGATTTCGCACGGACAGATTTTGGTCGCGCCCTTTCCTCGTCAGCCGCTTGCAACCGCAGGCGACGGATGCTATCCTTTCCCCGTCGCCGCGCATGGCTCCACCCCTCCGGTAGGAACCGCACCACACGGCCCGCAACCTTTCAACTTTTCAACCTTTCAACCTTTCAACCGGCGCAAGCCCTACCTTTTCAACATGAAGCCCCCCAAGCCAAATCGCTGCAAAGCGGTCGTCGAAGGAACCGAATTCACATGAAAAACGAACTGGCCACACTTGATACCGGAGTCGTTCAATCGCGGCTTATGGAACTCCGCGGACAGCGAGTTCTGCTGGATCGCGATGTCGCGGCGCTCTACGGCGTCCAGACACGGGAAATCAACCAGGCAATCCGAAACAATCCCGACAAGTTTCCGGAAGGATATGTTTTCGAGTTGAACAAGTCAGAGTTCATGGATTGGAGATCAAAAATTTTGATCTCCGACATTTCGGAGGAAGAGAAAGCGGGAATCCGGAAAGGATTGCGGGTCGCTCCCAATGCGTTTACCGAGCGCGGACTGTACATGCTCGCCACCATTCTCAAAGGTTCCCGCGCCGTCCGGACAACGCTTGCGATCATAGAAACATACGCGCGGTTGAGAGGCATGGTGCGCGACATGGAGTCCTTGCAGACATTGAAGGACGGCAGTGCCGAACAGGCCGAAAAGCTTTCGGCGGCCGGGCACAAGCTCGCCGCGCTGATCGGCGACAACCTTTCCACCGAATCGACCAAAACGACCATTGAACTGAATCTCGCCGTCTTGAAAATCACGCACGAAGTGAGCCGAAGCAAACGGAGGAACTGAATCCGGTTTTCGCCGCCTGCGCTTGCAACCGCAGGCGGCGGATGCTATCCTTTCCCCGTCGCCGCGAACGAGGCGGCATCCCTCCGGTAGAAGCCGCGCGCCGCGCGGCCCGCAACCTTTCAACTTTTCCACCTTTCAACCGCCTGTGGCCGCGGGCAGGATGCCCGCGCTCCCAGGAGGATTTCTGCTCTCAAGCGGGGCGGCGGTCTCCAGACCGCCGCGCCACTTTTCAACCTTTCAACCTTTCAACCTTTCAACCTTTCAACCGCTTGCGGCCGCGGGCAGGATGCCCGCGCTCCCAGGTGGCGACGCCCCAGACTCTGCGGCTCTGCGCCTCTGCGTGAGAACGATTGAGCGGGGGCTAATGTTGCCAATGTGGCAATTGTTCAGTCATTGGCCCGCCAGCCCAAGGATGCGCGAAAACGGGACGATTGCGTCGAACGCTCCGCTTCTGGAGACGGCTTCGTCCAGGACTCCGGAATAAACCAACGCCGTGCGAATGGATATTCCCCTTCGTTTCGGAAATGCCGCGACTTTGTTCAGCATCTCCGTTTCGATTTCGCGTCCGATACGTGTCCGCCGTTTCACTTCGACAATCCACACCGTTCGGTCTGTCTGGAGCAGCAAGTCGATCTGGACGCCAGGAGTTCCGTTGCGGCCCTTGAGCAGAAACGGGGCGGCAGAGCGGATCGTTCCCATGGGGACGCGAAGATGCGGAACGAGTTCCGCGACATGGTTGACAACCATGTTCTCGAATTGGACGCCTTTTTCGGATTCCCAGCCCGGCAAGTCGGACAACGTTCCGAAGTCAAACCGTCCGGCCCGTATTTCGGCTTCGCGGGTTTCAATGTATTTGAGATAGAACCTCGTGTAGTTGTCGGAAAGGCGGTAGCGGGCTTCCCGGGCCTTGCGCCCAGTTTCTGGATTTACGTTGTCATCCCTTGCGATGAATCCGGCAGCGGCCAGTTCGTCGAGGTTGCGCGAAAGGCTGCCGCCGCGTCCGACACCGAGACGGATCGCAAGCTCCGCCGGCGTCGCCGGCCCGTTGGCAAGACTTCGCAGAACGTCGGCCTTGACAAGGGTCGTGGCACCGAATACTTCCGTGAAAATCGAATTGAAATCCTTGAAAAGCGGACCGCCTTCTGAAAAACACATCCGCCTGACATTTTCGTCGGCGGACAACGCCGGATCGATTTCTTCGAGATAGCGGGGAACGCCGCCTGTCACTGACAATACGTCCGAGATTTCGCGTTCGTCAATGCGGGTTTCCCGCCCTCGCCAGAATTTACGGCACAGCTCGAGTGGCAGTTCGCGCACGATGATGTCGAGTGAAAATCGCCCTCCGAAAGCTGCATTTTCGAGCAAGTTTTCCTGAATCCATGCGGAAACGCTCCCGCAGACAACCATAACTATGCGGTCGTGGTGCTTCAGCTCGTCGTCCCAGCCGTTTTTCAAGAATCCGGGGAAATCGGGGCAGTGGCGGCCCATCCACGATATCTCGTCAAGCAGGACTATGGTGTTGCGGCGGTCGTCGATCCGTTCGCCCAAAAGGCGAAACGCTTCCGGCCAGGAGTCGGGAACGACCCGTGCCCCCCGTGTTTGAGCGCATAGCCGCTCGCCGAAATTCCGGATTTGGTCGGCGTCGGTCTGGCCCTTTCTTGGAGCAAGACCCTCGATGACGACAAATTCCGCCCTGTTTCGTCGGGCGAATTCGCGGACAAGCGTCGATTTCCCGATTCGTCTCCTGCCGCGACATGCGACGAGAGACGCCGTCCGTTTGTCAAAAAGTCGCCGAAGCGATTCAAGTTCCTTTTCGCGACCGAGAAACATTCAAGCACCCTTTCCAGCCTTGCAACGGCGAAAATTCTCGCATTTCGTGCCAATAATGTCAAGTGGATATTTGGCACCAATATAAAGAAAAATCGATTTGGTGCCAATTTTTCAATATGAAACTCTGGCACGAAATTGCAAAATCCAGACAAGGGAACACCTCGCCTGCGGCTTGGGCTATTTTCACGGAAAAGGTGGAGATACGGTAAATGTTGCCAATGTGGAAGTGTTGCCAGTGGCCAATTCCATTTGCCAATTGGGCAGCGACGCTGTGCTGATCTACGCGGTTGGGGGCGCGGCCTCCGGCCGCGCAAAGCCTGGGAGCGCGGGCTTCCAGCCCGCGATATTGGGTATTGTGCCGGGCGCGGCGGGACGCCGCACCCCCTAGCGCCGCGGGCAGGATGCCCGCGCTCCCAGGAGGATTCCTGCTCTCAAGCGGGGCGGCGGTCTCCAGACCGCCGCGCCACTTTTCAACCTTTCAACTTTTCAACCTTTCAACACCCTGTGGTCGCGGGCAGGATGCCCGCGCTCCCAGGGACTAATGGGCAGTGCCGGGGACGAGGTCGAAGACGCGGACGAAATCGACGAGGAAGTCGTCGCCGGCTTCGGCGGCGGCGGCGAGGCCGGGCGCGCCCTTGCCGGTCATGCGGCCCTGCCGGTAGTACTGCGCCTCGGTGGTAATGAGGATGAATTCCTCCACTTGCGAGACCGCTTCGCCGGGGGCGGTTCCGACTTTCGGGCCGTGCCGCGCGCCATCGACGAAGAACGTGTAGCCGTCCGGCTCCCAGAGCAGCCCGAAGTGGTGGAAGCGCGTCTTGTCGAGTTTCAGCGAATGCGCGGCGTTGAACGCCTCGATGTCCGCCTCTTCGGGCCGGCGCGGGGAGGAGAAGCCGAGCCAGTCGGCTCCGTAGCCGTTGGCGTGGAACCAGTGCGGGACAACTTCGCCGGGCTTGAAGCTTTCCATGATGTCGTGCTCCACGCCGACGCGGCGCGGGTCGAGCGAGCAGCCCTGCGTCGGCGTCTGCATCCAGAAGGCGGACCACCAGTCCGGCATCTGCTGGAGCCGGCACCGGCATTCGTAGAATCCGTAGCGGTGGACGAATTTCGGCTTCGACCGCTTCGGAAGCGGCCAGAATCCCGACGGATTCTCTTCGTGCGGGATGTCCCATACGAGCTCCCCGGTCTGGAGCTGGGGCGAGACGAACTGTCCGTCCGGGCGCCGCACCAGGCGAAGCCGGCAGCAGCCGTCGCGCACTTCCACGGCTCCGTCCTCCGGCGTCGCGAACCAGTGCGCCCTGCGGCCCCAGAAGGTCGTTCGGAAGGACCACTTGGTTTCGTCGAGGCGGTCGCCGTCGAACTCGTCGTGCCAGACGAGCGCGAAATCGCGCCCCTTTGGCAGGAAGGACGGCGCGTGGCCCGCGACGGGCGAGATTTCGGAGCAGGCGCCCGGAGCAAGGCGGTCGGGATCGGTGGTGTCGTTCATGGGAGTAGCGGGATGCGTGGGCTTGATTTTTCTTCGCGTCTTGCGCGCCCTTGTCCGCAGTTCGATTCTATTCGTGGCGGCGGGGGTTGGCAATCCGCGTTTGCGAAGTAGATTATGGCCGTTTTGCGAACGGCTCCGCGGGCGCGGGAGGGCCGCCCGCGCGGAACCCGTCGAGCAGGGTGCGTTTGCGCGGATTGTCTTCCGAGGGCTCGAAGAGGTCGCGGTCGCCATCGCGTCCGGTCCACGTCTTTTCGACGCTCCAGCCGTCCCATTCGCGGAAGGCGTGATACGACCAGTCCCAGCCGTATTCCTCGAAGAGCCCGATGCAGTCGCGGAGGTAGTTTTCCGCGCCGGGCGCCCATGCGACGGCAGAAAACTCCCCGACGTAGATCCGGGCGCCCGTGCGGAGCTGGAAGTCGCGGACCGGCGCCAGGTTCGCGCGGAGGAATTCCACGTCCCATCCCTTTTCGGGATCCGGCCAGACATTGAGGCGCTCGCGGTTGCCGGTGCTCACGCCCTGGTGCGTGAAGGGCATCGGGTGGTAGCAATGCACCTGGTAGATCACGTTGCCGAGCGGCAGCGCCTCAAGGTCGCGGAAGGCGCCAGGTCCGTCCCAGTTGTTCACCTCGACGATGATCGTCGCCTCGGGATCGACGGCGCGGATGGCGCGGGCGGCCTCCAGCTGGAGGTCCATGACCCTGCGGTTCGCGCCGTCGCCGTTCAGAAGCGGCTCGTTCATGAGGTCGTAG
>DJYI01000061.1:62345-62943 GCA_002448475.1 Verrucomicrobia bacterium UBA6982
CGTTCATGAGGTCGTAGCCGTAGAGCCGACGGTCGCCCTTGAAGCGTTCCGCGATCCGCCGCCACGTTTCCACGAAGTGGTCCGCGTAGCGCTGTTCGAGAAACACGCGGCTTTCCATGTCCTCGGTGCGCGAGCCCGGCGTCGCATGGAGGTCGAGGACGACCTTCTGCCCGTGGGCGTCCGCCCAGGCAAGCACCTTCTCCTGAAGGACGTCGAGGCAGTGGCCGATGTAGGCGTCGTAGTCGTCGTTGCTCTCCCAGTGGCGCGGCTTGCGCCACCCAACCGGCATTTGGAAGCGGACGAGATTCGCGCCCCATCGCCCGAGCGTCGCGAAATCGTCCTCCGTCATCGCGTCCGGATTTCCGCGGAGCATCACGCCGCGGAAGCGACCGGCGGCCGGCGGGCCGTCCGCGGCGGCTGGGGCGGCGACGGCGGCCGGGGCGGAGATTCCGGCGATGGCCGCGAGCATGACGGAGAAAAGAACGGCTGTGCGTTTCATGATGGTCTCTCCTTCCCTACAGCGCCACGCCGCAGCAGGCGAGCTCGGTGCGAATGTCGGCGACGGGCACGGCGCGGGGCGTCGTGCCGCGCGCGGCGG
>DJYI01000061.1:62998-68956 GCA_002448475.1 Verrucomicrobia bacterium UBA6982
GCCGCGCGCGGCGGCGAGCGCGGCCGCGACGCCCGCCGCTTCGCCCATCGCCATGCAGGGCGTCATCACGCGGTAGCTCGCGTGGGCGCGATGGGTGCCGCCGATGCAGCGCCCGGCCACGAGGAGGCCTTCGACGCCCGTCGGAAGCAGCGCCCCGTAGCGGATGTCGTAGGGACGGGCCGGCTGCGAATGCCCTTCGGCCTGTCCGCCACCCGTCGGGTTGTGGATGTCGATGAGGAACCAGGCGTCGTGGACGACGGCGTCGGCGTAGTGGCGCCCCTCCTCCACGTCGGCGTCCGTCACGGCGCCGTCGCAGACGATGCGGCGCGTTTCGCGCACGCCGGGCGCGGAGGCGCCGGATTTCACGCGGCACCGCTCATACCCAGGGACGTGCCTGCGGAGGAACGCGACGCACCGGTCGATCTGGGCGCGCAGTTCGGCGTCGGCCCGGCCGAGCGCGGCGGGGTCGAGCGCGTCGACGCCGTTGAGCTGCGTCGCGTTCACGCAGCGCTCGCCGGGATGAAGGGTGCGGTGGAGGCGGACGATCGTGACGTTCTCCGGGAGCTCGCCCGCCGCGTTCATGCGCTTGCAGAGTTCGCGGTATTCTTCGCCGGACGGGAGTTTCACGGGATCCGAACCGCCCCAGGCCGCGATGGCCCGCGATTCGTCCACGCCGTCGATGTCGAACTCCAGCGACATCGGCTGGGTCGCGCCGTCGGCGTCGCGTCCGATGCGGAACCCGGCGCCGGCCGCCGTGGCGACGCGCCCGTCGCCCGTGGCGTCCACCACGGCCCTGGCGCGGATCTTCCGAAGCCCCTTCGGCGTGTCCACGACGGCGCCGGCAACGCGGGGGCCCTCCATGACGGCGTCCACGACCGGGGCGCATAGGAGCACCGTCACGCCGGCGTCGGCGCAGAGGCGCGCGAGGACGCCCTTGGCCTCCTCGTGGTCGAGGTGGCGTTCCTGGCCGTTGCGCGTGACGGTCTGCGGCGCGCCTTCGTGTCCTGCCTCCAGAAGCGCGCGCAGTTCGTCCGCCATCGTGCCGGGTGCGACCGATCCGAGGATCGGGGAGACGTGGCCGACCGTCAGGTTGCCGCCGAGGCAGCCGAAGCGCTCGGCGAGCACGACGCGCGCGCCGAGGCGGGCGGCGGAGACCGCCGCGCACACTCCGGCGGGGCCGCCGCCGGCCACGAGCACGTCGGCTTCGAGCCACCATCCGTTTGTTGTCTGCTTGAGAATGTCCATGGTTTGTCGATTTCGGAAAATCAGAGAGGCGGGAAGCGCGGGCGCACGCTACGCCGGAGGGAGAGTCTCGTCCAGCACGACGCGCCCGCGATGCACGTCGTGGACGCGGAGGCGAAGCGCGTCGCCCTCGGTCCAGCCCTCGACGACGGTGGGGAAGAGGGAGTCGTCCGGACGCCCGCGCAGCGTGCCTAGGTCGGGTCCGCCGCCCAGGACCTGCGCCCACGGGCGGTCCGCCGTCGGCGGATCGTAGCGGAAGCGGTGCTTGTGGCCGCAGACGACGAGGCGCACGCCCGCGTCCGCCAGGATCGGCCCCCAGAGCTCCGCGCATTCACGGGACCAGTAGGCGTAGTCGTCGGGGTCGATCCGGGTTCCGTCGTGCGGATGGTCGGGATGGTCCGGCGCGGCGAAGAGCGGGATGTGGCAGAAGGCGACCTTGGCCTTCGCCGCCGCGATGTCGGGGCGGCGAAGCTGCTCCGCGAGCCATTCCGCCTGCTTCCGGCGATACGGCTCGAAGGCTGCGAGCCCGAACCACTTGGGGTGGGCGTCGGGCTTGTCCTCGCCCGTGTCGAGCCCGACGAGCGCCATGTCGCCGAGGCGGACCGCGAAGTTCCACTTCAGGTCCCACTGGTCGCCGCGCCGTTCGGACGGGTCGCGCGGCAGCATCACCTCGCCGAGCCGCGACGGCCAGCTGCCCCGGACGTCGTGGTTGCCGCACGTGAAGAGCGCGGGCACGTCCGCCGCCCAGTCCGCGTCGTCGACGGGCGGGTCGAGAAAGGCCCCGACGGCCTCGCGCTTCGTCTGCGTCGATGGGCCCGCCACGTCGCCGTTCCACACGACGACCGCCGGTTCGAGCGCCTTCAGCGCGCGGCAGACGAGGCGATACGCCGGCCACGACGCATGGGTGTCGCAAATCATGCAGAAGCGCCCGCGCGCCGCCGCGCCAAGCGTCGTGAAGGAGTGGACCGCCGAGACGACCGGCTCGCCGAGACGGGCGAGATAGGCGTTCGGATACTCCGCGAACGGCGTCGTGACGGTGCGATACCAGTAGCGCGTCGCGGGCTTCAGCCCGACAATGCGGACCTGCAGCGCGGCATCGTCGATCGGGACGGGGCCGAGCCCGACGCCCCTCGCGACGCGGGGATTCCGGAAGTCGGGATTGTCGGCGTATTCGACGACGCCCCTGCCCAGTCCGGAAACCGCCCACGAGACTCCCATGGACGACTCCGCCGGCGCCTGGAGGCAGGGGGAGCCGACGCGGAACGGCGCGGACGCGGAGGCGACCGGAACGGTGCCGCACGGACCGGCGCCCGCCTGACTGCCGCCGCCAGTCGTGCCGCCGGCGCCGCATTCGACGCGCTCTTCCCCTGACATCGCCACCTCCCTACCGGAAGAACACGACCGTTCCGGACTGGTAGATGTGTTCGTAGCAGCCCATGTCAGGAACGTCGCCGAAAATGCGCGGCACGATGCCGGAGAGATCGAATGCGCCGTCCATCCAGTCCAGCTTGCGGCCCGCGTTGGTGCAGGGATGACTGGCGGCCAGCGTGAAATCGCCGTTCGCCGCGTCCGTGAAGCGCGGATCGGCGTTGACGCATCCGTTCGCCGCCGTGAAATGCGCCGTCATGGTCGGATGGACGCAGCAGCTGAGGAAGGTGCCGGCAGCGTCCGTGCAGATGATGGTTCCGGACGTCGGCTCCTGCCCGGAACCGCCGTTCACCGTGTTGCCGGAGACGATGCAGTTGACGAAGCGGCCGCCCCAGCGCTGGTAGATTCCGCCGCCCGCCGCATGGGCCGTGACGTTGTTGGCGATCGTGCAGTTGGAGACCTCGACCGGGTTCGGAGTGACGAGGTAGAGACCGCCTCCGGCCCGGTCGCCCGACGTCCCCGTCGTGCGGTTGTTCGCGACGAGCGAGTTGCGAATCGTCAGGACCTTGTCGCCGTGCGTGTTGGCCTGGCCTTCGCGGATGCAGACGCCGCCGCCCTGAAGGGTGGACTCGTTGTTCGTGAAGACGCAGTTGCCGATCGCGCCGAACACGGTGCCGTTCCACGTCGCGCCGACGGCCCCGCCGCGACATGCGCTCGCGTTGCCGGAAAAGACGCAGTTGGACACCGCGCACCAGCCGTCGTCCGTCTGCCCATGCAGGAAGAGGCCGCCGCCGCCATTGTTGTCGCCGCTGGCGGCGGTTGTCGCGTTGCCGATGAACCGGCATGCGTCGAACGCAGCGTTGGCGGTGCCGGTGACGCGGGCGCCGCCGCCGGAGAGGGATGCCACGTTGTCTTCGAACTGGCAGTCCACGAACTTCGCGGCGTTGTTCACGATGTAGGCTCCCGCCCCGGACAGTGCCGTGTTCCCCCGGAAGACGCAATTCGAAACCGACGCGTCAACGGAGTTGGCGGTAAGGCCGAAGGAGAGGCCTCCGCCCGTGCCGCCGCCCTCGGTCATGGCGGCGTTGCCCTCGAAGAGGCATCCCGAGACGTTCGCGACGTTCAGCGCGCCGGCGTAAACGGAGCCCTTGTTCCACGAGACCGTGCAGTCCACCAGATTTCCGCCGTTGATGCCGATCACGGCGGCGCCGCTCGCGGCCGCGTTCGTCGCGGCGTTGCCCGTGACGAGGCACCGCAGGGCCTTTGCGTCCGCGCCAACGAGAGCGACGGCCGAGCCGAGGTAGAGGGCGGTGTTGTTGCTCACGACGCAATCGACGAGAAGTCCGTCGCGGTTGACGAAGGCTGCGGCGCCCTGTGGTTTGCCGGACGATGCGGCATACGTGTTGCGGCACCCGCGAATGACGCAGTTGGAGACGACGGAGAGCCTTCCCTCCGATCCGCCAGTCCCGATCCGAACGCCGGAAAACTCCTTCGCCCCGTTGTTGGAGCCGTTTTCCAGGGTCAGGTTGGCGATGGTGATGTCGGCGGCGAGGCGGAGAACCTCCCGGTCGCCGGGACTGCGCAGCACGACGTCCGCGGGGTTGTCCGTTTCGCCGCGGACGACCACCCGGTGGGACTCGCCGTAGCCACCGGTGCAGCCGATCGCGTCGGAAAGCTGATACGTGCCGGGCGCGATCACGAGTTCGAGCCCCGCAGTGTTCTTGTTGTTGACCATGCCGAAGCCCTTCTTCGGCGTCGCGAAGGCGGTGTCCCAGCTCGTGCCGGCGGCGGAGTCGCTGCCGCCTTCCGAGGCGGGCTTGACGTAGTAGGTGGTCGCGCTGGCGACGAACGGGGCGAGACCGAGAAGGAGCGCGCCGAGAAGAACGGCGCTGCGCGGGAGGACAATGTGGGTCTTCATGGTGTTGGTTCCGTCTTTTGCGGGGTGGAGGATCGCGTGCAAATCTCGTGTTTGGACGCATCCCGTCAAACAGGGGCTGTGAACGCGTTCAAGTCTGCCACACAAGTTTTCCATCGACAATTGCAATTTTGTTTTCCGAACATGTAGGATTGAATCATCCGTGACTCTGTGGTATCCTCGTCGCCATGCACACGGAAAAACGCATGGAGGTCCTTTTGTCGATGACGCCGCACCTGCCGTGGCGCTCCGACGGCGTGCGGCGCTTCGCCCGCGAATCCGGCTGGAACCTCATCGACTCCTCCCGGCTCATCGGCGGGATTTCCGGCCTGGCGGGGTGGCGTGGCGACGGCGCCATCGTCACGCTGCGCGAGGACCCCGCGACCCTCGCGTTCGTGCGGAGGCTGCGTCGCGCGGGGATACCGGTGGTCGATCTCTCCAACCAGCGCCCCGACATCAGGATTCCCCGCGTGTGCCTCGACAACGTCGCCATCGGGCGGCTCGCGGCGGAGCATTTCGCCGCGTCCAACCACCGTCGCGCCGTCTGGTTCTCGACGCACTGGATGAACGTCCACGCGCAGCGCTTCGCCGGGTTCTCCGAGGGTTGGGCGGCCACGCCCGGCGCCGCCGGACATCCCGAGCGGTGGGTGCTGCGCGAAGCCGTCCCGCCGGGGCGCTGGAACAACACCCGCGCCGTGGCGCGCTGGCTCGCCGCGCGGCTTCGCGCGGCGTCAAAGCCCGTCGCCGTCTTCTGCCATTGCATCGAGGACGCCGCGCGCATCCTCGCCGAATGCGAGGCCTGCGGCATCCGCGTGCCAGAGGAGGCGGCCATCCTGGCGACCGGCGACGATCAGAAGATGTGCGAAATGCAGTCCGTGCCGCTCTCGTGCATCCCGCAGCAGGGCGAAAGGCATGGATACGAGGCGGCCGCGCTTCTTCAGCGCCTCATGGGAGGCGAGCCGCCGCCGCGCGGCCCGGTCCTGATTCCGCCCGGCGACATCGTCGTTCGCGCCAGCACGGACTGGACGGCGTCCTCCGACCCGCTGGTGGCGAAGGCCCTCGCGCTCGTCGCCGGGAACCTCGCGCGCCCGTGGGGCGTGGCGCAGCTCTCGCGCGAACTGGGAGTTCCGCCGCTGCGGCTGGGGCGGCATTTCGCCGCCGAGCTGGGCCGGTCCCCCGGCGCGGAGATTCTGCGCCAGCGACTCTCCAAGGCGCGCGCGCTCCTGCGCGACACCGACCTCACGCTCGCCGGCATCGCCGCGCAGTGCGGCTTCTGCAACGCCTCGTATCTCTCCAACCTCTTCCGCCGCGAAACCGGCCTCTCCCCGCGCGATTGGCGCCGCACCCACCGCGGGTAGGAAGCCATCCTGGGAGCGCGGCGAGACGCCGCACCCCCTAGCGGTGGCTGGAAGATTCCTGGGAGCGCGGGCATC
>DJYI01000136.1:0-37705 GCA_002448475.1 Verrucomicrobia bacterium UBA6982
TTGAGGCGCAGGTCCTCGCCGCCGACGTCGGAGCCGTCGCCGGCCAGATAGATGGGAGTCTGCTCCGCGGCGCTTTCGACGACGAATTCGTCGGCCACAAGCTCCACTTCGCCCGTGTCGATGTCGTGGTTGATTTCGCTTTCGCCGCGCGCGACGACCTGTCCGGTCACGGTGACGACGCTTTCGAGCTTGAGATCCGTCGCCTCCTGGAAGAACGCGCGGCTCGGATGGACTACGACCTGAGTGCGCCCGTAGTGGTCGCGCAGGTCGATGAAGAGGATGCCGCCGTGGTCGCGCTTGTGGAAGACCCAGCCGGAAAGCCGGGCGGTTTTGCCGGCGTCCGAGACGCGCAGCTCGTTGCAGGTGTGGGTGCGGTATGGGTGCATGGAAAGGTCCACGTTTCTGGAATTGGCAGTGTTGCCGGACATCGGACTCGCCGCGAGACGACCACGCCTCGCGCCCGGCTGGTTGGGGGCGGGGGAGGGGAAAAAACGCGGGAATCCAAGAGTTGCGACGGCGGAGAATACCGCGAAGGGCGTTTTTCCGCAACGGGGCGCAAACGCGATTGACCCGAAAATCGGGTTTGGCGTAGTATCGGGGCCATGCTCGTCACTCCACTGCCATACGGCCGAATGGGCAACCGCCTCTGTCTGGCGGCGCATTTCATCTGCCATGTCGAAAAGCATGGCGGAGTGTATGTCCACCCCGCATTTCAGCCATACAACAGATATTTCGAGGGCACGCGCGGTCGGCTTTTTCTGCGATACGTTTCGTCGAAGGGGCCTGTCGTCGAAGGCGCGGAGCACGTCCGCTGGCGCAGACCTCTTTCCGTGTGGAGCGAAGTGTTCGGGCTCGACCGTGGCGGCGGCGACGTGCACATGGATGAGGAACGCTTCCTCGAACTGGAGCGGCGCTCGCGGGTCCTGGCATGCGCCGCGTGGGCGTTTCGCGACAGGGAGGCGTTGGCCGAGTGCGGAGACGCCGCTCGCGTTTTCTTTCGCCCTGTCGAGCGCTGGCGCGACGCGGCGGAAAGGGTTGTCGAGGAGGCGCGGCGCGGGACGGACGCCCTAGTCGCGGTTCACATGCGTCTTACGGACTATGCGAGGTTCAACGGCGGCGCATGGTTCTTTTCGCGCGAGCAATACGGGCGCTGGATGGCGCAGACCGCCGCGGCGCTTTCCGGCAAAATTCGCTTCCTCGTATTTTCTGATACCCCCCCCCCTACGGCCGCGGAGGCCGGGTGGTCTGCAATAGACTGGATGCCGGGACCCGGCCACCCCGTGGCCGACATCCACGCCATGTCGCTTTGCGACGCGATAATCGGCCCGCCAAGCACCTTTTCCGGCTGGGCCTCGTTCTATGGCCGAGTTCCTCGTCTGGAACTCAAATCGGCCGGACAGATCGTGCGCGTCGCCGATTTTTCTCCTTGCCTGTCCGGCCCGCGCGCGACTCCATCCCCGGAGCGATCCGGCGAGTCCATGAAGTCAACAACCGCATGATGTGAAGAAGGCGCCGATAGATTCTCTCGGTGCGGCGACTGTCCTGTATCTCTCGATGGTGGACGGATCGCCAAGCCATGCGGCGAAACTGGCCGGGATTCGCCGCTATTGCGCCATGCGCGGATGGAATGTCGAGCCTGTCGCGACTGAAGACGCCACGCCGGAAAAACTACCGGAAATTCTGCGCCGCAACCATCCCGTCGGATGCGTGGTGGACGGCGTAGGGCGGTCCGCGCCGCTCCCGCCGCGCCTGTTTCGCGGAATACCAGTCTCCTACGTCGGATACCTGCCCGGCGAGACGGGGACGAAGCCCAATTTCCGCTTCGACGCCGATGCCATCGCCAAGGCTGCGCTGCGCGAACTTTCCGCCGGTAGGCCGTCGTGCTATGCGGCCGTGGGCTTCGTGAACCCGATCGACTGGTCGCGCCGCCGCATCCGCGCCTTTCGCGCCGTCGTCGCGGCCGCCGGCGCGAAGTGCCGCGTCTTTCCCGCCAGGCCGTCTTCCGCCGACGAAACCTGGGATGGTTTTGTCGCGCGGCTCGCGCCGTGGCTAAAGTCTCTGCCCGAGCATTGCGCCGTGTTCGCCGTGAGCGACCAGGTCGCCGTCCGCGTGGCGGAAGCCGCCAAGCTCGCCTTCCGCCACATTCCGCGCAGTCTCACTCTCCTTTCCGTGGACAACTTCACGGAACTGTGCGAAAGCGCGGCCACGCCGATTTCCTCGATCCAGCTCGACTTCGAGCGCGAGGGATTCATCGCCGCCCAGGCTGCCGGAGAGGAACTGTCGCGCGGAGATGCCGGAAACACGATCCTCGGTCCGCTGCTCGTCGCGCGCCGCAAATCGACGAGCGGTCGCGGGCGCCACGAGGCGTGGATCCTCAAAGCCGTGGAAATCATACGCCGCGAGGCCTGCGACGGCCTTTCGCCTCGCTCCCTCATAGCCCGGTTCCCCGCCTCGAAGACAAACTTCAACCGCCGTTTCCACGAAGCCCTCGGACACAGCGTCCTCGACGAAATCCTGCACGTCCGCCTCGAAAAGGCCTGCACGCTGCTCTCCAGGACCGACACCGCCATCGGCGCCATTCCCGGCCTGTGCGGTTTCGGATGCGACCGAACGCTCGACGCTCTTTTCCGCTCGCGCTTCAAGATGTCCATGCGAGACTGGCGCAAGCGCAATTCCCGGCGGTTCTGACCCGTCGGGCGGCATTGCAAAAAGTTGGGCCAAAATTGAGACTTTTTCCTCGGCATTCGGCTATCATGGGAGCCAAGCCGACTTGGCGCCGCGATCGCGGCGCTTCAGAGACCGGTCTGGAAGCCTAGAAATCTAGAAGTCTAGATGTCTAGGAACCAAGAATCCTGGAAACCTGGAACACCAAAGGAGATCCACCATGAAGCAACCATTCCTCCACTGCCGCCACCGCGCCGGGCGCATCGCGCTGGCCGGCCTGTGCCTGGCCGTTCTCGGCCAAGCCACGGCCTCCGCCGGAATCAAATACTGGGACAACCCCGACTTCAAGGCGTTCGACGTGGGCGACTACGTCCAGGACGGCCTCGTCCTCAACTACGACGGCATTCGCAACCAAGGCCCGAACGCGCCGCACGACTCCGCCGCCATGACGTGGGTCAACTGCGCCAACCCCGGCACTTATGACATGGTGCGCTACAGCACCAACGGCACAAAAGACAATTCCAACCAGGCGACTGCGACGGCATGGAACCAAGATGCGTCGAAGGGTTCTTGG
This sequence comes from Verrucomicrobia bacterium UBA6982, assembly GCA_002448475.1. Classification (GTDB taxonomy): domain Bacteria; phylum Verrucomicrobiota; class Kiritimatiellia; order RFP12; family UBA3636; genus UBA3636. Next base: position 3,239 of record DJYI01000136.1, read on the forward strand.
ACGGACTACGGCTTTGTCTTCTCGAAAGACTCCATATTTTGGGAATCGACGGACTTCAAACTCCCCAAGGCTTTCACGCATCAGTTGCTCGTGGAAGCGACTTCGGCAGACCAGAGCGGCATCGGCTATCCGGTGTGCGGCTACAATGCCAGCTTGTGGAACAATGGCGGTTCCATTGGCATTAGGAGTTCTGGAACAATAGCGAATACCATGTATTTCACGCCTCTTGACAATGCCGGCGCAAATTCCGGCAACCGTCCTGCGATTTCCGGCTCGTCGTTTACGTACGGCACGGCGATTCTGCGCGACAAGGAGGCCGTGATGTTTGCCGGAACGATGGCGCCGTGGCAGGCGGCGTCAACGGGCGGAACAAGCGGTCACTATGTCAATTCATCATACAATCCCGTGGAGCGCACGATCGGCAACGGTATCTCCCTCGGCGGCCACTATCCGCGCACCGATGAAATGTTCAAGGGCACAATCAAATTCTACCGGTTTTACTCTAAAGCTCTCTCCGACACGGAAGTAGCCTACAACCGAATGATTGACGATGCCCGCTATTTCGACAAGGTGTATCGCGTCGCGATTCCCGTGACGAACGTCGTCGTCGCCGTCTCTGGCATCGACGGCATCGCCGACGACCACTTCGCCATCGACGCGGATGGATACACCTTCACCGCGCCCACCTCCCGCACCGTCGAGGGCAAGCGTTACGCGCTCGGCGGCTACACGCTCGAAACGTGGAACGGCTCCGCTTGGGTCGCGGATGGCGAAGGAACGCATACAGGCAACGCGGTCGCGATCTCCGATGCGTCGGCGCTCGTCCGCATTACCTGGCAGTATTCGCGCCCCGCCGGAGAGGGCCAGCTCGCGCACTACGACGTCGGCGACTACGTGACGGACGGGCTCATGCTCTTCTACGATGGCATCCGCAACCAAGGCGCAAACGCGCCACACTCCTACGACGCCACGACCTGGGTCAATCTCGGCAACGGTAGCGGCGACAGCCAGGACTGGACGCTCGCAATCAAGCACAAGGTGACAAGCGGCGACATAGGCTATTGGGCGGACGACGGCTACGAGTTCAAGGGATTCAGTGATTTCCAGAAGATGGGCAACAGTTTCACCATACCCGTCACGCACACGATCCAGACATTGATCGACGCTTCAATCGATGAACAGCATTGGACAAGCGCCCAGGCGTATGTGTATGCGACGGCGTGGGACAAGTCGTCTCTTGCGTTGAGAACCAATGGCGACAATCCCAAAGCGAATTCCTTCTACTGGGTCACGCAGAGCGACGGCTCGCGCACCTACATGCTGAACAGCAGTGGCCGATATGACTACGCAACCGCCATTCAAGATGGCGACGCGAAAACGGCGACGTTCTTCGCCGGCGTGACGCCCCCGGCATCCGGCGGGCTTGCCGATGGATTCAAACAGTATGACTCGGCACTCAATTCCGCATCAGTGGCCAATATCTTCCTCGGAGGAATGAATTCCAACAGCGACATGTTCACCGGCAAGTTGAAGTTCTTCCGGTATTATCCCAACAAAAAGCTGTCGCCCTCCGAGCTCGCCCGGAACCGCAAGGTCGATGAATACCGCTACTTCGGGCGCTACGTCGTCACCAACGTTCTCGTGCAATCGACCTACTCCTACCTCGACGGCTACGAGAAGTCCGGCCCCTACGAGGTTGTGGACTCCTACACCTTCACCGCGCCGGAGACCGTGACCGCCCCGAACGGCATCACCTACGCCTGCGACGGCTACACGGTTGAAACTTGGAGCGGCACCGATTGGGTAGCCGCAACCAGACATTCCGGGAACACCTACGCCTATGCTACCACTGCAGGAAAAGTTCGCCTCACATGGCATTGGAAGGCAACGTATGGTTGCCGCTCTGCTGCCGATTATACGATTGATGACCTTGCACCAGGGGCGGTAATGCATTTTGATGGCATCTATAATGCTGGCATTGGAACACATAGCGATACAGCCACAAAGTGGGTCAACCTAGGCACTGCAGGGAGCAATCTCGACGCATCGCTGGCAGGTTCCGCCGACGATAGCGCCTGGACTGAATATGGATACAACTTCAAGGGCAAACGCAAGTTCATGACACCGAACGATGCGTCCAAATACCTCCATGTCGCGAGCACATATACGCTGCAGTCTCTCGTTGATGCGCCATACGAAGACAACGCTCACGCAGACGGCAACTATATCATTGCAACAGGATGGAACACGGGTTCTATCCAAATTCGTGGCAATCAGAAAACCACATGGTTTCTGACGCAACAGGCTAATTACGACAATCGTCCTCGCTATACAGAAGTCGGGGATGCTTATTCGTTCGTGACTGCTATTCTTGACGATGCAGCCCAAACGGCCGTTGTGTTTCAAGGAACAAAGGCGCCGACGAGCGGAACTGTCACAACTGGATACAAGCAGTTTTCGTCAATGCGGGATTCATTTGACTGGTATGTCCACATCGGAGGAGCGAACCTAGGCGATGGCCAGTTCCTTCGCGGCACGCTCAAGAGCATCCGCTACTACGACCGCGTCCTCACGGAGGAGGAACTCGTCCGCAACCGCAACGTCGATGCGGTGCGCTACTTCGGCGCGCTGGGCGTCACGAACGTCGTCGTGGCCGTGGAAGCCGGCTCCGGCATCGTTCCCGCCGAGACCGCCGGTGAGGCGTATTTCGTCGAGGGGGCGCACTCCTTCACGGCCAAAGGAACCGCCGGCATTGGCTACCGCCTCTCCGTCCCCGATGGCAACGGCGGCTGGACGACGCTCCGTTCCTTCACCGAAGGCGGGGCCTACACCTACGACAAGGCCGATCCGAACACGCCCGAGTGCGTGAAGCTCGAATGGCGCGTCCAGAAGCCGTTCGTGCTGGTCGTAAGGTAGGAACCCTAGGGATCCTAGAAACCCTAGGTTCCCTAGGAATCCTAGGAGCCCTAGAAATCCTAGGAACATGGAAGTTATGCACGATTTCAGGAAAATTCCTGCGGTCGCCGCTACGGTAGTTTTCGCCATCGCCCTTCCGGCGCTGGCCTTCTTTCCGCCGGAGGATTCGCGAAATGGCGTGACGGCCCGTTTCGTCGGCTTCGACGAAACGGGCGGCTCGTCCGCGTTCGTCCCCGTCAAGCGCGCGGCCGACGAACCGTTTGAAATCCGCCTCGACATCGCCAACGCCACCGATGCGCCAGTTTCCGGCGGCCTCGCATTCTGGCTCAATGACGACTGGGACCTCGCCCTTCCGGGCGAGGTGCGGGCTGAAGCCCGCCGCTCCGATGAAGAGGCCACTGGGAGCGCGGGCATCCTGCCCGCGGATCCCCATGCTGGCGACCCGCGCGCCGATCTGCCCTGCGCCATCCCCGCCCACTCCACCAACTCCTTCTTCGCCACTGCCATCCCGCGCCCAGGCCGCGTCCTGCCCGCGCTCTATCCGATCCACGCCTCCTTCTCCCTCCCCGGCGGCGAACCGCTCCACCCGATCGCGATGTTTCTGGCCACAAAGAACACAAAGGAACACAATGATTTTGTGAACTCTGCGCCCTTTGCGGCTAAAAATGCCATGCTTCCCCTCCGCCTTTCGCTGCTCCCCGGTTCGGTCTTTGCGCAACTCCCCGATTCCGCACCCCGCCCGGCCGCCGAAAGCTCCGAGACCGGCGCCTTCTTCGATCCCGGCTGGCAGGTCGCCGACGGCGACGTGCGCTTCGGTTTCTACAGCCAGCCGCCGTGGCGCACCGGCGGCGGCTACATTTGGCGCGACATACCGGTGCGCCTTCCCGCCGCAACCCAGCTGACGCTTTGCTTTTCCGCCGCCCTCGCCGCCCCGATCAAGGATTCCGAAGGCCGCGGCGACGGTGCCGACTACAAGGTCTTCGTCGTGGACGAAACCGGACTCGCCACCGAAATCTATGCGGCCTTCGTGACCACCCGCGCCTGGCAGGACGCCACGGCGGATCTTTCGCCGTGGGCCGGCCGCGCCGTGACAATCCGCCTCTGGAATGGCTGCGGCCCCGCGAACGACCCCAACTACGACCGCTGCCTCTGGGGCGACGTGGGTGTAATGGCGCGGGCTGAAGCCAGCTTCCCCGATAAAGAAGGTGCGGTCGCTCCTAATGGCCGGCCGTCAGCCCAGGTTGCTCCTAATGGCCGGCTGTCAGCAGAAGCGGCTCATGATGGCCGGCTGTCAGCCGGCCAATCAATGCCCCTTTCCGTGCGCGGTGAAACCTGGACCGCCACGTTCACCCCCGGCCCTGCCGGCCTCCTCGATGGCACGCTCGCCTTCTCCGATGGCGAACGCACGCTTTCCTTCTCCGGCTTCACCTGCGCCATCGACGACATTTTGGTCGGCTCCGGCCCCCTCGCCGCCCGCTGCACCGGCTGGGAGGCGGCTGAAGCCGCCTCCTCTGATGAAGAGCATCCTGATGCGCAGGCTCTGCCCTGCGCAATCCTCCACCGCATCGACCTGCGCGACGGCCGCACCCTCACGGCCCGCGCCACACTCCGCGCCGATGGCCCGGCGCTCCGCATCCGCTGGGACATGCCCGGCGCCGTCCGCACCTCTCGCGGCTCGCCGCGCTTCACGCGCCTCGGCATCGGCCCCGCCTCGCTCCCCGCCGCCCGCGCCTACCTGAGCTTCGGCAACATTCTCGAAGATCCGCGCTCGTTTTCGCTTTCCGCCGGCAATTTCCGCAACCTCGCCCGCCATGCCGGAGCCGACTACGCGAACGGCGCCTCGCTCTGCCAGGCCGTCGATGTATTCCCCGACTGCGTCGTCTGTCGCCGCGAGGCGAACGTCTTCGCCGTTGAAGCCTGCCACGACGCCACCTTCTCGTTCGTGCCGTCCGCGCGTGGCGCGTTCGCCGCGGCACGCGCCTTCCGCGATGTCGCCGGCTACACCCGCAGCCCCGCGTGGCGCGAAGCCGCCACGCGGATGTGCCTCGACCAGTGGGGCGGTGGATACGCCCGCACGATCGTCGGCCTCGAAAAGGCCGCCAAATACGGCGTCACGAACGCCGTGTTCGTCCGCCACGGCTGGCAGCGATGGGGCTTCGACTACCGTCTGCCGGAAATCTGGCCCGCCGGCGGCGCTGTGGACGGTTTCCTCGACATGGCCGCCACCGCCAAGCGCCTCGGCATGCTTTTCGTCCCGCACGACAACTACATCGACCACTATCCCGACGCCGCGGGCTTCTCCTACGATACCATCGTCTTCGACGCCGACGGCACCCCGCACAAGGCCTGGCTCAACCGCCGCAAGATGGCGCAGAGCTACCGCTGGGCGCCAACTGCCTTCCTGCCCGCCCTCCGGGCCAACGCCGCCGCGCTCCGCGACGCCTTCGCGCCCGACGGCATCTTCATCGACGTCTTCGCGAACCTCGCCCCGTGGGACTGGTTCGACCGCGCCGGACGCTTCCACCCGAAGACCGAAACCGCCGCCGCCTGGGGCGAGGCCTTCGACGAGTACCGCCGTGTTCTCGGCGGCAAGGGCGTTGCGATCTCCGAAACCGGCCACGACGCCCTCGTCGGCCACCTCGACGCCGGCCAGGCCGACCACTTCACCGCCGCCGCGTGGATGTCCTCGAAGGAATACGCGGACTCCGAGCGCGTCCCGTGGCAGGACATCGTCACGCACGGTTCGTTCGTGCTCTACGGCGGCGGCCTCGGCTGGCGCTACGCCTCCAACAGCCACGCCCGGGGCGGCGACCCTGCGAAAGGCTCCGGCAGCGACGGCTACCTTTGCACCACCGTCGTCGGCGGACGCACCCCTATGTGCGACATGGAGCCCTTCGATCCGCGCGCCGTCACGACCTGGTGGCTCCTCGGACACGTCTCCCGCGCACTCGCGCTCGCCGACTTCGAATCCTTCGACTTCGCCGGCTCCATCCACCGCCAGCATTCGGTCTTCTCCAACGGCTCGCAGGTCTGGGTGAACCGGCCGGTGAACCTCGCCCTTCCGGGCGAGGCACACTGTTCCGTGCCCGGCGCGGGAGCGCCGGGATGCGCGGCGGCGCCTCGGGCGGAACCCTGGCTCCTCCCGAGCGGCCTGTTTCTCCCCGCCGACGGCTTCTACGCCGAGACGCCTGGCGCCCGCGCCGGCATTATCGAACTTGCCGGCCGCCGCTGTGCCTTCGCGCAATCGGAAGGGGCCATCTTCGTAGATGGCCGCCCCGCGCGCAACGACGGCACCGGCCCCGCCGACACCCAGAACGCGAAGGCTCTCGCCGACTTCTCTGCCGTCCTCCATCCTGATGCGCAGGCTCTGCCCTGCGCAATCAAGACCGACGGCGCCTTCCGCCTTACCCGCGACGGCGACAATGCGCTGCTTCTCACGCCGATACCCGGCGCACGCCCGTTCCGCACCGAAATCGACCTTTCCAACAATAAGAGTCCTGCGGCCGGGGCCCAGGACCCCGCCGCCTCGGCCGCGCCCCTTGTCATCGCCGTGGAGCCGGTTGAACCTTCCCTCGATGCGGGGTGGCCGGCTTGGAAGCAGCATGGCGCCGTCCTCTCGCTTTCCGCGGATGCCAAGTCATTCGCCTACCGAATCGTCGTAAGGTGAGATGACGCGGCATTTAATCCACGAGGTACTTTTCCCGCGGCATTGTCTTCGGCGTTGCGCATTTCGCGATGGTGCTTTTCTCGCCGGGGAGGAGCCGGCTTTCCGGCAAAGACGAAACTGCGCGGTTCATGCGCGTTGGCCGGCTGACAGCCGGCCAACGCGCATCGCGCGCCGCATCTGTCGGCAAGGTGTGGTAGTATCCGGCTCCGCAATGGAAAATACGTTGATTGAAAGCCTTCTGGAGCGTGATCGGCGGCTCCTTTGGCATCCATACGCGACAATTGGCCGGATGGCCCCGCCGGTGTTCGCCGCCGAGCGCGCAAGCGGAACGCGAATCGTCCTTGCCGACGGAACGGAACTGATCGACGCCGTGGCGTCGTGGTGGTGCGTCGCCCACGGGCACGGCCACCCCGCGATAGTCGAGGCCGTGCGCCGCCAGTCTGAAAAGATGTGCCATGTCATGTTCGGGGGCTTCACGCACGAGCCCGCGGTCGAGCTTGCGGAGCGCATCGCCGCGATCGCCCCCCCCGGACTCGACCGCGTGTTTCTGGCCGACTCCGGATCGATCGCCGTTGAGGTCGCCGCGAAGATGTGCGTCCAGTATCAGCGAGCGGCGGGCCGCCCTGAGCGCCGCAGGCTCGTGGCGTTGAAGGGCGGATATCACGGCGACACATGCTGCGCGATGGCGCTCTCCGACCCCGACGGCATGCACGAACTCTTCCGCGGGATCATGCCGCGGCACTTTTTTGCGGAAAAGCCCCGGATTCCATTCGGAGCGGAGTGGGAGGCGTCGGACTTCGACTCCATGCGGCGCGTCATCGACGAACACGGCGACGAAATCGCCGCGATGATCTGCGAGCCGGTGTTTCAGGCCGCCAACGCGATGTGGTTTTACAACCCGGAGTATCTTGTCCAGATGCGTCGCCTCTGCGACGAGCGGGGCATTCTGCTCGTGTTCGACGAAATCGCGGCCGGATTCCACCGCACGGGTCCCCGCTGGGCCCATGAACACGCCGGGGCCGGAGCGGCCGCGCCAGACATCATGTGCATCGGCAAGGCGCTGACGGGCGGCGCGATGACCCTCGCCGCAGTGGCCGCGTCGTCACGGGTGGCAGAGACGATTTCGTCGGGGCGGCCATCCGCGTTCATGCATGGCCCGACATACATGGCCAACCCGCTTGCCTGCGCCGCGGCGTGCGCGTCGCTTGATCTTTTTGCCGCCGGCGACTACGCCTCGCGCGCGTCTCGAATCGAGCGCTCGTTTCTGGAGGGGCTCGCCCCGCTCAGGGGCTTCCCCAACGTGGCCGATGTGCGCGTCCTGGGCGCGGTCGGGGTCGTTGAGTTGCGCGCCATGCCGAGCGTCGGCGATCTGCGGCGGGTTATTCTCGAAACCGGGGTCTGGCTGCGTCCGTTCTCGAATTTCGTGTATTCAATTCCGCCTTTCACGGCATCCGGCGCCGATCTGTCGCGCATCTGCGAGGCCATTCGGGAGGTCTGTGCGCTTCCGCCAGGCCCCCCGCCGGACGATCCTGAATTTCACGAGTAGCGGCGCGGGGCGGCAATGGCGGCAACCGCCTGATTCAGGCCGAGGCCGGTAGCAGACGCGAGAAGATGGCTATTGAGACTCCGTAGTAGATCAGTAGCGCCGAGATGTCGTCCATGACGGAAATGAACGGACCCGACGCCACGGCCGTGTCGATCTTGCATCTGTCCAGGACAATCGGCACGACGGCCCCGAATCCAGCCGCAAACGTCATGGCGCAAAAAAGAGCCAGTCCTGCGGTTCCGGCCACCGCGAACGGCGCCAGCCCCGGGAGGCCGGCGTTTTCGGCAACGGCCGCGGCGCCGGCGCGCCCGGCGGGCGTGGCGAAGAGAATTGCGAGCGCGCTCGCGAAGATGCCGAGCCCGCAGATGGCCCCCATCAGAGCGCCGGTGCGCAGTTCGTGCATGAACAGGCGCCAGAGCGAATGGCGGCGGGACGTTCCGGAGGCGATTTCGCGGATCATCAGAACCGAACTCTGCAGACCCGTGTTTCCGCCCATTCCCATCACGTTCGGAATGAAGGCGGCAAGGACGATCACCGCGCCGAAGGCGGCGTTGAAAGAGCTCATTATGGATGCGGTGACGACTCCGCCGAGCAGCGTAATGAAGAGCCACGGGAGTCGATACCAGCAGGAGCGCCACGCGGAGATGTTGCCGACCTCCTCGTCGGCGGCACCGGCCAGAGAGAGGATGTCCTCCTCGGCCTCCTCCTTGATGATGTCCGTCGCGTCGTCGTGGGTGATTCGTCCGAGCAGTCTTCCGTCGGAATCGACGACCGGCACAACCGGCAGGTCGTATTTGGCCATTATTTCGGCCACTTCCTGCTGGTCGGAGTCAGAGCGGACGGCATGCGTCTCCTCGTCCATCACGGCGCTCAGCGGCGTCTCCGGATCCCCCTTGTGGCGCAGCAGCTCCTGGAGGAACACCGTGCCGAGGAGTTTTCGGTCGCCATCGACGACGAACACCTGATAGACATGTTCGTCGTCGGCGTCGCCGGAAGCCACGGCGTCCAGGGCCTCGCGCACCGTCATCCCCGGACCGACTTCGACCAGGTCGGTCGTCATGATTCCGCCGGCGGAGTCCTCGGGGTAGGTCATCAGGCGCGAGACGTCGGCGGCGTTTTCGTCGTCCATTCCCTCGATGATCTTCGAGGACACCTCCTTGTCGTCGAGTTCCCCGAGAACGTCGGCGGCGTCGTCCGGCGCCATTTCATTGACGATGTCGGCCGCGGCGGAGGCCGGGATGGCGGCGGCGAGGCCGGCCGCGATGTCCGTTGGCAGTTCCGCGAGGACGTCGGGCTTGAGGTCGTCCGGGACGGCCTTGAAGACGCTCGGCAGCTTCTCCTCCGGAAAATGCGAGAGCATTTCGGCGATGTCCGCCGGCTCCTGGTCTGCGAATTCTGCCGAGATCTGCCCCCAAAGGCCCTTTTCGACCAGCTCGTCGAGGCGTGCGCGGCGGTCAGCTATTGTCTGGGAAATGGCGTTGTCTGTGTCTGTCATGGCGTCAATGGAGACTAATTGTCGGTTCAGACGAAAAACTTTGGGGAATTCGGCAGCGCGGAGGCAATCCAGCGAAGTTCGCGCAGCCGCATTTCGCGGTATTCGCGTTCGGTCGAGTCGTCGGAACCCGCGAGGTGGTCCAGTCCGTGGGCGATGTAGAGCGCCAGTTCCAGATCGGCGCTCCACGGAATTCCGCGCTCTTCGGGAAGCAGCGTGGAATCATCGCGCCGGGCGGCCGCCCGGATGGCCACGGCGGGGCAGACGATCAGCTCGGCGCGCGCGGGGCAGACGGGCGTCGCGGCGTATGGGGCCGTGATCACGTCCGTCGCGCCCTCCGCGCCATTCACGGCGCGGTGGGCGGCGCGAGAGGCGGCGGGGCAGACAAGCAGCACGTCAACCCCGCCTTCCGGCAGCGTCGTCCCGCGCCGCCGGGCCAGCGTCTCCGCGCGCTGCGCGAGAGCCTCGGCCGCTGCGGCCAGCGAGGAGGCGTCAACGCGCGGGCGCCGCGTCCTGACGATTATTGTCGGTCTGGTCACCGGAGTTCTCCTTTGTTTCCGGGGCGGCGGGCGCGGGGGAGCCTGGATATGCGATTCGGGCGTGCCTGATCGTCGCGAGCGCCGCGGTGAATGCGCGCCGCAGCTCCGCCACTTCGGCGTAGGTGAGCGGAGCCTCGTCGAATTGCCCGTCCGCCGCCTTTGCCGCCACTATGCCGTCAACCATTTTTTCAATGGCGGCCGGCGACGGCTTGTCGAGGGAGCGCGACGCGGCCTCGACGGAGTCCGCTATCGAGACAATGGCCGACTCGGCCGTGCGCGGGCGCGGCCCGGCGTAGCGGAACTGGTTTTCATCCACCGGATCGGGATCGGAGCCGGGGGCGGCGTTTTCGGCGGCGAGGCGTCTGGCCTTGTTCAGGAAAAACGCCATCTTGGACGTGCCGTGGTGTTCGCGAATGATCTGCCGCACTGGTGCCGGCAGGTTGTTGTCGAGCGCCTGCCCCACGCCGTCCTTCACATGCGAGGCGAGAATGATCGCCGAGAGATTCGGCGGCAGGGAGTCGTGCGGATTGACGTCTCCGGGCAGGTGGTTTTCTGTGAAGTTGGCCGGATTCGAGAGCTTGCCGACGTCGTGGTAGTATCCTCCGACGAGGCACAGCAGAGAATTGGCTCCGATCTGGTCCGCGGCCTGGCTTGCGAGGTTGGCGACGACCAGCGAGTGGTGGTATGTTCCGGGGGCCTCCATCGCCAGACGGGAAAGGAGCGGATTGCGCAGGTCGGCGAATTTGGCCAGACGCAGATTGCTGCAGGCGGCGAAAAGGTGTTCCAGAAGCGGAAGCAGTCCGAGTGTCGCGAAATGTCCCGGAGCCACGGCGAGCGTCCCGGCCGCGCAAATTGCAAGCGCCGCGCCGAGAACCGCCGGCTGCGGGCCGGCCGGAGCCTTTAGCGCCTCTTCGATGCCGCGCATGAATGGCGGCGCGGAAGCCAGAAGCATGACGGTCTGAACGGCGCCTGACACGGCGAAGACGCGGAATACGCCGGCCCGGTCCCGCGCCCGCGCCACTGCGGGTGGAACCGCGGCGGCGGCGGCCATGGACATCAGCGTCGCCGGCAGCGCGGCCGGGCGTGGCACCAGAAGCAGCGCCTGTGCCGAGAGCCCGAAGGCGAGCGCGGTCGCGGCGCCGGATCCGCAAAGCAGCGTCGCCAGCACTGGAGCGAACGACACCGGGAGGAGGAACGGGGCCAGGTGGGCGAACCCGGGCGGGGAGCCTGGCAGCAGCACCGGCCAGATTTGCGCTGCCGCGCGAACCACGCCGAAGGAGAGCAGTTCGGAGCACGTGGCCACGATTCCCAGCAGGAGTACCCGCGAATTGCGGGCGAGAATCTCCGGCGCGAGCGCTCCGAGCAGAAGCCTCGTCACGCACATGGCGCCGACCAGCACGGCGGCGTCGGTGGCGACAACCGCGCGCTGAAGGCCCGCCGCGGCTACGTGCTTCGGCCACAGGGAAAGCGCGCCGTTGCATCTTGAAAAGCATGATAGGCACATCGCCGCGGCGAAGAACGCGGCGCAGACGAAGAATGCCGGAACCGAGCCGTCGCGGAATTTGACCCTCACCGCGGCGCGCGTTCTGGCCCGCCGCATACGCGCTATGCGCCGCATTCGGCTTTTTGAGATGTCCGTTTTCATCGGCGCGGATGATACGGAATCCCCCGCGCGAACGCAAACCGCCGTGTCCGCGTTTCAATTCGTCGCGGCGGGGCCGTTCCGCGCCCCGCCGCGCGGAGCGCTAATACGGGATGTCGAAATCGACGAACTCGTGCTCGATTCCGAACGCGGATGAGATCCATTCTCCTGTCGCGCGGATTCCGAAGCGCTCCGTGGCGTAGTGTCCGGCGGCATACATGTTGCCGCGCCGCTGGAGGCACTCGTTGTAGCTCTGGAGATTCGCCTCTCCGCTGACGTAGGCGTCGAGGCCGGCCGCGACGGCCTGCGATATGCCGTCGGCGGCTCCGCCCGAGACGACTCCAACCGTGCGGATCGTCTCCGGTCCGAACTCAATTGCGGCCGTTCGCGGCGAAATCCGCTCCCGGACGAGGGCGAGGAAATCCGCTCTGCGCATGGGATCGGCAAGTTCTCCCCTGAAGCCGATGGTCTCTCCGTGATAGTGGTAGAAGGGCTCCGCGCCGCGAAGTCCCAGCGCCCTGCAGATCTGGGCGTTGTTGCCGAGTTCCTGATGGGCGTCCAGGGGCAGATGGCACGCCCAGAGGGCGATGTCGTGCCTGACGAGGAAGGACACGAGCTCGTAGTTCAGACCGTCGATGCGCCTGAGAGAGTCCCCCCAGCTTATGCCGTGGTGGCACACGACCAAATCGGCGCCCCTCCGCGCCGCCTCCTCGAAGAACGGAAGCGTGGCGTCCACTCCGGAGCAGACCTTGGAGAACGCCCCGCGGCTGGATGCCACCTGCAGGCCGTTGTTCGAGTGGTCCGAAAACTCCCCGATGCGGAACTTGGCCGCGAGCGCCCCGCAGAGCGCCGCCGAATCGACTGTCTTCATTGCGAACCTCTTTGTCGTGTGACGTGGCCCATCCTACCACGGCGGGCGCTGGCGCGCGCCAGTTTTTTTTGCTTGACTTGCACAGGGGGAGGGTGTAGAGTCCCGCCCCGTTACACGGTGCTCCGCATCAAAAAGCGGGGGATTAGCTCAGTTGGTTAGAGCGTTTGCTTGACATGCAAAAGGTCGGTGGTCCGAGTCCACTATCTCCCACCATTTCACGCGCCGGGTGGCTGGTAGCCGCCCGGCGCGCCGTTTTCACGGTTGTTGAGGCGACAGGCGGCGGGCACGGGCAGGATCTTCACACTTCACACGGTTACCAAAAGCAATGATTGCGCGATACAGCCGCCCGGAAATGGCGTCCATCTGGACGCTCGACCACAAATTCAACGTCTGGCTTGACGTGGAAATCGCCGCCACGGAGGCGTGGGAAATGCTGGGCAAGGTGCCGAAGGGCACCGCCGCCCGCATGCGCCAAAACGCCAAATTCACGGTCGCGGAAATCGAGGAGCTCGAAAAAAGCACCCACCACGACGTTGTCGCCTTCACGCGCACCGTCGCCAAGTCCCTTGGAGAGGACTCAAAGTGGCTCCACTACGGTCTCACGTCCACGGATGTCGTTGACACGGCCTACGCGGTGAACATCCGGCACGCGATGGAGCTCCTGATCGCCGACTGCAGAAAGTTCATCGCGACGCTTGAGACGCAGGCCCGCAGGTGGAGGGACCAGCCGGTCATGGGCCGCACGCACGGCGTCCACGCCGAGCCGACGACTTTCGGGATGAAGTTCCTCCTGTGGCATTCGGACATGCGCCGCGCCCTGCGCCGCCTTGAAACGGCCGCCGAAACGATGCGCGTCGGCAAGATCAGCGGCGCGGTCGGCAACTACGGCAACATCGACCCGTTCGTTGAAAGGCACGTGTGCGAGAAGTTGGGGCTCGTCCCGGCTTCGGTCTCCACTCAGGTTCTTCAGCGCGACCGCCATGCGGAGCTCATGTGCGCAATAGCGATTACCGGCGCCAGTCTCGAAAAGATCGCCACGGAAGTGCGCCATTGCCAGCGCACGGAGCTGAGGGAGGCCGAGGAGCCGTTCGGGAAAGGGCAGAAGGGCTCTTCGACGATGCCCCACAAGCGCAATCCGGTGAAGAGCGAAAACGTGTGCGGCCTGGCCCGGGTTCTTCGCGGCTACGCCGTGACCGCGATGGAGGACGTCGCGCTCTGGCACGAGCGCGACATTTCGCACTCCTCCGCCGAGCGCGTGATAATCCCGGACGGAACGACGCTCCTTGACTACATGTTCGATCGCATCGACTTCATCATTTCCGGCCTCATTGTTCATCCGGAGAACATGAAGCGCTCGATGGACATGAGCCACAACCTCGTTTACGCGCAGCGCGTCATGCTCGCGCTCGTGGAGCGCGGCCTCATGCGCGAGACCGCCTACGACCTGGTGCAGCGCCTTGCGATGCAGTCCTGGGCCGAGGAGCGCGACTACAAGGAGCTGCTTGCAGCCGATCCCGAAGTCGCCGCCCATCTGTCGCAGGCCGATCTCGACTCCATCTGCCGCCCGGAGAATTCCTTCCGCCACATCGGCGAAATCTTCGAGCGCGAACTCGGCGCGGATCCGAACTCCTGATGCGCCGCTTCCTGGCCCCGCTTTCCGCGGCGGACGCGGTTGAACTCGCCGCGCTGCTCCGCAGGGGCGGCGTGGCGATAATCCCCACGGACACGGTTTACGGAGTCGCTGCAATGCCGGGGAACGCCGCGGCGCTTGCCCGCATCGTGGCGGCCAAGGGCCGCGACCCATCCAAGCCCTGCCAGCTGCTCGCCGCCTCGGTCGAGGCGGTCGCCTCGGCCGGAATTCCCCTTCCGCCGAGCGCCGCGGCGCTCGCCGCCGCCTTCTGGCCAGGAGCCCTCACTCTTGTCCTCGATCTGCCGCGCGGTGGAACTGAGGGAGTCCGGGTTCCGGATCACGCCGTCGCCAGGGCGATCTGCGAGGCCGCCGGAGGAACGCTCCGATGCACAAGCGCCAACCACAGCGGCCTGCCACCGGCTCTGAGCGCCGACGATGCGGCGGCGGCCCTGCCGGACGCCGACGCGGTCGTGGACGCCGGTCCGGCCCCGGGCGGCGTGGCCAGCACCGTCGCCAAGGTTGACAGGGAGGGAGCCCTTGCCATTCTTCGCGAGGGAGCGCTTCCGCGCGCCGCCCTCGAAGCCGCCCTCGCCGGTTTGCCCGGCGCGCGGGGGTTGTGATAGTCTTCCCTCCGCCACACTTCCCACAATAAACTGGACATGAAAAAGCTTCAAAACATCCTCTGCATAGGTGCCGGCTACGTCGGTGGACCGACGATGGCGATGATCGCGAAAAAATGCCCGGGCCGCAAGGTCACGGTCGTGGACATAAACGCGGCCCGCATTGCCGCGTGGAAAAGCGACAGTCTTCCATTCTACGAGCCGGGATTGCGGGAGGTCGTCCGCGACACGATCGGGAAAAATCTCTTCTTTTCGACGGACATCAAGTCGGCCGTGGCCGAAGCGGACGTCGTGTTCGTCGCCGTGAACACTCCGACAAAGACGTTCGGCCAGGGCGCGGGACGCGCCGCCGACCTGCAATACTGGGAGAAAACGGCCCGCGAAATCCAGGACTGGGCCACGCACGACCTGGTGGTCGTGGAGAAGAGCACGCTGCCGGTCCGCACGGCGACGGCCATGAAGAGAGTGCTGGAGTCCGGCGGCTCCCCGTATCGCTTCGAGGTTTTGTCGAATCCCGAGTTTCTGGCCGAGGGCACCGCCATCGCCGACCTTGAAAATCCGGACCGCGTTCTTGTCGGTTCCGCCGAAACTCCCGAGGGGCTGGCCGCGCGCGAGGCTGTCGTTGACATCTACGCCGAGTGGGTTCCGCGCGATCGCATCCTGACGACGAATGTCTGGTCGAGCGAACTTTCCAAGCTCGCCGCCAATGCGTTTCTGGCCCAGCGCATCTCGTCGGTGAACGCGCTTTCCGAGCTTTGCGAAAAGACCGGAGCCGACGTGACCGAGGTCGCCCGCGCCATCGGATGCGATTCGCGAATCGGCCCCAAGTTTCTCAAGGCCGGTGTGGGCTTCGGCGGCTCGTGCTTCAAGAAGGACATTCTCAATCTCGTCTATCTGTGCGAAAGCCAGGGCCTTGGCGAGGCGGCCGCGTATTGGAACTCGGTCGTGGAGATGAACGCCCATCAGGAGACGCGCTTCGTGGCCGGAATGCTGCGCGCCATGTTCAACACCGTGGCCGGCAAGCGCGTCGCGCTGCTTGGCTACGCATTCAAGGCCGACACCTCGGACACCCGCGAAACCCCCGCGAAGGTCGTGGCCGACCTGCTTGCGGAGGAGCGCGCCGACCTTGTGGTGTGCGATCCCCACGCCCTCGACAACGCCCGGGTCGAGCTCGCCCCGCATGGGGACTCCGTCACATTCGAGTCCGATCCCTATCGCGCGGTCGCTGGCGCCGACGCCGTGGCCGTGCTCACCGACTGGCGCCAGTTCGCGGCTCTTGACTGGAGGCGCGTGTTCGATTCCATGCGCAAGCCGGCGTTCCTGTTCGACGGACGCAACTGCCTCGACCACAAGGCCCTGTTCGACATCGGTTTCCACGTCTTCGCCGTTGGCAAGGCGCCGATGTCGCATTTCGACTAGATCTAGCGGCGTCCGCCGGATGACAATTTCGCACGCCTCCGATCTGCGCTCCCGTGTCGCGGCGCTTCTCCGGTCCCTCGATCCGGCGGCTCCGCCTTCCGGCGCGCGGGTGCTTCAGAACGGTCGCAATCTCACGTTCGCGGTGGCTCTCCCGCCGCTCGACGGCGCCTCGCAGGGCGAATCGGACTCGGCTCCGGCCTCCGTCACAGTTGTCGTGAAGCGCTTCCCGGCCCCGTCCCGGGTTCGCGCTCGCCTTGCGGCGCTGGCCGGGATCCCCCCGAAGGCGACCCGCTCCCACCGCGCGGCGGCCTTTCTCTGCGCCCGGCTCCCAGGCTCCACGCCGGAGCCTCTCGGACTGCTTGAGCTCGGCGGCGGCGCCGGTCCGTCGTTCTTCGCCACGCGCGAGGAGCCTGGCATCGTTTCCCTTTCGCGCCGTCTCGCGGCGCTCTACGCCGCGCACGGCCCCTGCCCGGACCTGATGGCCCTTCTGCGGCGCGTGGCGGACTTCTGCCGCGCCATGCACGACGCCGGCTTTTTCCACGGCGACCTCGGCAACCAGAACATCCAGCTTGCGCCCGACGGTCGCGTGCTGGTTCTGGACCTGAACCGCTCGCGCCAGTTTCAGGGGGCGCTTTCGCACCGTCTGCGGGCGCGCGACCTTTCCCGCATAGCCCTGCCGTCCGACTTCCTGCGCTGCTTCTTCGAGATGTATTGGGGGAAGCCGCCACCGCGCGACTTTCTGAAGGCCGAACGGACGTTTCGCCGCCGATTCGCCATTCACTCCGCGACCCGCCGCCTTCGCCATCCCTTTCGACATCCGCCGCCGTCTCCGGAACCGAAATACCCTGCCGATCCCGACATCTGGATTTGGGACACGAAGTCCGAGCAGGCGGTCTCCGCCCTCGTTTCGCGCGACCGGCGCAGGTGGCAGTCAGTCTCGCGCGTCATTCTGCCGATTCTGGCCATAGCGCGGGCGTGGCCATCGGTCCGGCGCCGGATGCGGCATTTCCGCGTTCAGGCGTTCGGGCGGCCGGTGCTCGATGTGAGGTCCCGCTTTTTTGTCTCGCTCTCCTGCGACCCGTCGCGATTCTCCTCCGAACTCGACCATCTGGCGCATCTCGATCCGCCCGGCGTCCATGTCCGGTTCTGCGCGCACGAGGACTCGGAGACATTGGATTTCAAGCTCGACGCCGCCCGCAAGCTGCACTCGCTCGGGCGCAACGTCGCGGTGTCGCTCGTGCAGGACCGCGACTCGGTGCGGGACCCGGCGCGATGGGAGCGTTTCTGCGATCGCGTCCTCTGCGGTCTCGACGGTGTCCCCCTCGTCTGGTGCGAATACCTCCATGCCGTCAATCGCTCGAAGTGGGGGTTCTGGAACTTCGGGGAACTCCGTCGGTTGCTTGCGCTGCTGCCCACTCTGCGCTCCCGCCATCCGGCCGTTCCGTTCCTCGCGCCGTCCGTCATCGATTTCGAGTGGGATTTTCTCGCCGCCGCGCTTCGCCTCCTTCCTCCCGGACTGGCAACCGCGGCGCCCGGCGCGCCAAAGCCGCTTGCCGGTCTTTCAGCGGAACTCTACGTGGACCGCCGGGGAGCCCCCGAAAACTATCAGGGAAGGTTCGACGCCGTTGGCAAGCTCGCTCTCTTTCGCGCGCTGATCTGCCAGTGCCCTGTCATGGACGACAGAGTTGTCGTCACGGAGTTCAACTGGCCGGTCGCCGGCACCGGCGAATGGTCTCCGGTCGGCTCGCCGTTCGTCTCCCCCGGACCGCGCGGTCCAGGCGATCCCTCCGTTGACGAGAACACGGCGGCCGCCTTCGCCGTGCGCTACATGCTGCTGGGCGTTTGCTCGGGGAACGCGTCGGCGATGTGCTTCTGGTCGCTTGCCGCGCACGGATTCGGTCTGGTGGACACCGGCGCCGCCGTCGGCGAGTCGTGGCGGGAGCGTCCGGCATTCGCCGCGCTGCGATTTCTCTTCCGCGCCCTGCGCGACGCCGATTTCGCCGAGGCTCCTCTTCGCGGAAACGGCGCCGACCGCGTCTGGCTTCTCCGCTTCATCCAGCGCAGCGGCCGCCGCGTCGCAGTCGCCTGGACCACTGGAGCCGAACCTGTGGTCCAGCCCTCGCCCGGGCAGCTCGGCTTTGCCCCGTCGCTCGTCTGCGACATCGGCGGCACTCCTGTCCTTCCCCTTCTTCCGCTCGCGGGCGCTCCTTTCTGGTTCTTCGAATGAGTTTTGACCAATGGGCAGACGCTTCTACCTGATCGGACACCCTCTTGGGCACAGCCTTTCCCCGGAAATCCACGCCGCCGTCATGCGCATGGCCGGAGTGGACGGCTCGTATGAACTGCTCGACACCCCGCCCGAGGGCGTCCCGGAAACGGTCCGCCGATTGCTGCGCCAGAGCGACGGGTTCAACGTCACGATCCCGCACAAGAAGGCGGTCATACCGCTTCTTGACGGCGTGTCGGAAGCAGCGCGCCGGTGCAACGCGGTGAATACAGTATTTCGCGGACGCGGCTTCAACACCGACACCGTAGGTTTCGCCTCCGCCTCGCTCCACCTGCGCGGCGCCAGCGTCCTGCTGCTCGGCACCGGAGGAGTGGCGGACACCATGGCCGCCGAGAGCGTCGCAGCCGGGGCGAGCGCCCTTGCCGTCTCCTCGCGCTCTCCTGAAACCGCGCGCTCCTTCATTTCCTCCCTTCGCGCGCGCTTCCCGGATTCCCGCTGCGAGTTTTCGGCGGTGGAGTCCGGGGCGGACGCTCTTGCCGCCGCCGTCGCCCGCTGCTCCGTCCTGCTCAACGGAACGCCTGTAGGAATGTGGCCCCGCGCCGGCGGCGTCCCGGTCCCTCCGGAGTCCATGCATCCGGCAATGGAGGTGTTCGACCCCGTTTACTGCCCGACACCGACTCGCCTCGTGCTTGCGGCGCGCCGGGCCGGGGCGCGCGCCGTCGGAGGGCTGCCCATGCTGGTGCACCAGGCGGTCGCGGCGCAGAAAATCTGGAATCCCGGCCTCGATCTCGACGCCATGGCCATCGCGGAGGCCGTGATCCCGGAACTGCTTGCCGACCTGCGGCGCAAGAATCCCGTGAAAATTCTTCTGACGGGATTCATGGGTGCCGGCAAGACGACTGTCGGGCGCATTCTCGCCGCCCGACTCGGCATTGACTTCGTCGATCTCGACTCCGAAATCGAACGCGCCGCCGGATCCTCAATCTCCTCAGTCTTCGCCTCGTCCGGGGAGGATGGATTCCGAGCGCTGGAAACCGCTACCGCGCGGAGGGTGTTCCGCGAGGGGCCGTCGGCTGTCGTGGCCGGCGGCGGCGGTTTCCCGACGCGCGAGGAGAATCGGTCTCTGACGCGCTCCGAAAACGTCCTCGTCTTTCTCCTCGACGCTCCGTTCGACCTTGTCTGGAACCGCATTCGTGGCGATTCGTCGCGCCCGCTTTCCCGTTCGCGCGAGGAAACCGCCGCGCTTTTCGAGCGCCGCGCGCCGGTCCTCCGCGCCTTCTGCGATGCCGCCGTGTCGTGCGCGGACCACTCCTCGCCGGATTCCGTCGCCGCCGCCGCCGCCTCGCTTCTTTCCCCGGCGTGAGCGCCGCCCGCCGCCTTCCGGGTATTGCGGGCGGCGGGGGAGGGGTGTAGAATCCCGCGCATGGACAACGTGCTTGACATAGCCCGCGAAACGTTCGACGCGGAAATCGAGGGTCTTCGGAAAGTTCGCTCCGAGCTTGGCGAGCCTTTTCTGCGCGCCGTGGAGACTCTCCGCTCCTGCCTGCGCGCAGGAGGCAAGATAGTCCTCACCGGCGTCGGGAAGAACTTCCATGTGGCCGAAAAGTTCTCCGCCACGCTCGCCTCCACCGGTTCGACGTCCGTGGTGCTGAATCCGATGCAGGCCGTTCACGGCGATCTCGGAATCCTCACGCCCCAGGACGTCCTTGTCGCCCTGAGCTATTCGGGGGAGAGCGATGAGATAAAGCGTCTGGTCCCGGCCGTGCGGCGCCTCGGCGTTCCGATTGTCGCGGTGACCGCGAATCCGGACAGCGCCCTTGGCCGCCTCGCCCAGCTCGTCGTACCGTGCGCCGTTGACCGCGAGGCGTGCCCCTTCGGCGTGGCGCCGACCGCGAGCACGACCGCGACGCTCGCTCTCGGCGACGCCGTCGCGATGGCCCTGATGCGCACGTCCGGATTCAGTCGAGAGGATTTCGCGAAATACCACCCCGGCGGTGCGATCGGGCGCACCCTCCTAATGCGCGCCCGGGACATCATGCGCACAGGCGAGAAGGTGGCCGCGATTCCGCCGCAGACCCCGGTCAGCGAAGCCGTAGTCGCCATGACCCACGCGAAAAGCGGAGCCGCCTTCGCGGTCGATCCCGATGGCCGTCTGCTCGGCATTTTCACGGACGGCGACTTTCGCCGCGCCGTCGCCTCCGGGGCGCTGGACGTTCTTTCTCGTCCGGTTTCCGCCTACATGACGCGCGATCCGGTGCGCGTCGCTCCCGACGACCTTGCCGCCGACGTTCTGAGGCTGCTTGAGGGGCGCGCGATCGATGACGTTCCTGTGGCCGATTCGGAGGGGGTCCTCGCCGGAGCGATCGACATTCAGGACCTGCCGAAATTCAAGTTGATGTAGCCACCTCCGATCGGATCTCCGACATCATGAACCATCGTTTCTGCACCTGCGCCGGGGTCGCCGTTCTTGTCTGCGCCAGCGTTCTTGAATGGCGTCACGAATGTCTGGCCCCGCGCGACATTCCCGTGCTGATGTATCACAACGTCCTGCCGGACTCCGAGGCGACCGACGCATACAAGGTCGGCGTTTCCGAGTTCGCGCGCCAGATGGACGAACTCGCCGAGGCTGGATTCCGCTCCGTGCTTCCATCGGACGTGTATCTGGCTTCCCGCGGTTTGCGCCCGCTGCCGCGCAAGCCCGTTGTCATCACGTTCGACGACGGCTATCTGGGCGTCGCCAGCAACGCCGAACCCGTTCTCGCGCGTCACGGCTTCAAGGCCATCTGCTACGCCATCACGGCGCGCCTCGCCGGAGAGGGCGCGGAGCGCGGCTCGTTTGACAGCGGGCCTCTCCTTTCGACCAACGAGGCCGCCGCCATGCATTCGCGCGGAACGGTCCTTCTTGGATCCCACTCCAGAACGCACCGTCCGATTCCGAAGCAGCTCGCAAAGGAGATTCCGGTTTCCCGCCGCGAACTGCGAAAAACAACCGGGGCCAAGACGCGGGACTACAGCTATCCGCACGGTCTTTACGGCTATCCGGAGATGTATGACGCGCTGCGCATTGGAAAATACCGCACTGCCGTTGTCTGCGAAGACAGGTTGTTCCGCTACGGGATCGACACGAATCTTCTGGCCATTCCACGCCTGACTGTTTACGGAGGCCGCCATGCCGTGCGGCTGGTTTCGGCCGACCCTGCCACCGGCAGGGTGGTTCTGGCCAGCGACGGCGAGGCCCTTCCGCTTAAGGCCGTGGTCCGCGACGGACGCTCCGGCCGCGCGTGGGACTCGGAACCTCGGCGCATTGGCGGCGGCGACACCGCGACTTTCGAGTTTCCCGCCGAGGCCTTCGCCGGCGAGTGGACGGTCGAGGCGCGCGACAAGGCCGGTCTTTTCGAGTATCTGCGCCGCTAGGCCCTGGCCCCCTCCGCTCTGCGCCAGAATCTCCGCGAACGCCGAAATCCAGATGACGACTCCACCAATCCTCCGCCGGTTCGCCGAAGAGTTCGTTCGCCGCCGCAGGTGCGTCCGGTTTGCGATCGGTCTCGCAATTCTGCTATTCTCCCGATGGTGGTGTTCGACTGGCATCGACTGGAGCGTCGGCTTTCACCCCGACGAGTTCCCCGTCGCACGCTGGATCGACCAGGTTCGCGACGAGGGCTACATCACCGAACGCCCGTATCCCGGAGGCTGGTTCGAACTTGCCCGTGTCGGGATGTGGATTGAGAAACGCGCCGACATGGCTGATGCCGCTCGCGCGCGCCACAGGTCCCAGGAAGGGCGCGTCCACGCGCTTTCGGCGGGTTCTTTCGCGAAAAGACCGGCACCGCAATATGAAAAGCCGACGCATGGCCTGGAGTGGGGGCGCCTCTTCAACGTAGAGCTGTATGCCCTGACCGCGCTGCTGCTATACGCCGCCGCGCTTGAGGCCGGCCTCGGGACTCTCGGCTCTGTCGTCTCGGCCGCGTTTTTCCTGTTCTCGCCATCTCCGCTTGAACACGCCCATTACTGCGAAACGGACATGGGGGTGCTGTTCTCCATGGCGCTGACGTTCTGGCTCTGCGCCCGCGCGGTTCGGCTCAAGTCGTTTGCATTCGCGCTTATGGCGTCGTTCGCCGCCGGTTTCTGCGTTTCGTGCAAATACACCGTCGCGCCGTTGCTTTTCTGTCCGCCGGCGCTGTCCGCCGCGCTTGGCGCGCGCGGTCGTCGGCCCGCGAGGGCCGTCGTGTTCGCGTTGGCGGCCCTCTTCGTGGCGGTCTGCGGCTTTCTTGTCGGGACTCCGGTGCTGTTCCATGATCTGCCAATGGCCATGGAGGCGCTGCGCTCCAACCCGCAATTTGAGGCCGACCCCGTTGTCAAGTTCGGGGCTCTGTTCCGTGAAATCGCTAGGTTGGGGCCCTTCACGATAGCCTGGTTCGCCTTTTCAGCCTCGTTCTGGCCGCGCGCGGCTTGGCGTCCCCGCATGGCCGCGCCTCTTCTCTTCGTCGCGCTTTTCGCAGTTTACGTCGCGTTTGTTCTTCCCTGGTTCCGCAATCAGGAGGTTCTTCCGCTCCTTCTCTCGCTTTGCGTCGGCGCCGGAATTCCCGTGGCCGCGCTCCTCCGGAGCCGCGCGCGCGGTCTGGCCGGCTCCACTCCGCGGTCGCTCGTCGTCGCCGCTCTGCTCGCGCTCGCCCTCGGGGCCGGATTCTTCGATTCCCGGAGGATGCTTTCATGCTTTTCGCTGCGCGACACGCGCGCCGAGTGCCAGAATTTCCTCGTCGCCTCCTTTCCGCGCGGCGGCGCAATGGCGCTGGAGGGCTACGTCGCGCAGGTGGCGCGAGGAGTTCCCGACGCCGTCTGCGCCCCTACCGGAAATTTCGCCGAAAGGTGGCCGGCCGGGCTTGACGACGAGGATTTGGCGCCCATTTCGACGGCGGATCCCGGAGTCGGGCGCTATCTGGTGCGCAACGCGCTGCTGAAGGACAGGCGCGGCGAGCCGCTGCGCGAACGCTTTTCCGGCCGCGACAGGCCGGAGACCGCGGCCGCGAAGGCGTCGTTTTTGCGCGACGTTCCTCTTTTGCGGTCGTGGAAACTGCCCGAGGGGAGAATCCGGCCGTCGTTCGCGCAGCCGGCAGTGGAATTGCGCGCGCTGCCCGGCGGCGGCGCTGGTGGAGCGCTGCGCGACGTGCCGCTTCCGTTCGACCGCCCTGCGCTCGTGCTGCCGCGTCGTTCCACGCTCTACGACTCTTCCGGCGCCTCGTGGTTCGGTCCGCTTCAGGCGCTGCCGACCTCGGGCCGGCGCACATCGCTGCGCATGTCCCGCGACGGGGCTCCGCGTTGGATCGTGACGGCGATGCCGGCCCCGGCCTCAGGAGACGCTCCGGTTCTGATCCGACGCGATGGGGGCTCTGTGCCGAAGTCGTCGCGTCTCGCCCCGCTAGGCGCCGTTGCCTCGCTCTGGAGCCCGCCGCGCGGATTGTCCGCGATTGCGGCGGAGGTCTTCCCCGAGGTTCGTCTGCGCGTCAAGGGCGATGGCGGCAAAGGCTCCTGCCTGACATTTGTCGCCTCCGACCCCGCGGAGGCGGCGAGGGCGCTTCGCAAGTCTGGCGATCCGCTTGGCGCGCTTGCCCTTTTGCGCAATGGCGGCGGTCCGACCGGCGAAACGGCTCGCGTCGAGGCGTTTCTCGCGGCAAAGGCCTCCGGGCTGGTTCCGGATGAGCAGTGGACGACATCGGCCCGATCGGCGCTCGATGCCTGGGACGCTCTGTTGCGAGTTGTCGGCGGCGACGGTCCATTCCCGGGCTCCGCCACGGCATGCGGTGTTCCGCTCCGCGCGCTATCCGACTTTTCGCGCATTCGCCTTTGCGGCGTTCCGGTCGGACCTGGCGCGGCGATCGGCGCCCTGCTCCCTCCAGGCGAATATTCTGTGCGCTGTTTCTTCAGGCCGGATCTGGCGGCGCGCATCTCTGAGCTTTCTCTCTTCGAGGGGCAGACGACCCCGTTTGCGCGAGCCGCGACAGCCGACGGACACGTTGTTCTCTCCACGATTGTCAGACAGTCGGGTTCGGGGCTTCTTCGCTTTTCCTCCGCCGCGCCGGATCCATACGCCGGCACTCCGGTTGTTCTGCCCGAACTTGAAGTCTCCTGGGACCCCGTCGGCCTGCTTTCGTCGGCCGCCGCCGAACTCCGCGCCGCCCTGAACCGCTGACCCGCAGTCATTCCACATGTCTGCCCGATTTGCCAACACCCGCCGCCACGCGGCGATGCTCTGCGGATCGGTATTTCTCTGCGCCGCGTGGTTCGCGCGCTGCGCCTGGATTCTTTCGGCCAATGCCAATCCGGATTTCGCCGTGGTGGTGACGATGGCTCGCGACATCGCCGCGGGCCGCGCGCTGCCGACGTTTTTCTATGGCCAGCCATACATGGGTTCGCTCGAGCCCGCGCTGTCGGCGCTTTTCGTCAAGTTTTTCGGGCCGTCGCCATTCGTCGTGTGCCTCGGCACGGCATTGATTGGGCTTTCCGCCGTTCTGGCGACTGCGGCGCTGGCCCGCCGCCTTGCCGGTCCATTCGCCGGTCTGGCCGCGCTTCTGCTAGCCGTGCCCGGGCCGATGCTGTGGTCCGATTTCCTCGTGTCTCCGCGCGGCGGTTACGCCTTGTGCGCGCTGTTGTGCGCCGCCGGCCTGTGGCTGGCCTCCGGGACGTGGCAGTGCGGGGGCGGGGAGGGGCGCGCCGCCGTGCGCGAATGCGCCGCGTTCGGGTTCGTTTCAGGGCTGGCGTGGTGGAACACATGGCTCGCGCTGCCATCGCTGTTCGCGTCGGGAATTGTTCTTCTTGCGCGGCTGGGACGTGAGGCGAGGCGCTGGCGCGCTCTTGCCGCCGGCTTTTGCGCATTCGCGATCTCTTCGGCCCCATGGTGGTTCTGGAATGCGTCGCACGGGTGGTCCAGTCTCGCCACTTCAGACAGAAGTCCCGCAGCGCCAGGATGGGGAGTGTGGCGCGCCGCGCTTGGTCCGCGCCTTGCTTCTTTCATGGGCGGTGGGGCTTCCGCTTCAGAGGACGCTTCGCCAAGGTCGGCCATCGCCGTTCTTGCCGTGACTGCGGCGCTGTCGGCGCTTGCGGTCGCAATGTCGAAAAGGAACTCCGGCGGACGCCGCGCGGTCGCGGCGGCGGCCGTCCACTTCTCGGTGTTCTCCTTTGCGTATGCCTGCACTCCGTTTGGAGCCCCGCCGGACTCGGGGCGCTACTTCTTCGCCCTTGTTCCGGCATTCTGCCTTGTGCTCGGCATCGGACTTTCGGCGGCGTCGGCTCTGTTTCCGCGAGGGGCGGCGCGGCGAATTGCTCAGGTTGCGGTTCTCGTCGCGCTTTGCGCGTCAGCCGCGCGGCGCGCGGCGGTGTGTCTGGCGGATTTCACGGTTCAGCGCCGATCTGGCGAGCGGATCGAAAGCGCGGCCTCCGATTTCGTCCGCGTTTCAGGAGGTCCGGGCGAGGCGGAGCCGTTTTACGCCGCATACGATTGGTTCGCGCTCAATCCGGCCTCGGGCGGAGCGCTAGTGTGCGCCCAGCCGGCGTTGGCTCGCGTTCCGCGCTTCCTTCGGGCGCTCGAAGAAAGCGACGCTCCGGGCGTGTTCGCCGACTGGGACTCTTTCGGTGTCTTTCTCGAAGCCTCCGGCGGCCGCGCGGAAAAGGTGGAATCCGCCGCCGGTCTCCCGCTCCTGCGCTCGATCGTCCCTCCGCCTTCCGCCGCCGAGCTTCCTCCTTCGGCAGTGGCATCCGTGCGCGACGGCGCGGGGCTGGACTGGACGCGCGAGCTGCTCGACGACAACTATGCGACGACAGACCGCGCCAGAACCGGTTCCGACGGAATTGTGCGCTTCGACATTGAACTCGCCGCTCCGACGGAACTCTGCGGCGCGGTCCTCGCCAAAACGCCTCACGGACGCGCCTCCGGCTGGCGCGCCGAAGCGGTGGAGTCCGATGGGGCAACCAGGCTTCTTGCCGATGCCCCTCGAATGCGCGACTGGCACTGGTCCGGCCCCAGATTCTGGCAGGGCGGCTCATCCACGCGCTGGGAACTGCGCTGGAACCCTGCAAAAATCTCTGCGTTGCGCCTGACGTTTTTCCATTCGGGTCCCGACAAATCCGTGCGCGCCGCCGCCCTTGCGCTCCTTGTTCCAGACGGGCAAGGCAGCGGCTTCGCTCAGGCGCGCGGCTTTGCCGAAGTGCAGTCGGAAGCAGGCGAGGGTCTTGCCGCTCTTGCCGCGACCCTCTCCGAAATGGAGCGGCGCCGCGGCCGGGCCAAGCTTCTTGCCGACAGATGGGTGAAAGCCAGAGTGGACGGCGTCGCCGATCCGTCAATGGATCCGCTTTGCGTGATGCCAGCCAGGATTGGCGAAGCGCTCGACGCATACTGCAGGCTTGATCCGACGCGCCGCTGCCGCGTTGTCGTGGAAACGCGAGGTGTCGATGCGGCGACCAGGACTCTTGCGGCGTCTGGGATCGTTCCTGAGGAAATCGCCGAAGCGGGACCATACACCGTTTTCGACATTCCGCCGCAGCCGCGCGGCGACGACCTCGCGTCGTCGTTCTTCGCGCGCGGATGTGTCAGGTTTGTCTGCGGACGCCCGTTCATCGATCAGGACCCAGTTCTGGACGTCTCATCGGACGACATAGTGGACGCCGATTTTCTTCGCGGGAGTGTCCGGCTGCTCGCGGCAAGGGCGTCGCCGTCGCAGCTGCGTCCGGGCGAAACCGTCCGACTCGACCTGACATTTGAATATCCGAGGCGCGGGCTCAGACCGCGGCGGACGCTGTGCGTGGCGGACTTCTGTTCCGCCGGACGTTGCGCCTTTCAGGGCGCGTGTCTTCTTGGCGCGCCACACCTCGAAGACGGCGGAGGCGACCTGCCTGAAACTGAGTCGCGTGTCCTCGTGGCCAGAGTGCCCGATGACATTCCACCCGGCGACATTCAAATACGAATTCGCGTCATGTCTGATCTTTCGCGTTCGCCGCTTCTGCGCCACGTGCCGGGCCGTGTTTTGGACCGCGTTCTTCCGTCACGTCGCCAGTCCGTTGCTCTCCCGCGCCAGCTTCGCGTTGGCAATGTGCAGTAGCGCGGCCTTTCGACTTCGCAGTCGGCGAACGCAGTTGCGCGGCGACGGGCTTTCTGGTAGGGTGCGGGCCGTTCAAACCTGCTTCAGCCGTCGTTTCCCCCATTTCCCAGGCCGCTGGCCTGCAACAACGTTTCACGCGTAGAATCCATGTGCGGAATAATCGGTTTCACGGGCAGGGCCGCCGCTCTCCCAGTTCTTCTTTCGGGCCTTAGGCGGATGGAATACCGCGGATACGATTCGGCGGGGGTCGCCGTTGTCTCCGCCGGCGGAATACAGTGCCGCCGAGCAGTCGGCAAGGTCTCGGCGCTCGACGCGGCGCTTGCGGCCGATCCCGTTGACGCCAGCGCGACGTGCGGCATCGGACACACGCGCTGGGCCACGCACGGCGCCCCGGCCGTCCGCAACGCGCATCCGCATCTTTCACCCGATGGCCGCGTCGCTGTCGTCCACAACGGCATAATCGACAACTACGCCGCTCTTCGCGAAGGAATAAAAAGCCGCGGCGGCGTATTCAGGTCGGAAACCGACTCCGAGGCGCTGGCGCATCTGATCCGCGAAAAACTCGACGACGCCGGCTCTCTCATCGAAGCCACATGCCGCGCGCTCCAGAACGTCGAGGGAACATACGGAATAGCCGTCGTATGCACTGACGCCCCGGATGAAATCGTCGTGGCGCGCAAGGGATCTCCAGTCGTAATCGGCACCGCCGACGGGGCGTCGTTCGTGGCGTCCGACGCGGCGGCTCTCGCGGGACGGACGCAGTCCGTGACATTCCTCGATGACGGAGACGCGGCGCTTTTGAAGCCGGGGTCCTTTGAAATTCGCTCGATTTCAGCCGGCGCGGCGGTGGTGCGTCCTGCCACTCCGCTCGACTTCGCGCCCGGAGCGGTTGAGAAGGGCGGCTTCGAGCACTTCATGCTCAAGGAGATTTTCGAGCAGCCGGAGGCTCTCGAAAACTGCCTCCGCGGGCGCCTTCTTTCCGAGGACGGCACGGCAAAGCTCTCAGGTCTTCATCTCGACGCCCGCGAAATTGCGTCGCTTTCCGGCATCGTCGTGACGGCCTGCGGCACGTCATACTACGCGGGACTTCACGGGGCCTACGCATTCGAGCAGTTCGCGGGAATCCCGGCGCGCATCGAGCAGGCGGCGGAGTTCCGCTACCGAAATCCGATCGTCGCCCCCGACACGGCTCTCGTGTCCCTATCCCAGTCCGGCGAAACGGCCGACACGCTTGCCGCCGTCCGCGAGGCCAAGCGCAAGGGCGCGCTGGTGCTTTCAATCTGCAATGTCGTCGGCTCGACGATCGCCCGCGAGGCGGGACGCGGCATATATCTGCACGCCGGGCCGGAAATCGGAGTGGCGTCAACGAAGGCTTTTCTATGCCAGGTGGCCGCGCTCGGGATGATGGCTCTGCTGTTCGGGCGCACACGCCGCCTTTCATGCGAGGACGGCAGGGCGATCGTGTCCGCTCTTGAGGCTCTGCCTGATCTCGTGCGCGCGGTTCTGTCCCAGAACGACAAGATCGCGGCCATTGCGGAGAAATACGCTGGCGCGCGCGACGCGTTTTTCATCGGCCGTGGCTATCAGTATCCGGCGGCGCTGGAGGGAGCGCTCAAGCTCAAGGAAATCTCCTACCTTCACGCCGAGGGCTACCATGCGGCCGAACTCAAGCACGGGCCGATCGCCCTGCTCGACGAAAACGTCCCAGTCGTCGCCCTGGTCCCGCAGGGGCCGGGCCACGACAAGACTCTCGGAAACATTCAGGAGTGCCGCGCGCGCAACGCCCCGGTTGTCGCGATCGCGACTGAGGGCGACTCGGCGGTGGAGGCGTTCACAGCCGATGTCGTGCGCGTCCCGCCCTGTCCGGAGTTCACCGCCGCCGTGCCCGTCGTGGTCGCCGAACAGCTTTTCGCGTATCATGTGGCGAGACTCCGCGGCGAGCCCATCGACCAGCCGCGCAACCTCGCCAAGTCCGTCACCGTCGAATGACGGCGGCGAAGTCGGGCTTCACCTTCCGGCGCGTCTGGCGCGCATGGCGCGGCGTCTGAAAAACGCCCGAACGGTCGGTGCGGGATCCTCGGAGGTCGAAAACTCCATGAGTCCCGCGCCGGATGCGGCGATCATGGTCCGAATGCGTTCCGCGCGCGCGGCGGCATTGGCTGCAAAGGCGGCGCGGAGAGTGGGGGAGGATGTGTCGGCCCATACCGTCTCGCCGGTTTCCGGATCCGCGAGTTCAACCAGTCCGGCGTCGGGCAGCTGCGACTCTGCGGGATCTGACACCGAGCAGCACACCAGATCGTGGCGGCGGGCCGCCGCGGCGAGCGGCGCGCGCCAGTCTTCGGCGCGGAAGTCGCTCACGAGAAACACAACCGCGCGCCGCCGCTGAATGGCGGAAAGGCAGTCGAGCGCGGCGCGAATGTCCGTTCCGCCGCCGACGGCGCCATCCGCGGCGGAGAGGATTTCGCGGACGATGCGCATGACGGCGTGGCGTCCCTTTCTCGGACGCAGAGTCAGCAGAATCCGGTCGGAAAACAGCACCAGCCCGACGTTGTCCTGGCTGCGCACCGAAGCCAGCGCCAGCAGGCACGAGAGTTCGGCCGCGAGGTCTGCCTTCGTGCGCGCTCCGGGACCAAAGGCCTGCGAACCGGACACGTCAACAAGCAGCAGCACGGTTAGCTGCCGCTCCTCGCTCCAGCGCTTGACGCGCGGAAAGCCGGTGCGGGCCGTGGCGTTCCAGTCGATGTCGCGGACATCGTCGCCGGGCACGTATTCGCGGATCTCCTCGAACTCAAGGCCCTGTCCCTTGAACGCCGAACGCCAGTCGCCGGACAGCCTGTCGTCAACGAGTCGGTCCGCCATGATGCGGATGCCCCGCACCTTGCGCATGAGTTCGGCCGTGTCCGTCATTTTGCCTCCTTAGTGGCGCGTATCGAGGCGAGAAGATCCGAAAGAGTCTGCCCGAGGTCGTAGGCGGGGGCCCAGCCGGTGTGGACGCGCAGTCGCGACGTGTCGAGCGGCGCGCACACGTCGGCCGGGCGCCACAGCGCCGGGTCCTGCTCCACGCGCGCCGTCACGCCTTCGAGCGCCTCAAGGCGGGCCAGAAGGTCCCCGATGCGGACGCGCGTTCCGCACGTCACGTTGTAGATTGTGCGGGCGTGGCCGCGCTCCAGCAGCAGACGATAGGCGCGCACTATGTCGCGCACGTCGGAGAAGTCGCGAACCGAGTCGAGGTTTCCGACGCGCACAGACGCGGCGCGTCCGGCCGCCACTTCGACGATCTGCGCGGCAAACGCAGGGGCGACGAATTTCGGAGACTGTCCCGGTCCTGTGTGGTTGCCCGGACGCACGATCACGACATCCTGGCCGTATGCCTCGGCGCGCGCGAGAAGCGCTGTTTCGGCGGCGGCCTTTGTGATGGCGTAAAGCGAGAGCGGCCGAGCCGGGGAAACGTCCTCCCTGAGCGGAGCGATGTCGGTCGCGGCCCCGAGCGAGGAGGCGGCCGCCGCGCCATAGACCTGCGAGGACGAGACAAAAAGAAGGCGAGCCCCTGGGGACGTCTCGCGCAGCGCGTCGGCAACGTTGATCGACCCGGCGATGTTGACGGCGAGGGCAAGCGACGGGTCGCGGTCGCTGTCCGGAACGTAGGATACCGCGGCGAGATGGACGGCGGCTTCTGGCCGCGCGTCTGCGACAAGCGCGCGCATGGCGGCGCCGTCGCGCAGGTCGGCGGCGACGTAGCCCGGCAGTCCGGCCGCCGCCGGCGAGTCGGCCGGGGCGGCGTCGGTGGCGATTGGGGAATGCCCCGCCGCCGCGAGTTCGCGCAACAGGTGGCGCCCGGCAAATCCGGCGGCTCCGGTGACGAGTATTCTCATGTCGCGGAAGGTCCCATGTGCGGCTTCAGTAGGAAAAGAGTTCGGCGGCGCCAAGCGACGTTTCCGCCGCGGCGTTGAAGGCGGCCACGACGAGATCCTTTGAGTGCGGTGTAAGGCGGCGCCCGGTTTCGGCGCGCTTTATCATCTTGTGCGTGACGGCGTGCCGCGACGCCACCACGAGGTCGTGGCGCGAAAGCCCCCGCTCGCGCATTAGGCTTGCGATCGGCTGCTCGCCAAGCTCGCGCGCGACCGAGTCCCGGTCGCTGATTTCCGCTTCGTCCGCCACGGCCTCAAGTCCCCGTCAATACGCGGAATCCGGGAAGTAGTTTTCAGCGGCGTTGGAGCGGTCGATCACCTCGGCCGGCACGACAATGCGGCCGGAAGGAGTCGCGTCGGAAGCGCCGAGCAGAATCTTCGCCGCCTCGCGCGCCGCGATGTAGATCATCTTCGGCGGATACGTGACAGTCTGCGAGACGAGCGGATCGCCGTCGAGAATCATCTTTACGACGGCCTTGCTTCCGCCACCGCCGAGAAGGATCTTCAGATCCGAGCGGCCGGATTCGGCGTATGCCTTGCGCGCGCCGAGAAGCACGTCGTCGTCGCCGGCCCAAACTGCGTCCAGCGTTCCGGCGGGATGCTTCTGGAGATAGTTCTCCATGAGGCGAAGCCCCTTTTCCGTTGACCAGTCGGACACGCCGTCCTCGACGAGTTCCACGCCGGGATTGGCGGCCAGAACCTTCTTGAACGCCTCTACTCGATCGGTGTTCACCTGGCACAGAACGCCCTGCATGAGCGCGACCCGCCCCTTTCCTCCGATAGCCTTGACGATCTGCTCGGCTGAAACGCGGCCGAAACCCGGATTGTCGCCCACGACCTCGAGCGACTCGACTGGTTCGGAAAGACCGCGGTCAACTACGACGAGCTTCACGCCGCGCGAGGCGGCCTGCTTGCAGATCGGAGTTAGCGGAGCCGGCTCGTTCGGAAGAACCACCAGCGCGTCGATGCCGCGCACGAGGAGGTTTTCGATGCCGCTGGCCTGATCGGCGGAGTCCTTGGCCGCGGAGACGAGAACGCGAAGTCCCGGGTTCTCCGATTCCAGGTCCTTCTTCGCCTTTGAGGCCCAGAACACGACGCCCCCGGTCCAGCCATGGTCGGCGGCGGGGATGGAGATTCCGATGGTCCTGACGGCGGCGCCTGAGGCGTCCGAACCGTTCTTTGAGCACGACACCGCGAGAACCGAGGCGGCGCAGAGAATTGACGAAAATGCCCTGATTTTCATGTTCGCGAGTGGAGTAGCGTTTTTTTGTGTGTCTGTTTCTACGTGCGGGCGCGGGGCGCCGACGCGCAGAGTGCGTGTTGTTTGGCGAGATTGACGGCTGTTGCGAAGCGAATCAGAGTCCGGCCAGGCGGGCGAGGAGGATTTGGGTGTCCATCAGGTCGTAGCGCGCAGTGACCACGTTGGCTTCGGCCGAGGAAAGGGCGACCTGCGCGTCCGTGCGCTCAAGGGCGCTGGACTTGCCGACTTCGTAGCGGTTCGAGACGACGTCGTAGTTCTGCCTTGCGGCATCCAATGCCGTTTCGGCGACGGCGAGCGACTTGCGCGCCCTGTCGGCCGCGAGACTGGCGGAAAGAATCGCGTTCCATGTCTCCTGCTCCGCCGCCGCGAGCCTGCTGCGGGCGGCGCGCAGCTGCGCGACTGCCGTTTCGATCTGACGGTTCTTGGCGCCGGCGGCGAACAGCGTCTGCGAAACAGCGGGAACCGCGGCGTAGTTCCAGAGCAGGGGAGACGAATCGCCCTTGGCGTCGAACGTCAGCGAGAACGACAGCTTCGGATAGAGGTCGCAGATCGTCCAGTCAACGTAATCCTTGGCCGCGTCGGCGGCGGCGCGGAGCGCGGCCAGCGCCGGGGCGTTGGTGCGGGCCGTGTCCATTATCTGCTCCGCCGATCCGGGAATTTCGTCGAAGGAGCAGTCTCCGAGCGTGATTTCGGGATTCTCCGCAAGGCCAAGGGCGAGGGCGAGCGAGGCCCGCGCCGTCTCGACGGCGTTGGCGGCGGAAATCTCGGAGAGCAATGCGTTCTGATAATCGACTTCGGCCTTTGAAACCTCGTAGTCCATCGCGGCTCCCACATCGCGCCGGTCCTTCGTCTGATCGCGATGCTCGCGGTAGCTTTCCGCCGTGGCCTTGGCGACTTCATGCAGTTCGCGCGCGCGATTCACGGCAAAGCACGCGGCCCGGACGGCATAGACGGCATTGTTTTCCGCGACGCGCTCGGCGCGATCCGCGGCGGCTAGCGACGCGACGGCGCGGCGGGTGGATGCTCTGGTGCGCCCGAAGTCGAAAAGGAGCCAGTTGAGCGAGAGACCACCGCCCCAGCTGCCATCTCCGTCCCACTCCGTGTTGTGCGGATCGATGTTCTGCGAGGCATAGGTGTAGGCGATGGAGCCGTCAACAACCGGAATGAAGGAGGCCTTGACGGATCGCAGCGCGATCTGGGCCTGGACAACATCCTGACGCGCCTGAATGACCGCCGGAGCGTTGGTGCGAGCCCATTCGGCGAGCTCGTCCATTGGGATCGGTGACTCTGCGCCGCGTTCCGCAAATGGAGTCTCGGCCCATTTCACGGTGCGTTCGGAATCGTTCTCCTGCGCTTCGCGCGCCTGTCGGACAGTGGCGCACCCGGAAAGCGCGGACACGGCGCATACTGCGATCGATGCCGCAAAAATGTTCTTGTTCATGACGCGCGCTAGGATAGGCCAACGGCAAAAAAAGTCAAGTAGTCTTTACTTTTGAGGGCGGCCAAAACATGTCCGTGCAACATGATGCAAAGATCAAGGTCAAAATGGCGTCCGTTGCAACGCAGATCGCCCAGTCCCGCTTTAAGTTCGTCACGCGTCTCGCGCAACGTCCGCGAAGCCCTGGGAGCGCGGGCTTCCA
>DJYI01000136.1:37854-57094 GCA_002448475.1 Verrucomicrobia bacterium UBA6982
AGCCCGCGAAGAAATGTGGGTGCGTCTTCCAGCCGCGCCGTGCCACTTTTCAACCTTTCAATTTTGGCATGAAGAAAACGATTGTATCGGCCGTGTCTTAGTGATAGGTTTCGAGCCGAACACATCAAGAGTCGAGCGTGTATGCGCTCGCGCCAACCGAGAGACCATCCACGGTGGATGCCGCAGTATGCGGCGATGCGCCCCCGAGCGGGGGACAAGGGGCAGGGCCATGCCGCAATCGGCAAGGCCGACGAGGTATGGATCTTGGTGTCGTTCAGGGAGACAACCAAGATGGACAACGATACCGAACTGCTCCGCCTGCTCGTGCGGAACATACCCTTCATTCTTGCGCGGCCGGAAGTGGCGGCGGCGAGCGTCCCGGATGGGAAGAGCGTAGGAGGCCATCACAATTTCTTCATGGGGTCGCGGATGGTGCTGTCCCTCGGTGTCGGTGCCTGGCGTCGTGCGCGGAATGCATTGGCAGGAGCGCCATCCGCAGGCCAAGCTCCTCGCGTGCGTTTCCGGCGAAATTCACGACGTATGCGTCGACATACGCCGCGATTCGCCGGACTTCGGCCGCGTGTTCGAGTTCTCCCTTCGCGGAGGCACTGGCGCCAGCCTGGCGATACCAAGGGGATTCGCCCATGGTTTCGAGGTCGTCGGCGATGCCCCGGCCACGGTTCTCTACTTCATCGACGAACCTTGGCATCCGGATGACGAGCGCGGGTTTCTCTGGACATCCGTCGCCGCCAGTTGGCGGGTTTCCCCTTCCGTCGCCGTTCTTTCCGAAAAGGATCGCGGGTTCCCGGCGTTCCGGGACGTGTTTCCGGCGCCCGTCGCCGCTCGCTGAGGAATTTGCGTTTCCGTCGAATCCCTGACAACGAGCGGGGCGGGCAGGCAGGTCTCACGCGGACTGCTCTCCGGGTTGCGGATGCGCGCGAGGAGCATCCGGATTGCCGCGGAGGCGATGAGCTGCGCCGGCTGGCGCACTGTCGTGAGCGGAACTTCGCAGAACCGGGCGCATTCCAGGTCGTCGAATCCGACGAGCGCCACGTCATCCGGAACGCGCAGCCCGGCGCCGCGCAGCGTGGCCAGCAGCGCCACGGCGTTTTCGTCGTTGCCGCAGACGATTGCGTCGGGCCGCCGCGGCCCGAGCATCGCCCGGCGCAGCGCCGCCGCGTTTCCCGGTTCGAAGCGGAGAATGCGCACGGCCTGGTTGACTCCCCGGAGCGCAAGTTCGCCCGTCAGCCCGAAAAGGCGGTTTTCCCAGTTGGGGTTCGGGCCGTTCGTCCGCGGTCCCATGAGGAAGGCGACGCGCCTGCGTCCGCGCGCGAGCAGGTGGCTCGCGATGCGGCGCCCGGCGTTGACGTTGTTCACCGCCACGAGGTCGTATTCGCTTCGCTCCGGCGGCGCGGCGATGTCCTGGTCGAGCAGCACCAGCGGAATTCCGGCGGACTTGAGCCGCTCGGCGAAAGCGCGGTTCGCCGTCGCGCCGCGCCTGGCCAGCAGCGGCCGGAAGATCACGCCCTCGGCGCGTTCGGAGACGAGTCTTCGCGCGGCGTGGGGGAGGTCGCCGCCCGTCACGAGCCTTACGTCGAACCCGGCGCGGCGCGCCAGCGCCTCGATCCGGTCCCGGACGGTGGCGAAGAACCGATAGCGGTCGTAATCCGGAATCGCGAGCCCGATGAGCCCGGTGCGGTTCTGCGCCATGCGCGTGAGGAACGAACCGGCGCCGTTGCGTTTTGCCACGAGTCCCGCCCTCACGAGCGCGGCGAGCGCCTCGCGCACCGTCCCGCGCGCGGCGCCGAATCTCCGGCACAGCGCCGCCTCGCTCGGCAGCCGCCCCGTCGCGGCGAATTTGCCGGCTCCGATTTCCGCCAGAAGGGCCTCGCGTATGTCCGCGCTTTTCATGCCTCGGATTCTAGCGCGGCCGCGAAAACCTGTCCAGACAGGTCTTGCGCCGCGCCGCCCCGCGTCTAGAATGATCGGCGCACCGAGGAAATCATCGATGAAGACAATCAAGGACAAGCAGCTGCTCATGGGGGCCGACTGGGCCGGCTTCCCGCTCAAGGAGGCCGTCAAGGCCCATCTCGAAAAGAAGGGCTGGACCATCACCGACGTCGGCGTCACCGCGATGGGCGACCAGCGCGACAACACCGACCTCATGTTCCACCGCATCGGGCTGCGCATCGGCTCGCTCATCGCCGAGGGCGAGTTCGAGCGCGCCCTCGCCTTCTGCGGCACGGGCATGGGCATCCACATCGCGGCCTCCAAGTGCCCGCACGTGATGGCCGGTGTCGTGGAGAGCGTCCCCGCCGCCCTGCGCGCCATTACCGGCAACGGCGTCAACGTCCTCGCCATGGGCGCGTTCTACGTCGCGCCCCAGATGGGCTGCGACATCGCCGACGCCTATCTCGGCGCCTCTCTCGGTTCCGGCTACGAGTGGTGGAAGAACTTCTACGAGTTCCACAAGCTCGCGATCGACGAACTCGAGGCGTTCGACTACGCCGAATACAAGGCGAACGGCTTCAGGCTCAAGCATCTTGGCGAAGTCCCGCTTGAGCTCGAAACCAAGCCGGAGTGAGGTTTCTTCCCCGCTGTTTCACCATTCCGACCGTGGTTTCAATTTGCATTCACTACCATTCCATAGCCTGCCCCCCCCATCAACGCAAGAAGTCCAGTAAACTTGCGGGGTTGAGGCGTTGAAGAAAGGCGATTTCGGAAAAGGTCCATGTTGAAACGGGGGCGAAATCGAAGGGCGGCAAGGCTCCGGCGGCGCGCTCCGCGCGCAAACACGAAAGCCCACGAAACCCCTGCTCTCGAATCCCCCCGGTGCTCCGGCGCCAGCGGTGCAGGGCGACGCGGGATTTGACAAGGTGTACGGCGGAGGGGCGGCGGGCGATTCGGGCGCGCCATGCACCGATGGCCAATTTTATTTACGCCTCAACTATGCAACGGAAACCGTCGGCGTTGCGTCATCGTAGAAGGATCCGGTTGCGCCGGAACGCGCCCATGGTGACGCCGTAGCGCCTGCGGAAGGCGGTCATGAGGTGCAGCGGGGCGAAACCGCAGAGGGCGGCGATGCGGTCGATGGGCTTGCCGGTACTCCGGAGAAGATCGCAGACATGGGCCAGGCGGATTTCGCGCAGGGCGTCGGCGGGACTCGTCCCGTTCGCGGCGCGGAAGCTTTTCTCCAGGTGGCTCCGCGAACAGTGGACGGCGGCGGCGACGTCGCCAATCCGGAGCTCCCGCCATCCGTAGTTGTTCCGCATGTAGTCGAGCGCGAGACGCGCCGTGCGCCGAAACCCGTGCGAGTCGTCCGTGGATTCCCGCTCGACGATCTCGCGCACGCCGTACCGGACCGTTTCCGCCGGACGCTCCCCGCCGCGCATCATCGCGTCGAGCATCTCCGCGGCCTTGAACCCGCCGTCGGAGAAATCGAGCGCGATCGATGAAAGAGCGGGCCGGGACCCTTCGCAGATGCAGAAGTCGTTGTCCACCCCGAGGAGCGACACCTGGTCGGGAACGGACACGCCGCACTGAACGCAGATGTCCAGGACGGACCTCGCCATGAGGTCGTTGGCGGCCAGCACCGCCGCGGGTTTGGGCAGAGCCTTGACCCACGCCGAGAGCCTCTTGCGCAAAATCCCCACGTCCGGCTTCCCTCCGGACGGAACCAGCGAGCCGAACACGCGCGCGACGGCGCCATCGCGCGCCAGACGCTCGCAAAACGCCGCGCGGCGCTCCGTGGACCAGTCCCCTTCGGCCGGAGTCTCGACGAAGCCGAAGGAGGAAAAGCCCCGCTTCCGGAAGAATTCCGCCGCCATGCGGCCGACCGCAGCGTCGTCGGACCGTATGTCGGCCATGCCGGAAAGCCTCGGTTCCCGTTCGTTTCCGCAAAGGAACACGATGGCGCGCGTGCTTTCCGTCCGGACGCCCCGAAGAGCCCGGAACGAGCCGTAGCCCGAGACGATTCCGTCGAACTTCGGCCTGCGCCTGAAAACGGTGCCGTTTCCCGGAGGCAGGTTTCCTCCGATCGTGACGTTCCAGCCGGGCTTCGAGACCGCGTAGCGCAGGACGCCCGCGCAGATGTCGCGGACCGTCACGTGGCGCCAGTCCAGATGGACGAGGATTTCAAGTGGCTTCTCCATGGTCTTCTTCCGTGGTGGATGGCGGCAAGGATACCACGATCGCGGGCGGGCGGCAAATGCGTGGCTCCGGCGTCCTCGTTTCTTCAAAATCGAAGTTTTTCATCCGCATTTTCAAATATTGTCCGTGGCCTTTTCAAGTTCATCCGTGGTATTCTTCGCCTCGTTCCGACAAACGGCATCGTGCCGCGTGGGGCATTTCGCCCGGAACACGTCAGAAATCGCAGGAAACCGACATGAAAGACAAATCGATCCTCCGTTCTCTCCTCGTCGCCTCCGCGACTGCCGCCAGCGTCGCGCACGGCGAAAACGTCCTCTGCATCAGGGACCCCGACCCGTCTGCGGCCGGTACGGCATCCGTGTGGTACCGCACGAAGAACTACGCCTTCGCCGACAAGATCTCCAACGCCGTGACGCTGGCCATCTGGGTCAAGGACATGAACGCGCAATACGAGAAGTTCATCGCCGGCGTGAACGAACGCTGGAACCTGGCCATCCCCCACACGGCCGACTCAACCAACAGAAAACTTGTATTCCGCACGGAGTTCGGCTCGGCCGTGGGAAGCGGCTACGTGCTCAACGACGGGAAATGGCACTTCCTCGTCGGGACGTTCAACTACGATCCGTCCGACGCCTCGCTCTGCAGCCAGCGCCTCTACGTGGACGGCGTCCTGGCCGCCGAAAAGACCGACGGTCTTGGCGCCTTCTCCGCGCCTACCAAAGAGTTTTCAATCGGAGCCGCGGCCAATGGCTTCAATTCATGGGGAAATTGGAGAGGGGATGTCAACGGCTCTTTCGCGGAACTTTCGGTCTGGGACAGGGCGCTCTCCGCCGCCGAGGTGCAGGCGCTGAGGACGACGCGCCTCGGCGGGAACGAGAGCGGCCTCGTCGCCTACTGGCCGCTGACCGGCGATGTCGGGAACACCGACGTCAGCTTTCCCAATGCGGCGGCGAGCGCGGGTGTTCCGAACATCAATAATGCAAATCTGACCGGAATCATAGCGTCCGACGACGACTTCACCCTTCCCTACGTGCGCTGCGTGGCCTCGCCGGAGTGGTGCGCGGCAAAGGGCTACGTCCAGGCGGCTGGCGCAACGGGGCGCAGCTGGTCCGACCCGCTCACGAACCTCGTGGCCGTGGCGGCGGAGGCGAAGCCCTTCGAGCGCATCCTCTGCTCGCCCGGGACGCACAGGATCGAGTCGGAGATGAGTCCGCTCGTCAACAACTTCCGCCTCGGCAGCCAGGATTCTACAACGATGGAGCCGTGCCCCGACACGGCAGTCATCGACGCGGGGGGGAAGTGCCGCCACTTCCGCAGCGCGTCGGATGTTTCCGCCCACATGAGCGGATTCCTCCTGGAAAACCTGACCTTCGCCAACGGCCGCGCCTCGGACGGCGGTTCGATCTACACCAAATCCCGGACGGGCAAAATCCTCAACTGCGTCTTCGAGGACAATGCTGCAACCAATGGCAACGGCGGGGCCTTCTATTCCTACACGGCTACAGGCTCGGTCATCTCGAACTGCGTGTTCCGGCGGAACAACGCAACGGGAATCGGAGGCGCCGCCTACACCCAGCAAAGCGGTGAGGCGGAAGGCAACCGGCAGAATTTCATCGGCTGCGTCTTCTCCAACAACGTGGCACTGGCCGGCGGCGGAATTGGAGCAGAACGCTGCGTTCTGATCGACGGATGTCGATTCGCGGATAATGTGGCGACAAACGGCACCACTCCCGCCAACTGCCGCGGCGGCAACGCCAACGTCGGGATATACTCCCGCATTCTGAACTGCGAATTCACAGGGAAGTGCGTGGCTCGGGGATACGGTTCCTGCCTAAACATGGAGAAAGGCGACTGCCTCGTTTCGAACAGCGTCTTCAGGGGAATGGAGGCATCTGGCGGATACGCCATGTTCCACGTGAAAAGCGGTGTCTCGTTCGTCAACTGCGTCATCACGAACAACAACAATACTGACCGGATCTTCTTCCCGGACGGCGGAAAGAATCTGCTGGTGAGACAGTGCCTTATAGCCGGCAACACCGCAAATCAGGGCGTGGTCTGGAACTGGAACAGCTCGTCGCGCTTTGAGAACTGCACGATTCTCCAGCAGACGCTCAGCTCCAACGGCAGCGGCTCCGGCATGAACGCGCTCGTGAACTGCGTCCTTCCGAACGCGAACGTCACGAGCAGCGGGAACTACGCCCACATTCTGACGAACTGCCTCGTGAAGTCCGTTTCGGGCGGGACGCAGGACAGCGGCGTCATGACGGGAGACCCGAAGTTCGCCGATGCGGCAAATGGCGACTACACGCTCAGGCACGGCTCGCCGTGCCGCGACACGGGGCTCCTTCTAGACTGGATGACGGCGGATGCCACGGATCTTGCCGGCAACCCGCGCGTCGTCACCGAAGGCAAAGCCCTTGCGGCCGATCCCGCCGCCCTTCCGGACATCGGATGCTTCGAGTGCATGCTGAAGCTGGCGGCAACGACGCTCTACATCCGGTAGGGCCGCCTTGCGGCTTTCGCTAAAAGGTGGTACGTCATGACTGCAAAGCTGCGCAGAATCGTTGCAACGCTGTTCGCCGCCCGGATCGCGCTTTCGGCTAAGACGCCCTGCGCGGCCATGGACGCACAGTCCGTCTTCGACATCCGCGATTTCGGTGCGTCGGAGACGAACACGGCGGCGCAAAACGCCGCCGCCATCCAGAGAGCAATCGACGCGGCGGGGAATGCGGGAAACGGGATGGCACGCTCCCGGCGTGCCGACGACACGCAAGATGCGTGTCGTACCAGATTCACCGTCGTCGTCCCTCCGGGGACGTTCCACACCGGGACGATCCGGCTGCGCTCGCATGTCGAACTGCACCTTGAAAGGGGGGCGGTCCTGAAGGCGAGCGTCCGCCCGGAGGACTACAACGCCAACGACGCCTTTCCCGAAAATTTCCATTCCGAAAACGAAGAATGGAGCGGCGGTCACCTGATCCTCGGCTACAAGGTCGAAGACGTGGCGATCACCGGAGAGGGAACCATCGACGGTTCCGGTCTCTCCTTCTTCGGCGAATGCGACGAGGACAGCCGTTTCCCGTTCTACAAATACGGCCTCCGGCTCCATCCGCTCGACCGCGCGTGGTTCCGTCCCGGGCCGCTGGTAGCCTTCTTCCTGTCAAAGGACGTTCGTCTCGAGGGCGTGAACATCGTCGATTCGCCCGCCTGGACGACGCACTTCCGCTGCTGCGAGGGCGTGGCGATACGCGGCGTTTCCATCCGCAACGACCGCACCGTGGCGAACTCCGACGGCTTCAGCATCGACTGCTCGCGCAACGTGACCGTCTCTGGATGCACCGTCGTCACCGGCGACGACGCCGTCGCCATACGGGCCAGCTGCAAACTCCACGCGGCGGAACACCCGTGCGAGAACGTCGTGGTCGAGGACTGCGACCTCTCCAGCTGCGCCATGGGCGTCCGCATCGGCATCGGTTCCGGAACGATCCGCGACGTCGCCATCCGCCGCTGCCGCATCAGGGAGGCCGCGAACGGAATCCGGTTCCATCCGGAGTGGGTTGCCAGCAGGAAAGGCTGCTACATCGAGCGCGTCCACGTGGAAGATTGCGACATCGACCAGTGCGACCACCCGGTGAATTCGCTGCCCGGGACGAACGACTGGCGCATCCGCGACATTTTGTTCGAACGCTGCCGGTTTGCCTCGCTGCAGCCCTCCTCCTTCTTTGGCGACGCGGCGCACCATCCCGAAAACGTCGTGTTTCGCGACTGTTCGCGCGTTCACCTCGACCGTCTCCGGGTGCGCCACCATCGCGGCTACGGCGGCGAACGGTCGCGCGAGTTTCTGCAAATCGACGGTGAGGCCGATGTCCAGCTTGAAAACTGCCACTCTGGCGGTGACCCGCATCGCACTTGATGCGAAATCGCCGGCAAAACAGGGAGATGGAAATGGCAATGCCACGGAGTTCTTGACAAGAGACTGGACATGAATGCAAAGTCATTGAAAATCGGCGCGGCGCTGTGCGCCGCCGGGATCGCCGCATTGGCGGCAAACGCGCAGATGGCCGGCGCCGAACTGGCGCCGCAATTCCGGTGGAAGCCGATTTCTGTCCCTAAGTGGAAGACCCAAGGCGGGGCGAAGATCGAGAACGGCGTTCTAACGGTTTCATGCGCGGAGCCCGGCACGGCCTACGCCGAGGCCGAACTAGACCTCTCGGAATACGACGGCAAGGCCGTTGAGCTTTCGCTTGTCGTGGAGGGTAAAGGCGTCGGCGGCAAGACGGTGCCACACGGCGGCTTCTCCTTCTGCGTGAGCTATCTCGACGTGAATATGGGGGGCAACAGGACCTGGCCGATGGGGCCAAGGCCAACCAGCGACTTCGGCCCTGCGGAAGTTGTCTTCACCGACCGCTCGGAGAAGGTTCGCGGCAAGCCTGTCGTCATGATCGGGCTGGTCCATGCGCGCGGCGAGGTCAAGTGTGACCTCTCGACGCTGCGCGTCCGCGAGCCACAACCGCTTCTCCCGCTTCGCAACCGTGGTCGCGGCGTTAACTACCCGGCGCGCGTTTCCTCGATGCCGCAGGCGCGTGGCGTGTCGATCAGCAACGGGATAACCGCGGAGGGCTGGGACCAGCTCGAATCCTGGGGCGTGAAAATCGTCCGCTACCACATGGACATTCCGCGCGACCGGGGAGGATCCGCCACAAACTTCGTAGCCTACGCCGAGCGGTACCGCTCCGGCGTGAAACCCCAGCTTGACCGCATAGTGAAGTTTCTCGATGAGGCCCATGCGCGCGGAATCAAGGTCATCCTCGCCGGCCACAATGTCGGCGGCGGTTGCGCCGCCGCCCTCGGCGACCCGCCGTCATGGCAGGGCGACGGCAGGATGTTCCACGACAAGCGCTTCGCGGACCTTTTCGTCTGGTACTGGCAGCAGGTCGCCACGCGCCTCGCCGGACGCGCCGCCGACATCTACGGCTACGACCTGCTCAACGAGGGGCATCACCTTTCGCCGGCCATCGAGGGCGGCGACCTCGTGGAGCTGATGGAACGGACGGCGCGCGCCATACGGAAAATCGATCCCGACGCCACGATCATCGTGGAGTCGATGTACGGCGACCCCGGATGGTTCCGCTCGCTTTCGGCCATCGACCTCGACAACGTCATCTACTCCGTCCACTGCTACTACCCGCACGACTACACGCACCAGGGCATCTACGAGACCAACGCGCCCGTTTGCAAGTGGCCCGACGAGACGCGCGGGTGGAACCGCGACTTCATACGAAGACACCTCCAGCCAGTCGTTGACTTCCAACGCGAACACATCGGCACGAGAATCCTGGTCGGGGAGTTCAGCGCCATCGCCTGGGCCGAGGGCGCGGACCAATACCTCCGCGACAGCATCGCCGTCTTCGAGGAACTGGGCTTCGACTGGATCTACCACGAATACCGTGGGTGGAGTGGGTGGAACGTCGAGCTCGAAGCGGAGGGGCGCGGGAAAGAGGCCAAGCTCAGCCGTCCGTCGGAGGACACCCCCCGCAAGCGCGCGCTGCTCGATGGCCTCGCCAGATGTAAACTCGACTGGAACCCGGCAAAATTGCTTGTTGACGACGGATGCAATGCCGCGACGGCGAAACCGGAGGACAAGTGACATGACTGGCGACCAGGGCGACGTCCTTGCGCGGTTTTACGACGGGAACGAGGGGAAGGCCCTTCGAAGACTGCCGAGCTGGATCGTGCCCGAGAATGCCTTTTGC
This sequence comes from Verrucomicrobia bacterium UBA6982, assembly GCA_002448475.1. Classification (GTDB taxonomy): domain Bacteria; phylum Verrucomicrobiota; class Kiritimatiellia; order RFP12; family UBA3636; genus UBA3636. The sequence goes on from DJYI01000136.1 coordinate 47,757, forward strand.
GGATTTGGAATCGACGACCCGTCAAACGCCCTTCAGCGGCGCGTGCTTCGGCTTTTTCTGGAACGGAGCGACTGGAACGTCCTGACCTGGTGCTGCAGGACGGCGGAACACGGGCACCCCGAAGTCGCGCCACGGCTGGCCGAGGCGGCCCGGATGCTGGAAGGGAGCGGCATCGAGCTTCTCATGGAGCTGGATCCGCGTCTCATGCGAAACGCCTTCCTCGCGGAGCATCCCGACGACTTTCTCCGCCAGCGGCAGTTCGGCCATTTCCGCCCCGACGCGAGTGGCGCCGTGCGCTTCGAGGTGCGGCAGGACTACATGTGCGACTATGCGGGCACCGGCGGAATGAACGACCCGTACAGCGGCTGGAAGCCCGGCCGCCTCGTTGCCGTCCGCGCGGTCAGGGGCCAGTCGCCGCGCCCCGTCGAGGCCGATGCCGTGACGTGTTCGGCCGACGCGGTGTCCGGGGTCGTCCGGGGACTGGCGGCGGACGAAACGCTTCAGGTCGAGGTGGAGTGGCCGCTCAAGGAAGCCGACCCCTGTTCCCCGAACCTCCAGGCGTTTTCGCGGAAAATGGCCCTGCGCTACCGCGAACTCGGCGTCTCCGGCGCGATGCGGGATGAATACGGCTTCCAGAAGCCCAACACGAAGAACGGCGAGGGGCATCAATCCTTCTGGTTTTCGCCCCGCTTCGCGGCCCTCTACGCCAGGCGCTCCGGCGGGAGGAGCCTCGAAGCCGACCTGCCGCTTCTGGCCCTCGGCGCCGACACCCCGGAGAACCATGTGGCGGCCATTGCCTACTCCCTGTCGGTCTATGACGCCTGCAAGGCCTCGGAGGAGGACTTCTACGCCATGAACAAGGAGTGTTTCGGCCCGGACGTTTACGTCGCCAAGCATGTGACATGGCATTTCCCGTTCGACTACGACGAGATCCTTCACAACGGAATCGTGTGGTGGGCCGCGAGGCGCGACTGGGCCCAGTCCGACGAACTCAACCCCGTGCCGGTGTCGACGGGCATGATGAAGAAGTTCGGGACGCCCCTCTGGCTCAACGAAGGCTACGGCCCGAATCCGGAGCATTACATGAAGACGCTCTGGCAGTATGTCGTCTGCGGCGGGCGGATGGTCTATCACGGCATCTACTGCGGGGACCCGTCGATGACGTCCGTCGCGAAATACGCGGACCCCGCGGAACGCGCCTACCACAAGCACGCCGACCTTCTGGGCGACGACGCCGTCCGCGCGGAGGAGATCGTCCGCCTTCTTCCGCTCGTGACGCGCGCCCCCATCGACTGCCCGGTCGCGCATGTCTTCGGGCACGAGCGCCTCGTCGACTGGCTCGACCCCGCATTCAAGGACTGGGGTGAACCCATCGCCCACGGACTCGGCGGCATGGGCTTCTACGTTGACGCCTACCCGGCGAGCGAACTGCAATCCGGCACATTCCAGATCGATGGCGACGGATACCTTCGGGTCGGAAGGCAGCGGTATCCCGCATGCGTCCTCTGGCATTTGTCGTCCGGCGAGCGCAAGGCATGGGACGGGTTTGTCGCCGGCCGGGCCCTGAAGACGCGCCTGTTCATCGATCCCGGCGTAGGCGAGGTCGCGGACTTCCTGGCCTCGGCCGGCGCGGCGCGCCAGACTCCGCTCGGCCCAACGGGACTCGGCGGCGCGACACGCCATCGGCTGCCGCCGACCGATGGGTTGCTGCGCCTTACGGACGGAACCGTGGCGCGTGTCAAGGGAGGTCTTCCCGACTTCGCGGGCGACGCCATTTCCGGCGAACTGGAGACGGGCGGGGTGCGCGTCGCCTACGCGGCCCGCGGGCTTTTTGCCGCCCGCGCCGAAAACGGGGAGCTTTCCGCCTTCTGCGGCGGCGGGGTGACATGCGTCGAGGGAGGGGGACTGTCGCTCCAGCTAGACGCGCCGTTCGACTTGGCGCTTGTCAAAATCAACGGTGAATGGCGCGGCGTGTGGCAGACGCCCGACACGGACGCGCCCGTGCCGCAGACCCTCCGCCGCATCACGCGGCGCTGGACGAAACTTCGCGCCGTGAAGAGTCTGCCGAAATAGCAATGCGACGGAGTCCTTGACAAGGAAAGGGACAAGACATGAATGCAAAGTCGTTTGAAATCGTAGCGGCGCTGTGCGCCGCGCTGGCCATGGTTGCGCTTCCCGCCTTGGCGGAGGACCGCGGTCCGGCCGCGCCGGAGTTCATCTGGCATGACATCGGGGGAATCGCCTGGCGCTTCTACGGCAATGCGAGGATCGTCGGCGACGAACTCGTCTGCGAGGCGGACGCCTCGAACAGGACCGCATACGCCGTTGGAACGTGCGACTTGTCGGAATACGACGGCAAGCCTATGCAGATGCAGATCGTCGCCTCGGCGGAGAATGTCACGAAGTCGGAGAAGAACTATCTCGGATTCCGGTTCCTCCTCTCCTATCTCGACATCGAGATGGGGGGACAGCGCGTGTGGCCAAGCGGCGGGAGGCTCGACGGCACTCGGCCGCCGACGGAGATCCTCTGGCGAGACATCAACCCGAAGAAGCGCGGCGAATGCGAGATCCAGCTCGGGCTCTTAGACTGCACGGGGCGGGCGGTCTTCAACCTCAAGACGCTTCAGGCGCGCGCGACCTCGCCGCTGGTGCCGAAGATCAACGAGGGATACAAGGTGAAGTATCCGGACCGCGTGAAGAACGCGCCGCGCGGACGCGGCGTGATGCTCGGCGAAATGAACGAGGAGGCCTGGGACGAACTCCAGAGCTGGGGCGCCAATCTCGTGCGGCACCAGATCAACCTCGGCGGGACCGGTCCGGCGACGAACCGCGCCGCCTACACCAGGGGCTGGCTCGAAAACTTCGACAAGCGGCTGGACGCGCTAGAAAAGGATCTCGCGGCGGCGAGGGCGCGCGGCATCCGCGTCTGCATCGACCAGCACTCGTCGCCCGGCGGGGTCTGCGACGCGGGCGACCCGGCGGAATGGCGCGGCGACAGCCGGATATTCCACGACCCCTACTACGCGCAGCTCTTCATCGACTGCTGGGTGAATCTCGTCAGGCGCGTGGCGCCCTACCGCGACGCGATCTACGGCTACGACCTCATGAACGAGGCGCACCACAACTCGCCCGCGCTCCCCGGCGGCGACATCGTGGGACTCCAGGAGCGCTGCGCCAAGGCCATCCGCGAAATCGATCCGGACACGCCGATCATCGTCGAATCGATGTACGGCGACCCCGGCTGGTTCCGCTCCCTCTCCGCGATCGACCTCGACAACGTCATCTACTCCGTCCACTTCTACTACCCGCACGACTACACGCATCAGGGCATCCTGACGCCGACGGAACGGGTGGAGTTCTGGCCGGATCCGAAGAAGGGCTGGGACCGCGACTTCATGCGCAGGGGACTCAGGCCCGTCATCGACTTCCAGAAGGAGCACGACGCGAAGATCTTCGTGGGCGAGTTCAGCGCCATCGCTTGGGCGGATGGCGCCGCAGACTACATCCGCGACTGCATCGCCGTCTTCGAGGAACTCGGCTGGGACTGGACGTACCACGCCTACCGCGAATACCAGGGCTGGAGCGTCCAGTTGGAGCCCGAAGGGCGCGGAAGGGGAACCAAATACCGCAAGTCGGATGACAACCCGCGCAGGCGCGCCCTGCTGGAAGGCCTCTCCCTGAATGTCGGTGCCGGACAGTCCGCTCCGCTTTCCGGGAATCCTGTGACACGGGAACCGCAACAATAAACCCAACAGGAGGATTGCCATGTCGGGAAAAACGCACAAGCAACCTTTTCTTTATGCCTCCCCCTGCGCAACGGAATCGATCAGCGTTGCGTCATCGGGGGAGGCTTCTTGCATTTCTATGGGATGGTAGTGATTTGTGGCCGCCGGCGCGGACTACGCCGCGCTTGCCCCGCGCATCGAGGAAATCCAGCGCCGCGTCGCCGGGAAGCACGGCGCCGCGTTCGCCTCCGTCGCCCCGTTCCAGAACGACCCCGCCTGCACGGGCGACGGGGCGACCCCTGGAGTCCGATTCCACCCCACCGACGCCGGGCACTCCCTCTACGCCAGGGCCGCCCTCGACGCCCTGCAAACCCGCTGGCCCGAACTCTTCTCACCCGCCAATCCCCGCCCATGACACCTCAAGACCAACTCGAAAAAATCCGGGCCTGCTGGCTCGGCAAATGCCTCGCCGGAGCAATCGGCGCCCCGTGGGAGGGCGTGCCCTTTCCCCTTCATGTCGGCGAGGAGGACATCGCCCTCTCCGATGTCCCCAACGACGACCTGGAACTGCAGCTCGTTTGGCTCGACGCCGTCCGCCGGCGCGGCGTCTCGCTCACGGCCCGCGACCTGGGCGAAACGTGGCTTGCGCGCATTCCGCACGGGTGCGACGAGTATTCGATTGCGCTGCGCAATCTCGCCCATGGCGTCGCCGCGCCCGCCAGCGGTTGGCGCGACAACTTCTTCCACGACGGCATGGGAGCCGCCATCCGCTCCGAAATCTGGGCGCTGCTGTTCGCCGGCCGCCCCGACGCCGCCGCGCACTTCGCGCAGCAGGACGCCGAGGTGGACCACTGGGGCGACGGCGTTCGGGGCGAAATCTACATGGCGACCGCCGAGGCGCACGCGCTCGCGCATTCCGACATCCCCGCCGCGCTGCGCTTCGCCTTCGACGCCCTTCCGCCAGACTGCCGCCTGCGGCGCGAACTCTCGCGTGTCTTCGTCGACTACGACGCCGGAGTCCCAGACACCGCCGCGCGAGACGCCCTTCTCCTCGGCGTCCAGCGCTCCTCCAACTTCACAGACTGCGTGATGAACCTCTGCTTCATCACGCACGCCCTGCTGCGCGGCGACGGCGATTTTCTCAAGACCGTGTTCGCGGCCGTATCCTTCGGCCGCGACACCGACTGCACGGCCGCCTCCTGCGGCGCCTTCCTCGGCGCCGCACTCGGCATGGGCGTGTTCCCCGAGCGCTGGCGCGATGCCATGGGCGAGCGCCTGGTGCTGAGCGACTTCGTCCGCGCCATTCCCGGAGTTCCGCTGACCCTGACGGAGCTCGTGGGGCAGACGGCGGAGCTACGCGAAGCACTTGCCCAGCAGCTGCCTGCCGAGCCGTATCCGCCCTATCTGCCCTACGAGCCGACGGGCGGGGAACCCGTGCTCGACCCGTCGTCATGGCTCGTTCTGCGCGAGGGCGAGCCCGAAGCGTCCGACCTGGCCGCGCTGGAAGTCGAGCTTCGCGGCACGGGCAGACTGCCACCGTGGCTGCGGGGGCGCGTCGCGTCCTTCGACACCCTGTTCCCCGACATCTCGCGTTTCGCCAAGGGGGCGAAAACACTGCACCTCTTCTCCTTCCTCCAGGTGCCGCGCGACACCATCGATCCCGACTCCGTGACGCTTTCCGCCACGGCCGACGTCGGCATCCGCGTGTGGATGGACGGCCGCAAGCTCCTCGACCAGCATTCCCGCCAGCGGATGCTTCCCTCCTTCCACCGCCCCGAGGGAGGGGCGGCGTTCTCGCTGCCGCTCGCCCCAGGCTCGCGCCACCTTTTTCACGTGGCCCTGCCGTGGGCCATGGCCCCGCTGCGCTTCTGCCTCATGTTCGGCAACGCCAGGTTCGACCACCTGGACGGCTACCGGTTCTCCATCTGACCCCTGCCGCGCCGTCGCCATCGCGCTGCGCAACGGCGCCGCGCTCGCGCCGCTCGCCGACGGGTTCGGCAACGGTGCCGAATACAGGGCGGCCACCGATCCGCTGGACCCGTCATCGCACCCGCCGCATCCGACGACGCTTCTCGTGCGCTAGTTCCGCCTTTCCCGCTTTGCATTCCGCCGTGGTTTCAATTTGGTCTCGCGCCTGGGAGCCTTGACTTGGCCAGAGCGTTTCGGGACAATCCGCGGCCGTGATGGTCTGAATTGTCCGATTCGGCCGGATTTGCGTTCAATGAAAAAACTTCCATTCTTCCTCCACGGCGGCGACTACAACCCCGACCAGTGGCGCCACGTCCCCGGAATCGTGGACGAGGATTTCCGCCTCTTCCCGCTTGCCGGTGTCAATTCGCTTTCGGTCGGCATCTTTTCCTGGACGGCGCTTGAGCCCGAGGAGGGGCGCTACGAGTTCGGCTGGCTCGACGACATCATGGACCGCGCCGCCGCGCGCGGCATGGCGATTGTCCTGGCAACGCCGTCGGGCGCCAAGCCGAACTGGATGGCCGCCAAGTATCCCGAGGTGCGGCGCGTCACCGGCGACGGCGTCCACGAGCCCCTGCGCGAACTCCAGTGCCGCCGCCACAACCACTGCCTCACGTCGCCGGTTTACCGCGAAAACGTCCGGCGGATCGACGAAGCGCTCGCCGCGCGCTACGGCTCCCATCCCGCGCTTGCGCTTTGGCACGTCTCCAACGAGTTCAACGGCGAATGCCACTGCGAGCTTTGCCTCGCGGCGTTCCGCGACTGGCTGCGCGCCAAATACGGCTCGCTTGAAGCCCTGAACCACGCCTGGTGGACCGGCTTCTGGTCGCACGCCTACACCGACTGGTCGCAGATCGAGGCGATCGATTACTCCGTCGACGGCCTTGTCCTTGACTGGAAGCGCTTTGTCTCGGAGCAGACGTCCTCGTTCATCCGCAACGAGGCCGAGGCCCTGCGGCGCCATGCTCCGGACATTCCGGTCACAACGAACCTCATGGGATTTTTCGACGGTCTCGACTACGCCTGCATCGCCCGCGAGATCGACATCGTTTCCTGGGACAACTATCCGCAGTATCACGAGAGGCCCGGCGAAACGGAGACCCTGCCCGCCTTCATCGGCCTCACCCACGACTACATGCGCTCGCTCAAGCCGGGCCGGCCGTTTCTCATGATGGAGTCGAGTCCGGGACCGGTGAACTGGTATCACCACAACCGCCTGCTGCGCCCGGGCCAGCACCGCCTCAAGTCGCTTCAGGCCGTCGCGCACGGCTCCGATTCCGTCCAGTATTTCCAGATCCGGAAGGGCAGGGGAGGGAGCGAAAAGTTCCACGGCGCGGTCATCGACCACGTGGGCCACGAAAACACTCGGATGTTCCGCGAAGTGGCGCAGGTGGGGCGCGACATGGAGGCGCTTGCTCCCGTTTTCGGCTCGGTCGTGCGCCCGAAGGTCGCGATCGTCTTCGACCGCGAGAGCGACTGGGCGCTGAAGGCTTCGCAGGGGCCCCTCGAAGCTCTGAAGGGCGGCTACGCCGACGCGGTCGCCGCGCACTACCTCCCGTTTTGGAAGCGCGGCATCGCGGTTGACGTCGTTGACGGCGACGCGCCGCTCGACGGCTATTCGCTCGTCATTGCGCCGATGCTTTTCATGCTTCGCGATGGCTTTGCCGGGCGCGTCGAGAAGTTTGTAGCCGCCGGCGGGACATTCGTCGCGTCGTATCTCACGGGCGTTGTCGGTCCCACCGGACTGTGCTTCACTGGCGGTTTCCCGGGGCCGCTGCGCAAGCTGCTAGGCGTCTGGGCCGAAGAGACCGACTATCTCTACGACGACGAACGCAACGCGATCGAGTGCGCCTCCGGAAATCCGCTTGGACTTTCCGGATCGTTCGAGACCTCGCTTGTCTGCGAAGTGGTGCACGCCGAAGGCGGAGCCGAGGTCGCGGCGACCTACGGGCGCGACTTCTACGCCGGAGATCCGGCGCTCACGGTGAGGCGCTCAGGCAAGGGTGAGGCGTGGTATCTCGCGACTCGCGCCGACGCCGCCTTCCTCGACTCCTTCCATGGCGCCCTCGCGCGCCGCCTTGCGCTGCCGCGCGCTCTCGCCGCCGATTTGCCGGAAGGAGTCTCCGCCCATGTGCGCGAAGGGGCCGGCGGCGAGAGATTCGTCTTTGTCCTCAACTTCGCCTCTGCCAGGCGCGAGGTGCGCCTCGACCTAGGAAGCACCTATCGCGATCTCCTGTCCGGCGGTTCCACGCTGGAGGGTTCGCTCGCCCTGCCGCCATTCGGCGTCGCCGTGCTGCAGAAGAATCCGGCATGACCCTGCCCTGGGAAAACGCGGGGATTGCCTGCGTTTCCCGGATTTAGGGAAAGGCTGGAGGATCAGGCCTTGGCCGATGGCCGCGCGCGATAGAGCGCGGCCGGGCGGTGCCCGGCCCCGGCGCGCGTGGCGCCGGTGGGTTCGAGCAGAGGCAGGAACTTGCGGCGGAAATTGGCTGGGGCGTCGTCGGAAATGCCGAAAAGCCGGAACACGTCGCGGAGTTCGGCGAGCGTGAACGAGCGTGGAAGGAACGCGAACGCCAGGTTGCGGGCTGCGGGATCCGTGCGAAGGCGCCCGAGCGCGGACTTCAGGATAGAATCGTGGTCGAATGCGAGAGGCGAGGGCAGCTCGTCAAGCGGAAACCATGCGGCCTCCGCCGCGTCGTCGCCCCCGCGTATGGCGTTCGCTCCGGATGAGACGATGCAGAGGTGCGGCGCGGAGAGTATCCAGCCGCGCGGGTCGCGGCCCGGTGTGCTGACAGGGGCGAGCGGCAGCAGGGCGCTTGCCCGGAGCGCGGTCTCCTCCAGCAGCTCGCGGCGGGCGCACTGTTCGAGCGATTCGCCTGGCTGCAGGAACCCGCCCGGAAGCGCCCACGACCCCTTGAACGGATGTCTCCCGCGCCTGACAAGCAGCACCGCTGCGCGGTGGCGCTCCGGCGCCCGCCAGTCGCCCGTGGGCTCGCCCAGGAGCGTCAGGGCGACGATGTCGGCCGCGACCGACGGCCGTGGATACTTCGTCATGTCGTAGGAGGAAAGGAATTTCGCCTCTTCGGCGTTCGTTGCGGCGGCGCCTTTGTCGTGCTTCTTCATTGCGAAACCGGGACGGCTTGTGTTCAACGCCCGGTGATACTAACACTATGAGAACAAGAGTCAAGATTCAGAGTGCGGTCTTTTGGGAGTGCGGACTCCCCTGGGAGCGCGGGCTATCCTGGGAGCGCGGGCATCTTGCCCGCGAAAAATGCGCGGCCGCGGGCATCTTGCCCGCGAAAAATGCGCCGCCGCGTGTTTGAATCCCGCGAAACGATGCGCGGCGGGACGCCGTGCTCTAAACGTGTCACGTGATTGGGTGTGACCAAACTTTGTCAGAACGCAAAGGACGCAATCGCGCGGGCCGATGTGTCATCGAACGCCGCTGCGCGGCTATGACACAATCGGCCCGCTTTTTTTTGTCGGGCCAAAAGCAGTGGACTGAAAATGGCGGCTTGTGGCATAGCCGCCACGGCGGCGTCCGATGCCACGGCCACCATTTTCCTAGCGCTCTTTGCGTTCCGCTGCATGGACAGTTTCTGGTCGCGCCCGGCAACATTTTCCAACTTGGCTTTCTTCCCGCGT
>DJYI01000039.1:0-156 GCA_002448475.1 Verrucomicrobia bacterium UBA6982
CCGCCGCCGAGGCGATCAAGGCGCGCGCCGCCGGCGCGGCCAAGACCAACGCGTAGGCGTCTGGCTCCCGCAACATGATTTAGACACGAAAACAGTCAAAGGAAAAGCAAAATGGCAAACATCACCGCTTCAGACGTGATGAAGCTCCGCCAGATG
>DJYI01000039.1:235-2683 GCA_002448475.1 Verrucomicrobia bacterium UBA6982
ATGATGGAGTGCAAAAAGGCTCTTATCAAGACCGATGGCGATTACGACGCCGCAGTGAAGCTTCTGCGCGAACTCGGCGCGGCCGTCTCGGCCAAGCGCGCCGAAAAGGCCGCGAAGGAAGGTCTCGTCTTCGCGAAGAAGTGCCCTTGCGGCTCCAAGATCGCGATCGTCGAGGTCAACTGCGAAACCGACTTCGTCGGCAACAGCGCCGATTTCAAGGCCTTTGTCGACAAGGTCGCCGACGCGGCTCTCGATGGCGAAACGGATCTCGAAGGCAAGCTTGCCGAGGACAAGAAGGCGCTAATCGCCAAGGTCGGCGAAAAGGTTGAAATCCGCCGCGGCGACAAGCTTGAACTCTCCGGCCCCGGAGTCCTCGCCTCCTACATCCACCTTGGCGGCAAGTCCGGCGTGATCGTCGAGGTCGGCGCCGAAAAGCCCGAAACGCTTGAGGCTCCCGAATTCCAGCAGCTCGTCAAGGACCTTACGCTCCAGATCGTCGCCTCCGCCCCGCGCTGGCTTGACCGCACTCAGGTGCCCGCCGACGTAATCGAGGCCGAAAAGGAGGTCAACAAGAAGAAGCTCGAGAACGAGCAGGCCGAAAAGGGCGGCAAGCCCAAGCCTCCGGAGATCCTCGAAAAGATCGCCATGGGCCAGATCGGCAAGTTCTTCGGCGAGAACTGCCTTGTCGAGCAGGCGTTTGTGAAAAACGCCCCCGGCGTCAAGGACACGGTTCAGAAAGTGGTGGACGGCGTGGCCAAGAAGCTCGGCGACAAGATCGTCGTGCGCCGCTACGTGCGCTACCAGCTCGGAGCCTAGCCGGCCCATGTCGTCGCTGACGGCACGGATTTCGCGGACCGCCGCCTTGTCGGCGGCGGTTTGCTTTTTCGCGCTTTGCTCCTCCGGCTGCCGCGTTCGCGATGTCCGCACCGCCACGATCCGTTTGGACGGGCTAACGGACGATGCCGCTCTGCAAAAGGCGGAGGCGGCGTTGCGGGCGCTTCCCGATTCGCGTCTACGCTCCGGGCGTGGCGAAACGGAAATGTCGCTCAAGATCCTTTCGTCCGATTTCGCCGCCGGTACATTGACGGTTCGCTACGATTCCATGAAGGTCGGTATCAAGAATCTCCAGTGGGCCTTGGCGGAGGCCGGGTTCCCGAACGACGCCTTTGATCCGGCGACGGTGGTCGCCGCCAGGGAGCATTGAACTCCTCGGGCGGAAATGGCGGCAACGGCGGGGCGGACGGCATGTCCGATCCCGCCGTTTCGTCATGGCTGGGAGGTCTTGCCTGGGAACGCGGACTTTCCGCCTCCACGCGCGAGGCATACGCGCGCGACGTGCGGACGCTCGCGTCGTTTCTTTCCGAAAGGCGCGGCGCCGTCGAGTGGGGCCGAGTCAGCCCGTCGGACATCTCCGAGTTTCTTGACTCCGAGGCGCGTCACGGGCTTGGAGTCGCCACGAGGGCCCGACGTCTTGCTGCCGTCAGGAGTTTTTTCGCGTGGCTGCGGGACGAGGGGCGGATAGCGGCCGATCCAGCCGTGTCCGTCGCGCTTCCGAAGAGACGGCGGGTTCTTCCGCACGTGATTTCGGCGGACGCCGCCGCAAGGCTCATGGACGCCCCTTCCCCCGATACGCCGGAAGGCGTCCGGGACCGGGCCATCCTCGAACTGCTCTACGGGTGCGGTCTTCGCGAAAGCGAGGTCGCCACGCTTCCCATCGACGCGATCCGGTTTCACGAAGGCATGGTTCGAGTGCGCGGCAAGGGCGGAAAGGACAGGTTTGTTCCGCTTGGATCGCGGGCCGAGGCCGCAGTTCGCGCGTGGCTTGGCCCGATGCGCGATTCGTTCCGGCCGGCTCCCGGAGAGCCGCGGGTGTTCGTTGACCGGAAGGGGCGTCCTCTTTCCCGCGCCGCCGTCTGGGGCGCCGTGAAGCGTCACGTCAGGGCCGCCGGGCTGCCGAAGGAGGTTTCGCCGCACTGGCTGCGCCACTCGTTTGCGACCCATCTTCTGGCCGGCGGAGCCCCTATCCGCGTCATTCAGGAACTTCTCGGCCACGCCGACATCGGCACGACGCAGATATACACGCACGTGGATGCCGAGCGTCTGGCCTCCGTGGTGAAGAGTTTTCATCCGCGCTCCTAGCGTCATGCGAGGGTGTGACCAAACTTTGTCAGAACGCAAAGGACGCAATCGCGCGGGCCGATGTGCCTGGGGCTTCGCCCAGTTGAAAGGTTGAAAAGTTGAAAGGTTGAAAAGCCTGATGCCGAATATCGGTGGATGGGATGTTGAATGGTGAAGTTGTTTTAGCCACAAAGAGCACAAAGTTTCTGGAAAATGGCGGCTTGTGGCATAGCTGCCAACAGCGGCGTTCAATGCCGCAGCCGCTGTTTTCCTTGCTCTCTTTGCGTTCCGTCGCACGGACAGATTTCCGTCTCATCAACACGTTTCACC
>DJYI01000104.1:0-7847 GCA_002448475.1 Verrucomicrobia bacterium UBA6982
TGTCGTTTGCGCCTTCAATTCTAGCATACTACTTGGCGAAAGCCAAGCGCGAAGCGCCGGTGCGCCGGTTGAAAGGGAGAAAAGTAGAAAGGTTGAAAAGTTGAGAAAAGGGACGGAAGGGACGAAAGGACGGGCGGGACTGACGGGACAAGCGGGACGGGCGCCAATCCCCTCGCCTGTCCCGCAAGTCTCGCCGGTCGCGTCAGTCCCGCCGGTCCCGCAAGTCGCGCCGGTCCCGCCAGTCCCGCCAGTCCACGCAGTAGCCTCGACGCGGCCGGAGGATGCCGCGCTTGTGGGCTTCGACGATCTGTTCGACCGGGATGCAGGAACCGCGTCCATAACTTGCCCGGTCACGAACGGGGGCTTTCCCCTCCCCTCTTGTGTCGACAAATTGAAATGTCGAGGGGAAAATGTAATCTGTTGCCGATAGAGAGATTGTCCACAATTGGCAATTGTCCGCAAATCCTCAATCTTCATTGCCGTAAATGGCACAAATGCCCATGCCAGACAGCGCGCCCCGCCCGTGTGCGTGGGCGAGAATTGGACTCAGCATCATTCTCGCGCAATTCAAGAGTGAGAGAACGCCGAAGGCGTCCCGTCCGTGCGGAAGCGCGGTGTCCGTCATGGATAGACGGGCCTAACGGGGACAGACCTCAGCGCGGACCCGATGACGCGATTTCCCAGAACTGGCAGGCAAGGCCGTCCGGGCCACGCGTCGACACGCGGAAGCGGAGGACGCCGTCTTCGGCGCCCGACGGGATCTTCCCGATGCGGCGGCCGGCGGAATCGAGCGCATGCACCTCGCAAGCCCCCGGGCGGGCGAGACGGAGCTCGACGTCGGCCGCGCCGGCGCGCGCAAGCGGCCTGCCGCCGCGCGAAATCAGGATGCGCCGCGTCTCGTCGGCGAATTTCGTGCCCTCGCCTTGCACGTCCGTGAGGAAGGCGAGCAGCAGACGCGAGGAATGGGCGATGGATTCGCAGTCGAGCGACGAGACCCAGACCGCGGAGGGGTCGGCGCCGACGATTTCGAACGAGAGCGCCCCGGCGTCGACGCGGCCGCCTTCGGCGAAGCCGCCGCACGTGCGCGGCGTCGCGACCGCGATCGAACCGCGTTCGCGGTCGATGCGGACGGCGCCGTCATCCGGCGGCGCGTCGGGCATGGCCATGTCGTCCGCCTCTTCGCGGCGGATCGCGCGGAGGGGTCCGGCGTCCTCCGGCGAAAGGCACGTGCCGACGCGCATCTTCCACGCGGCGTCGCACCACGGCGGCGCGCCGAGATACGTCTTGTCCGCCGCGGCGGCGCTTTCGTCGGTGCACCACAGCGCGACGCCCTCCCGCAGGGGAGGAAGGTCGCCGCGCGCGAAAAGGCACGCCACGACGCGTTCGGAGGCCTGCGCGAGCGGGTCGGTGGCGAGGTCGAAGAAGTGCGGTCCGGCGGCGTCGCGGTCGCCGAGACCGTCCCGCGTGTGCGAATAGGCAAACCGGAAGAGGCCGTTCCATCCCTGCCGGGCCGCCATCGTCCCGGCCAGCAGGGCGCCCGCCGCGCGGCACTGCGCCGGATCGGGGAAATTCCACTCGGAAACCGTGAACGGCTTGCCGAAAATGCGCGTGAAGGCCTGTTCGGACGGCGGCAGCGGCGCCGAGCCGCGGATCGGGTTCTCGTTGCGGCTGCCGGCGGGAAGGCGCCACGGCGTCACGGGGAACGTCGGGTGGTCGATGTAGAAGTGGTCGTCCACGTAGCCGTATCCCGCGGCGGCCTTCTGGAGGGAGGCGTAGTGCGAGCCGCAGTTGTCGTTCGAGAGGAGCGCCCTGCATCCGATGGCGCGGAGGCGCGCCGTCATGCGCGCGACCATGTTCGCCTCCAGTTCGCCCGTCCACTGCGCCACGGCCGGCGGGACGTCGCGCTCCCAGTACGTGCGCGGCGTCTGATCGGGCGTAAGTCCCGGCGCAAACGCCGGATCGACGGCCCGCTTCGCCTCCAGCCACGCCTTCCACGACGCCGCCACGCGCGGGTCGTCGCGTCCGTCGCCGCGGTACCACCCGACGAAGAACGCGCCTTCGTTGACGAGCGACAGAAGCGGCATGGCCGGTTCGTCGACGTAGCGGCGCCCGGTGTACGGATTTTCGTGGAGCAGGAAGGACTCGGCGAACTCCGCCCAGTTTTCGAACGCCGGATCCCAGACGGCGCAGAGCAGCTTGAAGAGGTGGTCGTTCACCGTGCCGTCGCGATCCACGCCGAGGCTGCGCCACGGGATGACCCGGCCGCGCGAGACGTACAGGTCGGTCGTGGCGTAGATCCCGTTTTCGAAGCACTTCGCGAGAAAGTAGTCGAGGCGGTCCCGGTTTTCCTCCGACTGCGTCCACATGGCGTCGTGGTGGTGGATGCGGACGGCGTTGTAGCCGAGGCGCCGGAAGCGCGCGGCCAGCGTCTCCGCGAGAGCGTGGTCGGGGAAGTTGGCCGAGAAGCACAGGTTCACGCCGAAGAAGCGCTGTTCGACGCCGGGCCGGCCCTCGAACTCGAAACGCCCGCCGACGTTCCGCAGCCATCCATGCTTGCCGGCCGGGGCGTCGGCGAAGCCCATGCCGGAAAAGTCCAGCGCGCTCCCCGGCTCGACGTCGCGCCGCACGTCGAGCGGAATCCAGTCCGGCCCGGCTTCGATCACGCAGGGCCGCGCGTCGCGGACGTCCAGCGCGCCGTCCGTCGCGGAGAGGTCGAACGAGAAGCGCGCCGTCCCGCCCTTGGCGAGCGCCGCGCGTCCGAGCGCGCCGATCCGCACGACGAACGTGTCGCGCCCCCACCGCGCGTTGTCCTGGAAGAGGAAGTCCACCGGAGCGGACGACACCAGCTCCAGCGACGCCCCGCCGGCGCCGACCGGGAGTTCGACGACGGAGCAGACCCCGGTCGCGAGATGCGCGCCGCCGTCCGCGGGATGCGCGAAAACGCCGCGTTTCTCCCCTGCCCTCCACGGCCTCCCCGCCACGTCGCCGGCCTGGTATTCGACGGAGACGCCGATGGAGTCCAGCGACACGTCTTCGAGCGCGGTGAAGGCGCATTCGAACCGCGCCCGTCCGCCGTCCAGCGGTTGGAGCGACACCGCGACGTCCAGCACCGGGCGCTTGCCCTCTTTCATCGCCATCGACACCTTGCCCGGCTCTTCGATTTCGTATCCGCCGGCGGGCTTGGCGGCGGTCCATCCATGCAGGAAGGCCATCGGTTCGAGGAAGCAGTCGCGGCCTCCGGAGGAGAGCCGGACCCTGCCGCCCGGCGAAAGCACGGCGTCGGCCGCGCCGGAAGGCGATGCCGCAAGGAGAAACACGGAAAGGGACGCGGCGAAGCCGCAGATCGGGAAGGTTTTCATGGCAAAAGCAGGATGGATGAGGTATCAGTTACGCGGCAGGCCGAGCGCTTGGGCAACGGCGCGGCCGAACGCCTTCGCAAGCGAGGCCATTCCGGCGTCGCTGGCGTGGATGCCGTCCACGGTGCCTTCGCCGTCCGGCCCGTACATGCCGCGCTTCGGGAGATACACGAGATCCGTCCAACCCTCCGCGAGGAGCCGTTCGTACAGCGCGCGGAGGTGGCGGTCCTTGACGTTCGGCCCGCCGCCGGAGACGTCGCTTTGCTCGGCCAGCACGATCGGCACGCCGGGGCGCTTCGCGCGCAGGTTCCGGAGGAAGGGCTCCAGGTTCTCCTCCACGTTGCGGCCCGGGATGCACCCGTTGGCGTTGCCAGATCTGTCGCCGGTGACGGTGCCCATGTTCCAGAGGCAGTCGAGCACGTAGCAGCTCGCATCGATCCGGGCGAGAAGGTCGCTCATCTCCCGTTCCATCACGCCCGACCCCGAGAACCCGAGGTTCACGACGGGAACGTCGAGATCGCGGCCGACGATGTTGACGAAGGCCGCGCCGGGCCGCGACGCGCATCCGCCCTGCGTGATCGACGTGCCGTAGAACACGACCGGCTTTTCGACGCCGCTGCGGCGCGGGGGCGCCGGGCGGACGGACGCGCCGGACTCGATCCCGAGCGAAAAGGACTCCAGCCCGTTGTAGAGCGGCAGGTTCACGAGACACGCGTCGCCTGGCGTCCACGGAATTTCGAGGCGCGCCTCCGCCGGCTTCTCGATCCGCCCGGTGCGCACGTAGCGCCAGCGGCCGGCGGCCGCGTCGAACCGGTAGACGTCGATCCCGCTCGCCCCGGTGGCGGGCATGTGGTCGAACGCGAGTTCGTTCCCGTCGGATAGCTTCCAGCGGAAGACGAGCTTCCGCGAATCGGTGGAGAAGCGGAACTGCATTCCGGCCGTGTGGCGCTTCTTCGAGCGGACGCCGCCGTTCACGTTCGTGGAGACGTTCGCCGGGAGACGCTCGTAGTAGGTAGCCGTGTCGTCGAAGGCGCGGCCTTCGAGCGGGAGGTCGCGCCCGTCGATCCACCGGAGGCCGTCCGGGGACGCCGGCGTTTCGGTTCCGTCGGCCTTCTCCCGAGCCCGGGCGACCATGCCGTCGAAAACTGCCGCCGCCTCGGGCTTGCCCGAAAGCAGGTCGAGACCGAAGCTCTCCACGAGACGGGCGCCGCCGCGCGCGCTCTCCGCGACATACGCGTAGCAGTCCGTCCCGCCCTCGCCGACCATGAGAAGCGACTTGCCGGCCATGCCGCTCCCGTCCCCGAGGGGACGCCCCTTGCCGATGACGCGGAAGAGCAGCGGCGAGAGGAAGCCTTCGTGGGGAAGTTCGCAGAAAACGGGGTGGTCGAGTAGCGCCGTGCCGACCTGGTCGCCCATGAACCACCATCCGAGCGACGCGTTCGGAACGCCCTCCGCCTTGCCGACGGCGACGACGCCGCAGCCGCGCGAGAGCGCCGCATCGACCTCCGGCGAACCGGCCTCGGCGACGACGACCGCCGCGTTCGCGGCTTCCGGCGTTCCCGTCCGGGAAATCCCGGAGTAGAGCGCCGACACCGCGTCGAAAAGCGACGGCGTGACCGCGATGCCGCGGCCGTCGCGGACACTGCGGCGCGGGAAGATCCAGAAGTCCCATCCGTTGGCGATGATGCCGTCCACGGACGCCACGAGCGTCGCCTTGACGGGGCGGTCCACGTCCGGGAACGCGATCGCCTCCGCCGCCACCTTGCGCGCGGGGCCGGGGGCGACGTCGCCGATGGCGCGGCGGCCCCCGGCGAGGGTGCGCCCGCCGGAGACGAGGCGCCAGTCGAGAGCCGCGTCGCGGATCGTCTCCCCGCCGTAGTGCGCCACGAGGAAGTCCGCGTCGAGGACGTCGCCGGAGCCGTACACGCGGCGGTCGTCGTCCGGGATGTCGAGAAGGACGCACGACGGCCCGTTGAATCGGGCGAAATCGGCGGCGGAGAAACCTCCGCGCTTCGGCTCCCAGAACGGGTTGAAAAGCCCCTGCGCCGTGTAGGTTCCGTTCTGCTCCACCACCACGTCGACGATCGTCCAGAACCAGTAGCCGTCGCAGAACGGATCCTTGCGCGCCGATTCAATCCCGTGCTTCTGCCAGTGGCGCTGGAGCGCGTGCTGCGCGTCCTGAAGGCGGTCGGCCCACTCCTTTCCGAGTCCGCGCGCGGCAAGCCATTTTTCGCGCGCGGCGCGCGTCGCCGGTGGCTGCCAGACTCCCGTGTAGCGCTTCTCGTCGCGCGGATCGCACTTGACGCAGAGGTTGAGGAACTCGTGGCAGACGAACGGGCGGTCCGGGTCCACGCTTCCGCGCGGCCACGGCTTGGTCGGCCCGCCTTCCCAGTCCGACGCCTCGGGCGGGTTGAAGCGCGCCTCGTGGCAGTCCTGGTTGATTTTGAGGCGGTCGGGATCCATCGCCTTCGCGAAATCGTGGAGCCGCCGGTCGAGCACCGGGCCGAACGACCCCTCGTTGCCCATCGAATAGACGGCGAACGACGGGTGGCGGCGGTAGTTGCGCCAAAGTTCCTCCAAGTCGCGCTTCGGGTCGAACTCGAAGGCCTCCGTCGTCATGTCGCTGTAGTACGGCAGCTCCGGCTGGACGAGAACGCCGAGTTCGTCGGCCGCCTCGAAGTATTCCGGAACCTCGCAGTGCGTGTGCAGGCGCGCGAAGTTGAAGCCGGCCTCGCGGGCCTTCGCCAGATGCGCGCGGTGGAAATCCCGGTCCGCCGGCGAATGGCCGGAAAGCGGGTAGATGCTGTCGTCGCCGAAGCCCCGCACGAAAAACGGCTCGCCGTTGAGGAAGAGGTCCTTGCCGCGCACTTCGAGCTTGCGGACGCCGAAGCGCTCGCGCCGCTCGTGGACGACCGCACCGCCGCGCACGAGTTCCACGACGCCGGTGTAGAGGTTGGGATGCCAGGGCGACCACGCGCGCAAGTCCGGGAGCGGAAGCCGCAGGACCGTTTCCGCACCGTCCGGCGCCGCGGCAGCCTCGACCGAGCGGCCGTCCGCGGTGAACCGGACGCGGCACCCGGCCGCGCCGGGACCCGCCACGGCCACGTGCGCCTCGGCGGCGCGCCCGTCAAAATCGCCGCGCACCCAGGCGTCGTCGATGAACGTTTCGGGCGTGGCTTCGAGTTCCACGTCGCGGTAGAGCCCGCCCCAGCGGTGCATGGCGCTCGTCTGCCCCTTGCGCGAGGGACGCGCGTTGGAGACCTGCGCGACGACGACGGCCTCCGCGCCCGGCGCCACGAGATCCGTGATTTCGAACTTCCCCGTGCCGCAGTAGTTCCCGACGAGGGCGACCTGGCGCCCGTTCACCCAGAACCAGCCGCACGCCCTGGCGCCGCCGATCCTGAGCCAGATGCGCTTCCCGGCCCACGAGGACGGAATCGGCACCGTCTTCCGGTACCAGCCGTTGCCCACGTGCCGGTGGCGGATGGGCTTGGCGTTGTGGTCGCCCCCGTTGTCCCAGCGCGCGGACATTCCCGGCGCGCCGACGCCCTGCGCCTCCCAGCAGCCGGGCACCCGGATCGTCCGGGACTCCGGCCAAGTTTCCTGATCCTGGAAATGCTTCCAGACGCCGTTGCGCTGGTGGTTCCCGCCGCGCGTCGAAAACTCCCACTCGCCGCGCAGGGACACGACGGCCCCCGGCTCGTCGCCCGCCACGGGGTTCACCACGGCGGGATGCTCCCTGCGTCCGCCCCACGTGTCCGCCTCCTCGGCGGCCGGCGCGACGGGAAGCGCCACGGGGGCCGAAACGACCGGCGCGCCGGCGCGCCCGAAGCATTCGACGGGCCGCACTTCGAAGCGCAGCGGAACGCCGGGGGGAAGCTCGGACTGCGCGAAGAGGCATTCGCCGCCGGGTTCGGCGTCCGGCGGAACGGCGTTGAAATCAGGAGCGAGCACCCGGCGGGAAACGACGGGACGGCCGTCCGGAGCGACGGCCCGCACATCGTATTCGAACGTCCGGCACCCGCCGACGGGGACGGCGCCGGGGAACGACACCCGCGCGCACGGTTCGTCGAATCCCTTGCGGGCGCACGGGGGAGGCGTCGCATGGAAGGAGACCGAGACGGTCGCGCCGTCCGGGAATTCCGGCGCCGACCGGCGCGCGGCCCGCTCCGGGAAGGCGAACGGCGATCCGGGCGACGCCGGGAGCGGGACGATCCAGTCGTCGCCAAGCGGGGCGTCGCGGACGAAGCAACGCCGCCGGATCGCAAGCCGATCGCGGAAGACGTCCATCAGCATCCCTTGGTGGCCCCCGGTCGACGCCGGGCGCATGATGCGCCGGCGCTCCGCGTCCTTTTCGACGGGGTCGAAGCGGTTGCGGTTCCCGTTTTCGGCCTCGGCGTATTCGACGGAGCTGTCGTAGAGCGACGAGGCGCCGATGGAGGTGAACGAGCCCTGCCACACGCCGCGCTCGTCCGTGAGCGAGTAGTGCGA
>DJYI01000104.1:8013-11797 GCA_002448475.1 Verrucomicrobia bacterium UBA6982
CCTTCGGATGCGGATGCTGGATCACGAAGAACGGAAGCGAGAGGTCGAACTCCCCGCCGTGCAGGGCCATCCACTCCTCGACGGGCGGACGGTAGCCCCGGCCGTCCGCCTTTCCGTCCTGCCAGTGGAAACCGACGAACGGGATTCCCTTGACGTCCTTGCGCCAGACGTGCGAATACGGCTCGTGGAAGCATTCCTCCCAGGCCCGGGCGTAAAGGCCTTCGCATCCGAGGGCGTTCCGCCGCTTCCACTTTTCGTCGCGGCTCTTCATGTCCGGGTGCCACCACCACGCCTCCACGTCGTGGTTCCCGTAGATGAACAGCCGCTCGACGTGCCGCCCGTCCGGGGCCGTGTCGTCCGGAAACACGTCGAACCAGACGCGCGCGCAGAGTTCGAGTTCGTCCCTGCGTCCGCGGTTCGCAATGTCGCCCGCGACGACCACCCCGTCCACGCCCTCGTCGCGGAACCACTCCAGCGCCTTGCGGAACCATCCCGCCCGCTCCGGCTCGTCGAGGTGGATGTCGCTGACCACGCCGATCCTCGCGATCGGCGGCTCCGCCCCCGCCGCGGCGGCGCAAGCCGGAAACGACGTCGCATTCATGCCAAGGACCGCGCCCGCCGCCAACACCGCGCGACGGGCCGCGCCCGTTCCAACATTCGCCATCTCTTTTCCCGTTCCGGTCCTACCGGATCACCAGCGTGAACGGCTGCGGCATGCTCCTCGCTTCGAGGAACTCCGCCGGATCGAGCGCCCTGCCCGTGATGCGGATGTCGTCCAGTTCCCCGACGAACGGGATGTCGGACCCGTTTCTGGCGCCGATGTACAGCACGCCCGGATAGAGTTTCGGACCTTGCAGCTTGCTTTGCGTCCGCGTGGACACCGCCTCGCCGTCGC
Source organism: Verrucomicrobia bacterium UBA6982 (assembly GCA_002448475.1). GTDB lineage: Bacteria > Verrucomicrobiota > Kiritimatiellia > RFP12 > UBA3636 > UBA3636. Next base: position 8,909 of record DJYI01000104.1, read on the forward strand.
GGTAGAACCGCACGATGTCCACCGTGGGCCGCCTTCTGTCATAGACGAGCGCGTAGTGGTGCCACGCGCCGTCCAGGGAACCGGAGGCGGATTGCAGGTTGTTGTATTGGTATTCCATCTTGAAGCACGCTTCCAGGGCGGTCGATCCGGCCACCGAGAAAACCCCGAAGGCGCCGGCGTTCATGAAGTATTGTGACGTCGTTTCCAGTACGGCGGATTGCGAGGTCATGGACGACTTCATGAACCATTCGACGGTAAGAGAATCGTACGGGTAGAGCGGCAGCGGCGCGATGGTCGCCAGATCCCGCTGCGATCCGTCCAGCACCAGCGCATGCTCGCCCGACACGGACACGCCCGTCCCCGTCAGCGCGTTTCCGTTGCCGCTGGCGTCCTCGAAAGGCCGTCCGGCCTTGAACGGCCAGTAGGCGATCGTCTCCTCCAGCGTCCCGGTCCGCGTCCGGAGAAACTGCCACGGCTTGAGGGCCTGCGCGGTGACGCGCACGTCGTCGACGTCGGCGTCGAGGAAATAGTCCGTGTTGGCCCGCGACCCGATGTAGAGGACGTCGTTTCGGAGAGCGGCTCCGGAAGCCGTGGACCCGCGGCTTTCCTTCTGGAGGATGCCGTCGACGTACAGCGCGGAGCAATTGCCCGTCCCGGCATTCGACGAATCCTTCACGAGGGCGACATGGTGCCAACCGGACGCGATGGCGTTGGCCGGGGAAAAGTGCATCCTGTAGGAATCGGCGAAGCGGAAATTGCCCTGCACGGCATCCACGCGGCTTTCGCCGATGTCGACGTAGAACCCCTGCCGGTTGTTCCAGTAGTTGTCGGAATGCTCCAGGACCATTCCCATGGCGCTCGCCGACTCGTGCTTGCGGACGAAGAACTCGACCGTCGCGTCGGCGGTGTCGGTAAGATCGAGCGTCGCGGCCGTCCGCACGTCGCTCGCCGTGCCGTCGAACGAGGCGCAGCCGCCGGCGAACGCCACGCCGAGCGCGCCGCTGCGGAGCGCGTTGCCGTGCCCGCTCGCGTCGGCGAGCGGCGCGTCGCTGTCGAACTTCCAGTACGCCCGGACGTCAAGCGTTCCCGTGCTGCGTTCGGCGAGGAAATCCTCCGGAGCCAGCGCCCCGCGCGAAATACGCACGTCGTCGATCTTACCCGAAAACGGAATGGAATCGCCATTTCGCGAACCGATGAAGAGACGGTAGGGCTGGAGCCTCGTGCCGGGCCTCTTCTGCGACTGGACCGTCTGCTCGACCCGGTCCACGTACAGCTTCAGTTGATCGGCCGACGTCTCGCCCGACGGATCCACCACCACGGCGACGTGGTGCCAGGCGCCGTCGCACACCGTCGCGGAAAACTTCTTGCCGTTGTATCCGCTCGAACTGCGGGCCATGACCCCCTCGTTGGCAAGGAGATAGAAGCCGTTTACGTTGTCGTTGATGGAGGAACTGAGTTCCAGGATCATGCCGGAATGGGGGGCGGCCGCGTTCACGAAGCATTCGATCGTGTACGCTTCGGACGTGGAGAATTCGACCGGGTGGAGCGAGTGAAACGGCTTTACCGTGCCGTCGAAGACGGCCGCGCCTCCGGCGAGCGCCACGCCGCCGTTTTCGAGGTCGTGCCAGTTGCCGGAGCAGTCGGCGATGCCGTCGGCGTCGCTGCCGAAATCCCAGTGCGCGATGGTATCCGCCAGGCCGGAACGTGGAGCCGAAACGGCCAACGCGGTCATTGCAAGGCCGGTTGAGAGAAGGGAGGTCTTGTTCATGGATGTTTCCTGTTGGGTTGGGGGAGTTAAAGGGTCGGGGACGGAAGGTACGGAAGGGACAGAAGGACTTGCGGGACGGGCGGGACAGGCGGGACTTGCGGGACCGGCGCCCGTCTTGCCCGTCCCCTCGCTCGTCCCGCAAGTCCCGCCGGTCTCGCCCGTCCAAACGGTCTCGGCGGCTTCCCGGCCGCCGAGGCTCCACACCGCCGCGCCGAGGACCGTGAGCCCGCAGAGCGCCAGCGCGATGAGCAGCGCCTTGCCGCCGGGCTTCTTCGCGACGGCTCCGAGTTTGGCCCCCAGGGCCAGCCTGGCGCCGTGGAGGCGCCATTTCACGGTCCCCTCCGGGGCGGACAGGATGCGCGCGATCCTCGCGACGGGCAGGTCCATGAAATAGTGCATCAGGAGGACCTCCTTGTCCTCGCGCGGAAGCTCCTCGATGGCTTCGCGGAGGAGGGAGGCGTCCACGCTGCTGACGATGCGACAGGCGGCTTCGTCGTCGGCCGCGCCGTCGATGGCGACCTGGTCGGCGCATTCCAGTTGCCGCGACTTGCGGCGGCCATCCGAAACGTGGAGGTTCGACATGATCTGGCACATCCAGCCGAAGAACGCCGATTGCTCCAGATAGTCGTCAATGCCCGCGACGACCGCGGCGAACGTCCGGTTCACGAGTTCCTCGGCATCGCCCGGGTCGGCGCAGAAGCGCCGCGCGAGCGTCAGAAGCCCCGCACGGTACTCACTTTCGAGCCGTCGGGCCCCGCGTTCCCGGTCCTGCCGCAACTCATCAACGATTGTCACTTGTGCTAGTCCCTTCGAAGAGGCCCTCCGAAATGGCCTTCAAAGGGAGTATCGCACAATCGGCATGTTCGGTTGGCGTTTTTTTCGCTACCAGGCGAAGACACTACAAGAGACAGACCCAGCAAGATCACTTATAGCGGCCGAGCGGCGCGGGCGGACGAAGAAGACGAAGCTGTCAAGCGCCTCCATCTTCGCGAGATATTCCGTCTTGTCCACATAGTATAGCCCCTCGTTTCGGATTCGCCTGAAATCCGAAACGCCGTATGGAATCCTGAAATTGACGATTTCTCCCATGGCGCGCTCCGTGTCGTTTGCGCCTTCAATTC
>DJYI01000009.1 GCA_002448475.1 Verrucomicrobia bacterium UBA6982
CGTCCTTTGCGTTCTGACAAAGTTGGTCACACCCAACGGAGGAAATCCTGAAATCGCCTTGTTTCCCGTGTGCGGTTGACCTAGAATTCGCGCCCCGTGAAAACACGGATGACAGGAACCATCGCCGCAATCGTCGCGGCAGTCAGTTACGGGACGAATCCTCTCTGGGCGCACTACCTCTATGCCGAGGGCGTCTCGACGCATTCCATGCTGGCCGGGCGCTTCGTCCTTGCGGCGCTCGCCCTCGGGGCGTGGAGCGCGGCAACCAGCCATCCGCTCCGCGTGGGGCGCCGCGACCTGGGACCGCTCGCTGCGCTGGGCTGTCTTTTCGGCGCATCGGCGCTGGGACTGTTCTCGTCCTTCCGGCACATGGACTCCGGGCTTGCCTGCACGCTCCTGTTCGTCTATCCGGTGATGGTCGCCATCCTCATGGCCGCGTTCGCCCGCGAGCGGGCTGGGTGGCGCATCTGGGCGGCGCTGGCGGTCGCGCTTCCGGGCGTCGCGCTGCTCACGCGCCCCGGCGGCGGTGCGGTGTTCTCCTGGACGGGCTTCTGGCTCGTGATGTGGTCCTCTGCCACCTATGCTGTTTACATGGTCATTGTGAACGTCTCCAGAGCCGGCCGTCTGCCTGCCACGACTCTGTCGTTCTGGTCCTTCGTGTTCTGCGCTGTCTTCGTCGCCCTGCACGGGCTTGCGGTCGGGACGCCGCCGGCGCTTCCACCGACGGGCGGCGCATGGTTCCATCTGGCCGGCCTCGCGCTCGTTCCCACCATCGGCTCGCTCGTTGCGATGGCCATCGCTATCGCCCGGATCGGATCGACGCCGACCGCGCTCCTGGGATCGCTCGAACCCGTCACGGCCGTGGTCATCGGCGCGACCCTGTTCGGCGAGCCGTTCACGACGCGTTACGCGGTCGGAATCGGCCTTGTGCTGCTCGCCGTTTCGGGCGTCGCGACCCGCAAGTAGCGAACGTCGCCTTTAAATGACTCCCTAAGCGCGCGGCCACCATCCAGGGCCGACGCCGCCCTGCATCCGTCAGCATCTCCGGCGCCCGCGCCGCGGGCGCGATTGCGGAGCAACTGCGCCCGATTCGCCTGACGAAGCAGGAGTTCGCCATTCTTTCCTCGGAGGCGGCGAAGAACGACGCCGCCCGACGCTTCCGCCGGAGCAGCGTGCGCGCAGGCCGGTGGATACGTCGCCAGAGTCCTAGGCGCGCCACGCTCCGGGACGCGATCGTCCGCGGCGAATCAGGTTCCCGAGCAGGATGTCGGCGACGGGTTCGAGTCCGCGTTTCGTCCCGACGAGCAGCGAGGTGCAGAGGATCGCGCCGCGCCCGACGCGGCGTTCGACGGCGGTCAGGCTGTAGCCCGAATCCCGGTATTCGTATTGCACCGGCATGAGTTCGCCGGAGTCGAGGCCGTTGCCGATGCGCGAAAGGATCCGGTCGCCCTCCTTCAGTGTGTCGAGCGCGAGGTAGTTGTGTGCGAGGAAGGTGTCCCCGTTCCACCAGCGCATGTCCTCTTCCGCCAGCCCCGCGAACAGCGGGTCGGACGGCTCGCAGATGTCGGCGCGGTCGGTGTGCTTCACGAGGTTCATCGCCCAGCGCGACCACTGCGGCTGGCACGCGCGGACGAACCCGATGCCCGTTCCGAAGACATTGCCCGTCCACGGTCCCGGGTTCTGCTCCAGGACGATTGCGAACCCGCCGCGCCCGATCCAGTCGCGGACCGCCTCCCGCGCGGACTGCGTCTGGCGGCCCAGGGCATGGGGACCGACGAGGAACATCGTCCTCTCCGGGTCGAATCCGGCGATTTCCGCCGGGTCGCCGAGTTCCGTCCCGATGCCGCGCAGCCGCCCTTCGGGGTCGAAGACCGCGACATTCCGCGCGGGCTCCGCCTCCCCGACCGCGTAGCCGCGCAGGTCGAGATGGTTCCGCGCGACGACCCGCCCCTCCGCGAGCGCGGCGAGCTCCAGCCGCCGCACCCCTTTCGGGAAGGGCCCAAGCTCGACGGCCATCTCCGCCGATTCGTGGTAGCGCACCGCGACCGGGGCGGAGAAGAGAACTTCGCCGGCGCTTTCCACGCGGACCGCGAACTCGCATGTTTCCGGCAGATGCACGTTTTCGTGGTAGAGGCGCAGGGTTCCGCGGATCGACGCGCCCGCGTAAACGTGGCGGTCGAAGCATTCCAGCTGGACATGCACCGGCCCCAGCACCTCGCGGAAGGCGTCCCAGATGCGCTTCGGCTCCAGGCCTCCGGGTCCTTTCTGGAACGGATGGCGGAACCACGTGTATTGCCCGAAGGGGATGTAGCCGGCGAAATTGCTGTCCGGCCGGCGGCGCCGCCACAGGGCCTCGGCGTATTCCTTGAGCATGAACGCCTGGTAGTCCTGCACCTGCGCGGAAAGGTCGGCGATCCGGCCGATGCGCATGTCCACGACTTTCCGCTGGCGGACGTCGTTCCCCCGCACGAAGGGCTCGCCGTCGTCATTCGTGTAGGCCGCGATGCTCTCCGTGCTGATCGCCGGCTGGAACAGCATGTCGTTCTTGAGGGTGCAGTCGGCGAAATGCCTCAGGTCGTAGAGCGTTTCCGTGTACCACCCGCCGTATTGGTGGATGTCGTCGATGTCGCCGACGGTCTTGTGGACGAGGTTGGCGGCGTCGCCGTTCGAGTTGGCGATCACCGGCTGGGCGGAGAGTTTCCGCACTTCGGCGATCCAGCCCTCCAGCACGTCGAACAGCGGCCTGCCGAGGCCGCGGTCGCGCTCGCAGGCGACGATGAGCTCGTTGCCCATGCTCCAGATCTGGACGCAGGGGTGGCGGCGGCATTCCCGGACGACCGAGAGGATTTCGGCGAGTTCCGTCTTCTGGAACTGCTCGCTGCCGAAGGAATAGCAGCCGACGGAGCCGTGGAGCGGCATTTCGAGGATCACCATGATCCCCTGGCGGTCGCACTCGTCGAGCCATTCGTGGGAGGGCGGCTCGGTGTGGAAGCGGCTGATTTCGACGCCCTGCGCGCGGCAGGCGGAAACATACTGGCGGATGTAGTCGCGGTCGTAGGGGACGTTGCAGTGCGGGAATCCGTTCTGGCCGCGCAGGAAATAGGGTCTGCCGTTCATGCGGAACTCGCTGTCGCGCGTCTCGAAGGTCATGAGCCACAGCGGCTGCCGGATCGTCTGGAGAACGGCGCCGTCCGGCGCGAGGAGTTCCGAGACGAGCGTGTAGAGGTGCGGGCGAAGCGGCCACGAGAAGACGGGGCGCTCCGGCGCGATCGCGAAGGCGCCGGCGGTTGCGGGAACGGTCTTCACGACGGTTTCCGCGCCGTCGGAAAGCGTGAGCCGCACCGAGTGGCCCTCCGGGCTGCCAAGGAAGGAGAGCGTGCCTTCGAAGCGGGTGCCGACGGCCGTGACCGCCGGCGTTTCCATGACGGTCGTCCGCCGGTGGACAAGATGGACGTGCCGCCAGATGCCGCCGGCCTTCATGGAAGAGCCGAATGCGGCGGGCCAGCGCCGGTATCGCGGCGAGGCCGTGAAAACCGCGTCGCAGCCCTCCGGCAGAAGCGGCGTGGAGGGCTTGTCGGTCACCTCGACCACGAGTTCGGATCCCTCCTTCGCCGAATCGAGCGGGACCTCGAAGGCGCGGTGCGCGCCGAGGTTCGACGCGACCTCCCTCCCGTCGATCAGGACGCGGCAGGAGAGCGCGACCCCTTCGAACTTGAGGATGTCGCCCTTGCCGACGCCGCGCAGCGTCTTGCAGTAGACGCCCGTCCCGGCCGGCTCGGCCGGCCTGGGCGCCTCGTAGCTCCAGCCCTCCGCGTTCCAGGCGTGGGGGAGCGTGACGGGCCGCGCGTCGGCGGCCCCGGGCGGCGTGAACATCCAGCCGTCGTCGAACGGCTCCATCGTCGAATCGGAGAAAAGCCCGTCTGTTGTTTCCGTGTTCATTTGCGAAGGATGTCCTCGGCTGAAACCATTGCGGAAAAGAATCCGCTCTCCTCTATGGCGGGATCGAGTTCGCCAAGATAAACGAGGCATGCACGGACGGAGGTTCCCTTCGGCACCGGCAAAGCGGAGATCTTCTCGCGAACCTCCTGTTCGATTTCCCGGCCAATCCGTTTCCGGCGCTTGATTTCAACGACCCAGACGGCCCCGTCGGACTGGACGAGAAGGTCAATCTGGCATCCCCTGACCCTTCTGGTGTTTCGTCGCCCGTCCCCTTCGCCGGAGACTCCCTTTCTCGCATAAGGCGCCATGGACAGGATGTTGACGCGGGACAACCCAAGCGCCGGAATGAACTCGTCGATGTGCCCCAGGACAAGCGTCTCGAACTGGAGGCCCTTTATGGCATCCCATCCCGGAAGCGACGACAGGGACGGGATGCGGAACCCGCCGCGCCCGATGGCTTCGCGTCTGGGGGCGATGTAGCGCAGATAGAAACGCGTGTAGGGATCGCTGATGCGCCAGCGAGGCGAGAAGACGGGCCTGCCCGTTTCCGGGTTGAGCCCCGCGTCTTCGGACACGAACCCGGCAAGGCGCAATTCCGAGAGGTCTTCCGCAAGATGCCCGTTGCGTTCCTTTCCAATGGCGTGCGCAATGTCGGAAATGCTCGCCGGGCCTCCGCTCAGGGCTTCCAGGATCGCGCGCTTGGATTTCACCCGTTTTCCGAAAACATCGGAGAAAAGCTGCCCGAAATCTCGGAACAGGTATCCATCGGGCGAGAAGCAAAGCGAGCGGACGTTTTCTTCGGCCGTGTTCGCGCTGTCGATTTCCTCAAGGTAGCGCGGCACGCCGCCGGTCACGGAAAGCAAGTCGAACGCCTCCTCCGCGGAAATGCGCGATGCCGCGCCGCCCCAGAAGGCGAGACAGTCGCGCAGAGGCATTTCGCGAAGCGTCAGGCAAAGCGAGAAGCGCCCCACGAAACCAGTATTGTCCAGAATGTTTTTCTGAATCCACGCCGAAACGGAGCCGCAAACCACGAAGACGAGACGGCGGTGTTCGTGGAAGAGGTTGTCCCACGCGACTTTGAGGTGTGCGGGAAAGTCCTTGTCGAATCCCCCCATCCAAGAGATTTCGTCCAGCAGGACAACCGTCTTGCCGGTGTCGCGGATCGCACTGTCAAGGGCGGCGAACGCTTCGGGCCAGCTTTGGGGAGACATGGGAGGCAGTCCCGTCTGCGCCGCAAGGCTGCGCCCGAATTCCGCCAGTTGCCTGGCGTTGGTCATGCCCGGTTCCGGCGCAAGCCCCTCGATTTTGACGAGGCGAGCCCGCGAACGGCGCGCAAACTCCTTCACCAGGGTGCTTTTCCCGATGCGCCGCCGCCCCTGGCAGGCGACAAGCGACGGGCCCCGCTTCCGCCAAAGCGCGGCAAGCGAGTCAAGCTCCCGTTCGCGGCCCAGAAAACCTTCGCAAGAGTTTTTGTTTTGCATGGCTTCCATTCTCCCACAAGATAACGAAGATTGCAAGAAAAATCTGGCACACTTTCTGCATTTTTCCAAAAACCGTGCCCGAATCATCGGGTTGAATTTTGGGCACACTTTCTGCATTTTTACAAAAAGTGTGCCCGAATAGATGGGGCGACTACAGGTCGCGGAGGCCGGGATAGTCGGGTCCGCCGGCCGCGACGTAGCCGCGCGACTCCCCGCGCGGCGAGGACGAGACCCAGAAGGCGTAGAGCGTCGCGCATTCGAGGATGAAGCGGATGCGCGCCGGGCGGCCGGAAAGGGCGGCGAGGCTCCCGCCGGCGAAGCGCAGTTCCGTTTTCGTGGAATCGGCCTGGCGGAACGACGCGCAGTCGCAGGCCGTGAAGCCGGGAACCGGCCTGCCGTCCTCGCCGAGGATTTCGGCCGAAACGGACCCGAACCGGCACTCCGCGTTGACGAAGAGGTGGCCGCCGTCGAAGACGAGCGGCTTCGTCACGATCTCGCCGCGCCCGTCGGCGACCATCCCCGCGAAGCCGTCGCGCCGCAGGGTCGCGAGGCCGATTGCGCCGTTGGAATACATTCCGTTGCGGAACCACGTTGTCCCGCTCGCCAGCCGCCGCCTGTCGCCGCGCAGTCCGGAGTAGTAGAACCAGAGCCGCTCGTCCTTCACGACGCAGAGGCCACCGGTGGCCGAGAGGTAGCCCGTGTCCCACGCGCCGCTCCCCCATCCTTCCGGCGCGATGTCCGGCTCCGTGCGCGGCGTGAAGGTGCGGCCATCGCGCGAGAAGCAGAAGTGAAGGCCCGTGTTTTTGGGAAGGCCGACCTTGGCGCAGTCGCCGTTGTCGTGTTCGGTGTTGACGAGAATCTCCATCGCGCCGAGCATGACGGACTCGTAGGCGACGGCGTTGAAGCTGTAGAGCTGGCGGCCGGGACCGTAGTCGGCGTCGAGCCACGGCTCCGGTTCCGGGGCGCCGCGGAGCGACTCCGGCGCGGCCGCGTCCCCCGGCCACGCCCAGTGGCAGGCGTCGCCCCCGAACTCCCGCGAGGCGAAGCGATGGCGCGTGCGGGGCAGCGACGCCGAGCGCAGGGAGAAGACCCATTCGCCGCGGAACGGGTCGTAGTAGGAGGTCGAGCGGTCGCCGGACCGCCCCGCGAGGCCGAGCGGGCGGAAGTGCAGCCCGTCCCCCGATTCCCAGAGCCTGTCGTCCGTCGCCGGCGGCCACGCGGGCGGGACGTAGGGAGAGGAGACGTGGAGCTTCCAGTCGGCGTAGGGGTCGGGGGCCGCATAGTTCGGCATGACGCTCCAGCTGTCGATGACGTCGCTTGCGAAAACGCGGTTTGTGCCGGGGACGACGCCGATGTCGGGAAACTCCCATGAAAGGCCGTCCGCCGACTCCGCGTAGCAGATGTCGCCCAGCCAGTCCACGTTGTACCAGAGGCGGAACGCGCGTCGCGTCGGATCCCACCAGAGGCCGCCGTCGGTGGCGCAGGTGAGGTTGGCCGGGTCGTCCGGGGTGGCGAGGTCGGTGATTGCGGGAACGGCGCCGGGGAGGCCAGGCCAGATGACAGGGGCGTCCCGCTTGACCGGCCTGTTCCAGTGGCGCACGACCCCCGCCGTCGATTCGACGAGCGCGTCATCCACGAAGAGCTGCCGGCCCAGGGAGATGTCTAGGGCGGAAGGGTGCATGGGGAAGATATTCTACCAAATGCAAAAGTGAGGCGCTCGCCAAATGCGAACGCCGCACGTGCCGGCTTTCCTCGGCTACCGGAGGGAGATAATCGTCGCGTCGTTGTTGCCGCGGGTCGCGGAATAGCGCGCGAAGGAGGGCGCGGCGACCGTGTCGTGCGTCGCCTTCACCCACGCTGACGACCGAGCAACCTTCGAGATGCGCAGCTCGTCGATCTGGCCGGGGAAGGCCTTGTTGTTGGCTGTCGTCTGCGCGTTGCCTAGATAGAGCGGGGAGGAGCTGTCGGGAATCGTCACGCCGTATCCGTCCGGCAGCGCGATTCCGCCTTCGGGCGTCGGCAAGCCGCTCACGTAGCAGTAGGCCTTCTGGGCCGTCGTGTCGCGGACGACGACCTGGTGGTTCCATTCGTTCATCGCGGGGATCATAGCCGAACCGCTGATGTTCGCATTGCCCGAGCCGTTGCCAACCCGGAAAACGCCGTTCGCCGTGACCGTGTTCTGGTAGAAGATGTAGGCGTACTCCCCGGACGCGACTTTCGCGAGCAGGTAGGGCTGGTAGCCGCCATTGGAACTCGAAGGCATCGCGCTTTCCTGCTTCGTCCACATTTCGACGGTGAAGTCGTCGAATTCGTCGAGATCGTCGTCGTCGGGGGCCAGGAGACGGCTGTTTATCGTCCCCGCCGCGAAATCCACCGCGCCGCCCACGGCGCCGGACGCGCCGAGCGTCTCGTTGCCGTCCGCCGTTTCGTTGAACGCCGTGCTGACGCCGGACGACTCACGCAGCGGGAGCATGCTTTCGCCGAGGTGCCAGACGCCGACGTAGCCGTCGTCCCAGACGTCCGCCGGATCGACCGGCGGCGCGAACCTCCAGCCGTAGTAGGCGGTGATCTTCGTCGAGGCGGTGAGCGCCGGAATCTTGACCCAGACGGCCGACACGCCGTTCGTGTTCCACGTGTCGACCTCGCAGGCGAGGAGGTTTCCGGCGGCGTCGGCGAAGCGCAGGTCGCGTCCTTCGGGCTTAAGGCAGTCGGCGTAGGAGAAGCCGGCGGGGCTGTTTTCCGCCACCTTCACGAGAACCGGGAAGTCCGTGAGCGTCCCGTCCGGCGCGCCGGGGAACGTGACGGTGAACTTGCGCGCATACTTCGTCCAGTCGTTGCCCACCTCGTAGGCGGCGAAGTCCGCGTCCGCGACGCAGTCGTGCGTCGCCTTCACCCAGTCGGCCGAGCGCGCTACGTTCGAGATGCGCAGCTCGTCGATCTGGCCGGGGAAGGCTGCCGAGGGGTTGTTTCCGGTCGCGTTCCCGAGGTAGAGCGGGGAAGAGCTGTCGCAGACCGCCACCATTTCTTCGGCGGTCAGCGTCTTGCCCCCCTCCGGCACGGGCGTGCCGTCGAGATAGCTGAAGGATTTTTCCTTCGCGAGGTCGCGGACGAAAGCCTGATGGTTCCAGACGCCCATCGCGGGGACGACGAGGTTCCGGCTGTCTCCGGCGATATTTTTCCGTCCGTTGTTCGTCGCGTCAGAGAATACGTAGAAGACGCTGTTCGTCGTCGACGTTCCCCTGTTCTGGTAGAAGGTGTAGGCAAACTCGCCAGTCGCGGTTTTCGTGAGCATGTATGGCTGGTAATCCGCCCCCGCTGCCTGTTTCGACCAGAGTTCGACGGTGAAGCTGGTGAATCCGTCGAGGTCGGGATCGTCGGCTGCGCTCAGGCGGCCAGTGCGTCCCCCCGTCGCGAAATCCACCGCGCCGCCCACGGCGCCGGGCGCGCCGAGGGTCTCGCCGTTGTCCTTCGACGTATCGAAGTCCGTGCCGACGCCGGAGGATTCCTTGAGCGGAAGCGCGCTTCCGCCGAGGTGCCAGACGCCGACGAAGCCGTTCGACCACACGTCCGATGGCGTGTTGGCGGGCGGGTTGGCGCAGCCGTAGTAGGCCGTGATGCGCGTGGAGCGGGAGAGCGACGGCACCTTGACCCAGACGAGCGATTCGCCGCCGGGGGTCCATGTATCGACTTCGCAGGGGAGGAGGTTGCCGGCCGCGTCGGCGAAGCGCAGGTCGGCGCCAAGGGCCTGGCATGCGGCGTAGTCGAAGCCGTTGCGCTCGGCGGAAAGGCGGACGAGGACCGGGACGTTCTCGACCGGCGCCGCTCCGGCGTAGCCGGGGAACATGATGTCGAAATGTCCGGCGAAGGCCGAGGCGTCGATGGTGTCGGCGGAGGCGGTCGCGGTGCAAGCCGCTCCCGCAAGGACGACCGCGGCGATGCCGCGAAGAACGGCCTCGCTTCGCGGGAATGACGAATGACTGGCGATGCGTTTGATCATGGTTTGCTCCTTGGTTGGTTGTTTTGTGTGCTTGGTGCGTGGGGTTCAAAACTCATTCAGAAAGGCCTTCGAGCAGCGCGCGCTTGCGCGGGGTGTCGTCCGTGGCGGGGGCCATGTGCTTCGGGTCGGGGCCTTCGTGCTCCACGCTCCACCAGTTCCACTCGCGGAAGGCGTGGTAGGTCCAGTCCCAGCCGTATTCGTTGAAGAGGGCCATGCAGTCGCGCAGGTAGTTCTCGGCGCCATCCGCCCCGGCGGCGGCGCTGAACTCCCCGACGTAGATTTTCGCGTGGTGGCGCGCCTCGAACGCGCGCACCGGGCGGAGAATCTCGCGGAGCCGGTCGCGCGTCCAGTTCTTCTCCGGGTCCGGCCACTTCGGGCCGATGGGCCGTCCGCCGACGCCCTGGTGGGTGAAGTCGTGCGGGTCGTAGAAGTGGACCTGGTAGATGACGTTGTCCATCTGCAGCGGCGAAAGGTAGGAGAAGGCGTCGGGGAGCGCCCAGTGGTTGGCCTCGACGATGATCGGCGTCACGGGATCGATCTCGCGCACGGCCTCCGCCGCGAGGCGCTGGATTGTCCAGTAGTCGAACTTCGCGCGGCCGTTCTGGAGCGGCTCGTTCATGAGGTCGTAGCCGTAGATTGCAGGATGCCCGCGGAAGCGGGCGGCGATGCGGCGCCAGGTATCGACAAAGGCGCGCGCGCAGCGTTCGTCGCGGAAAAGGGCCTGCCCGCCGGAGGCGTCGCACCCGCCAGGGGCGGCATGGAGGTCGACGCAGATCTTCATGCCGCGCGCGGCGGCCCAGCGCAGGACGTCCTCCAGGTTGTCGAGGCGCGAATCGACCCAGGCGGCGTATTCGTCGAGATCGGCGTTGTCGCTGCGGCGCGACATCTGGAAGCGCGCCATCGTCGCGCCCCAGCGGTGGAGCGTCTCGATGTCGTCCTCCGTCGTCGCGCGGCCGGGGAGCATGCAGCCCCTGCGGGGCTGATTGTCCACAAATGACAAATCTTCATGGTTCACAAATTGCAAATTCAAATTGTGATTTGTGTTCAATTGAGATTTGTGAACACTTGTCATTTGTGAACATTTGTCGTCCGGATACCGCACCACCCAGTCTTCGTTTACGCGGCGGAAGAGCCCGGGCGTTGGCGCGGCGCGGAGGGTGGAGAGATCAAACTCGACGCGGCCGGTCACGCCCTGGAGTCCGAGCATGAGCGTCACCTTGTCGGGATGCGCTCCGGAGAAGTCCACTTCGTTGAGGAGCGTCTTGCGGGCAAAGTTCCCCGTCTCGTTCGCGCAGTTGGGGTAGCCCTCGCGTCCGGTGGCTTCTTCGCGCCAATGGAGCTGGAACTTGAGGCCGAGGTGCCGCTTCGCGGGCTTGGAAATGCCGCGCCCCTCCGCCTCGACCGCCATCGCGAAGCCGCCCGCGTCCGCAAGCATCGCCGCCGACAGCCGGGCCGTCGCGCAGGCATCCGACGGGCCGGCTGCCGCCGGGATGTCGACGACCAGTCGGTCTCCTTCGAGCGTCGCATACTTCTTCGGCAGCCGCCATTCCAGCCCGGACAGGGGACGGAGCGTCGGCATCGGGCTCTGCACCTCCTGCGCCCGTGCCGGCAGTGCCGGCGCGGAAAGAAGCAGGCCGAGAACTATGGGGAAATGGACTGTGCTAAGCTGCATTGCGGCTGTCTCCTGTCCGGCGGCGGGCGACGGTGATTTCCCCCTACTCCGCAGCGGACGCATCCACGATACCGCATCAGCGTGTTCGAAATATTGGATTTTGCGAAATTTAATTAGCGGCCGGTAGGCTGTCTTCGATCGCTGCGGAACGTTCGCGGCGACACCCCGGTCCGTTTCCGGAAAAAGTGCCAGAATTCCCATTCGCCGGAAAAACCGCTGAAGTGGGAAATCGCCGAAACCGGCATGCGTGTGCCGGAAAGAAGTTCGATCGCGCGGTCCAGGCGGACATTCATGATTTCGTCGAGGGCGGAATGGCCGGCGGCCTCGCGGAATCGCAACTCGAAGAGGCGGCGGGTGCCCGGGAAACGGGAGGCAAGCTGCGCGACAGTGAGGCCGTCGCACGCCTCGCGCCGGATCATCTCGATGGCCTCGAGGATGTGCGGTTCGCGGCGTCCGTAGCCCCGCGTCGATTTGCGGCGGTCCACCATCAGCGGCGGGAACGAGGCGATGCGGTTGCCGGAACGACCGCGTTCGGCGATTTTCGCGACCATTTTCGCCGCGAGAAAGCCGGCGAGCTCGAAGTCGAGCCTGACCGTGGAAAAGGTCGCCGCAAGGGCCTTGTCCCGGTCCTCGATCTCCACGCCGTCCGCGCCGATGAGCGTCACGGAGCGCGGATAGTTGCGCCCCGCGGCGGCCAGGGCCCTCGCCGCGCCGAGCGCGCAGAAGTCGTTGACGGCAAAGACGGCGCAATGCGACGGGAGTGATCGCGCCCACGGGACCAGTTCGCCGACGCAGGACGGAAGCTCCTCGTAGCTTCCGATCTTGAAATACGAGACCGGACAGTCGAAGCCGGCCTGGCGACAGCATTCGCGGAAGGCCTCGATTCTTTCCTGCGCCCATCGTTCCCTCTTGAAGAAGGACAATGCGGCAAACGCCTCCGGCTGGCCGTCGGAGAGTTCCTTGAAGGCCATTTGCGCCACGGCGGCCTCGGCGCAGACGACCCCGCGCGCGTTCCGCCATCCCGGACGGTTCGGCGGCTCGAAATAGACGACTGGAATGCGCCCGAAGAGGGCTGGACGCAACGCTGTTTCCGGACACCAGCACTCCGCCACGCAGCCGATGGGACGGAACCGCGCAAGGGCGTCGCGAAGCGGTTCCGGCGAGCAGACATCGTTGCCGAGGACCTCGACGCGCCAACCCCGCGTGGCGGCGTAGCGGCGGATGCCGGCGAGCCGCACGGAACCCATGCCGCTACGTTGGACGAAGCCGATGTAGAGAATCGCGGGCGCCGTCTCGGCGGCGCGGATAAAAAACGTCTTGCACCCAATTTGCGCGGATGAATGCGGCATGCGAGCACCTTTGTGGCAGGCTTATCCCCCAAAACTGGGGGATAAACTATCCCCTAAATTTCAAAACCATTGAAAATACAGGGGTTTCGAGCATTTCCTGCGGTTCAGGAAACCCCACAGACTTTTTTTCTTGAATAGAACTTTCCCAATTGGCTGGGGTGATACCCCGCCAACAGGCGAGGCGTTGGCGCGAAGAATACCATGAGCCATGGTGGTTTTCAATCGGGCGTTCCGATTTGGGCGCGACCAGAAACTGTCCA
>DJYI01000038.1 GCA_002448475.1 Verrucomicrobia bacterium UBA6982
ATTTTCTGTCCACTGCTTTTGGCCCGACAAAAAAAGAGTGCGGTCGGATTTCACGATCCGCGCCAGGTCGCAGATGGACAATTCAGGGCACGGACTCCGCAGTGTTCGCCACAACACTTTCAATTCACCTGGAACCAGGCAGTAAAAAAAAGCGCCTGCGACGCGATTCCCTTTGTTTTCAAGGGGTTAGCGTGGTGCCAGAGGTGGGACTCGAACCCACACGTCTTTAAGGGACGGCGGATTTTGAGTCCGCTGCGGCTGCCATTACGCCACTCTGGCCCTAGTTGTCCAACAACGGGGCGGAGGCTACCAGACCCCCCGTGAGTTTGCAATACCCCCGCGCCGCGCAAACACTTTTTCTTGACCAGAAAAAAGGGGACGGGTAGAATCTTGGGCATTGCGTCCCGTTGTCGGCGGTGGTGTGGGCAAATGATCCAGAGCAACGAAATCAGAAATTTCCTGAGGTCCCTTCTGTCCGGCGCGGAGCGCCGGCCGGACACGGTCTCGCGCACCGCGTGGGGCAAAACGCGCACGTTCGTCCGCTACGACATATTCGACGACACGTTTGTCCTTGAGGATGGCATACTGGATCGTCTCGAGAACCGAGATTCCGTCGTGCTGGTGCCCAAGGCGGATCTCATGCCTCACGGAGACGGCGGAGAAAGCCGCGTCTTCGGCAACGTCATGACCATATCGTCCGGCAACCATGCGGTTGCCGGGATTCCTCTTGTTTCCGGGGCGTTCTGGGATCTTGCGTCGCTTACCGACGAGGAAAGCGCCGAGGTGCTGGCGCACAAGGCGGTGTTCGCGAACATAGTTGGCGACACCATCGAAATATCACAGCGCGGCGCATCGACCGCGGCCGTCGCCGAGATGGACGAATGGCTTCAGGCGCTTGGCTGCCCGATGCGCAGGATTGTCCTGGCGGATCGAATTGACGAAACTCTTCAGTTCTATTCCCGACGCGGGCAGGAGTGGCGCATCAGGCCGCTGGCGTGGACGCACGAGGAAATGGCGGCCACTCTCCGGGCTTCGGTTTCGCACCTTCACTCGTCGATCAAATACTACCACAACGTCAAGGGCGTTCACTTTCTGACTCTGGCCAACTTTCGCGCCTGGGGCGCTCTGGCGCGCACGGACGTCCACGCCTTCCATGCCGGACTCCGCGAGCTGTGCGACACCGTTCCCGGCCAGCGTCTTCCGAACATCATGCTGCCGAAGTTCGGCGCGCACCACGAAATCGAGTTCTTCGGACTGCCGCCAGGAGCCGCGGACAGGACGCTTGTTCCGGCCACTATGGATCTGTGGCGTCACGTCTCCGAATCCGACCCGGCGGACGCGGACGCCGCCGCGGACGCAGCCGAGCGCTTTGACGCCCTGGCGGAGCGCTTTCGCTCGCTTCTGGCCGATCCGGCTCTCGCCGACGAATCGTCCCCTGCTTTTCTCTCGGCCATTTACCGCAACCTAGTAGGTGCTGTTTACGAAACGGTCACGGACGGGCTTTCCCGATCCTTCGACGACATGAGGACGGCCATTCCCGGAGCGACGTATTCGCTCGGAAACCGATTCCTTCACGAAGGCGCGGACGCGCGGACAATCGCCACTCTGGACCAGCTTCAGCAGGACATCAGCCACGGCGACAGAATAGAATACGTAAACGTCTATGAGCTGCGCTCCGCAACCGACAGGGTTCGGCTAGGGGAGGGGAAGACTCGTGAAATCGTGTTCAAGACGGCCTGGGATCCTCTTCCACGCCATCGGATAGAAAAGCGCCTGGCGCGCCGCAGCACGGGCTACGGGGCCTACACGCTTGCCCGGACCCATGCCTTCCGCGCGCTCGGCATCTCCTACGGGCGTCACCGCCTTCTGGCCCGCAACGACGGCGCGACCGGCGAGGTTCACTATTTCACGCGCGACCGCTATCCCGGAACGCCCTTCAGCCAGCTCCCGCCGGCCGCGTTTCGACCGCGGGACCCGGCCACGGGAGTGCGCGACCCCAACGCGCCGGAGTCGGCGGACATCGTTCGCGCCGTGATCGTCCTCATGGGGTCGGCGGCCGCGGAAAATCTGGTTTTGAAGAAGTATTCGGCCGACAGCGCCTCGCCATCCCGCTTCGCGATAGGCAAGGAGATCGTGGAGTTCGGATACGACGCGCGCTTCGGGAAGGAAATGCCGCTGAAGGTTCGCCTCTGCTCGGTCCGCGGCACGATGGGCTGGCCGGATCTCTCGCGCGACGACGGGAATCTCTCCCGCTGCTTCGATTTCTACCTGCGGCGATACGCCGAGGTGGTGAACGGATACTCCAGCCGGCACGACTCAATGGATCCGTATTCGCTCGCGGACGCCTTCTGGGAGGGCTTTTCATCCCGCACCCTGCAGTTCCACTGGAACTACATGAACAAGCGCGAGTGGTTCGATCAATACAATCCGAGGCTTTTTGGCGACTACAAGTTCGCGGAGAAATGGGCGTTCGTGCTCTGGGCGCTTGAGCGCCAGACCGAACGACTTTCCGAGCTGTCCGAGCGTTTCGGGGATTTATTCCGCGCTCTGCAGGAGCAAAAACAATGACAGAACAGAAACTAACGACGAGTCTCGAGGACTATCTGGAGAGCGTTTACATGCTCATCCTCGAAAAGCGCCCCGCGCGAGTCCGCGACATAGCGTCGGAACTCGGCGTTACCACCCCGTCAGTCGTGAACGCCCTCACCGCGCTCAAGGACCGCGATCTCGTGACGCAGGAGCCGTATGGCTCGGTCGAACTGACGGAGGCCGGGCTGCGCATGGCCCGCACGATTCTCTCCAGGCACAAGATGCTCACGACTTTTCTTGAATTCATCGGCGACGACGAAAAGGTCGCCGAGACCGACGCATGCAAGATGGAGCACATCCTCTCGCAGGAGACGCTCGCGAACATCGCCGCGTTCCTCAAGTCGAACAAGGTGCAGGTGAACGTCGAGCATCTGTTCCACCCGAAGAAGGACGCATGAGGCGGTTCGATGCCTCCTTCGTGGCGCGCCACCGCGCCCGTCTGGCGGCCGGGCTTGAGGCCCCCCCGCCGTCGCTTTCGGCCATTCCGGCTCGTTTGCGCGGATATCTTCGCGGCGTGTCCGAGCCTTGCGCCGCGCCTGTCGTCTCCCGCGCGGACCCGGCGCCGCCGCGCATCGATCCGGCGGCTCCGGTCCGGGTTCTAGGGGTTGACACGTCGCTCCGCTGCACGGGGCTCGCGATCGTTGACGGACGCGGCGCCGACGCCCGCTTTGTCGATGCGCGACCTGTTCCGAACCCCGCCCGGCGCTCCATTCCGGAGTGCCTCGTCCACATCGCCGACACTCTTGAGTCCTACATTGACGAATTCCATCCGGACGAAGTCGCGATGGAAGGCATTTTCTTCTGCAAAAATCCGCGCACGGCCCTTGTCCTCGGACACGCCCGCGGCGTCGTCGTGCTCGTATGCGCGCGGCGCGGACTCGTGCCGCGCGAGTATCCGCCGGCGAGCGTCAAGCGCGCCGCGACCGGCGTCGGAAGCGCCACGAAGGATCAGATGCGCCGCATGATGCAGCGTCTGTTCGGACTTCCGGAACTGCCGCAGGAGGACTCCGCCGACGCCCTGGCAATCGCGCTCGCGCACATTCACGAGCGCAGGATCGAACTCATGCGCCGGACGTGATTGCCCTCCATCCCGCAATTCGCCGATTCCACCGCAACCGTGAAACGTCCACCCCCGCCGCCACCAAACCTTCTCTGGCCCGCCATTGCGCTGGCCGCGCTTCTGGGACTGCTGCTGCTGCGCCGCTATCTGTCCGAAATCGCCTCAGGGCTTTGAGACTTAAGCCCGGCACGGCGAAGCGCCGCGAGCAGACAGGCGAAGTCCTCAGGCGGCGGCGCCTCGAACGAAAGCCTTGCGCCGCTGGCGGGGTGCGGAAGTTCAAGTCGCCAGGCGTGGAGCATCTGCCGATCCGGCCGAAACGGGAGAACGGCGTCCGCGGCGGCTGAACCGTAGGCGCGATCGCCGGCCACCGGGCATCCAATCGAGGACAGATGGACTCGTATCTGATGCGTGCGACCGGTGTGGATGCGGACGCGAAGCAATGCGCTTTCCACGAAATCCTCCTCGACTTCCCACTCCGTGACGGCCGGCTTTCCGCCGCGTTCCAGAATGGCCATCTTCTTGCGGTCTGCGGGACTGCGGCCGATGTTCGCCTCTATGCGGCCCTGCGGCGGCTCGGGAACGCCGCATGAGATGGCGAGATATGTCTTTCGGACCTCGCCGGACTTGAACGCCTCCTGAAGCGCCGCCAGCGCGGCATCCGTCTTTGCCACCACGATGAGACCGGAGGTGTCACGGTCCAGGCGGTGGACGATTCCGGGGCGGCGCTCCCCTCCGACGGACAGCACTCCCGGGCAGTGGAAAAGCACGGCGTTCACAAGCGTCCCGTCCGGGTGACCGCAGGCGGGATGCACGACAAGCCCGGCCTGCTTGTCAACGACGAGCATGTTGGCGTCTTCGTAAACGATGGAAATGGGAATGTCCTGCGGGATAAGCTCCACGCTCTCCGGCTCGGGCTCGCGCACGACATAGACGGCGCCGGGCTCAGGATGGCGCTTGCCGGGCGGCGCGATCGAACCGTCCGCGCGGCGGACAAGCCCGGCTTCGAGCAGCCGCCTGACCTTTTCCCGCGACCATCCGGTGCGGGCGGCCAGCCATGCGTCCAGCCTCGCCGGGGCGCCGGGGTCGGGTTCGACGGGAACCTCGAGCCGCAGCTCGCCGGCGAGTTCCTCGTCATCCTCCATTTCGTTCATGCGCGCGATTCTCGCCCGCCGTCGCCCCGCAGTCAAGAAAAACACGCATTCCGCGCGTGGCCGCGGCATCGCGGGGAAGGGGAGGCGAGCGGTTTTTCGTGACATTTGGAGTGCGGGGCGATACATTCGGGCACGGCGCTTCCCGGTCGCCGCCCGCGCGTCCGCGCGCCACTTCCAGAAAAAAACGTTTTTCGTAGAACAGGGCCAAAGCAAATGAAGACGCCGCGCGTCGCCATCTTCGTCTTCTGTCTGTATCTTCTCGCCGCAGTCTTCGGCGAGGCGGCGTTCCTGCGCGCCCGTCTTCGCGACGCGACTCCGGAATACAACCGCGTCCGACTCGAGCTGCGATACCTGCCGCCGCTGACGCGCGCCAAGGACTCGGACGGCGCGGAGCACTTCTTTCTGCTCGGCTCCGACAATCTGGGCCGCAGTGTCGCCCAGCGTCTAGTCCAGGGGGCCCGCATCGCCGTGCAGGTCGGCGTCGTGTCCGCTCTTCTGGCCGTGCCGTTCGGCACTCTTCTCGGAGTCCTGGCCGGATATTTCGGCGGGCGGACCGATTCGTTCGTGACGTGGCTCTGCGCCACGGTCGCCGCGATTCCCGCGCCGCTGCTCGTCCTAGCCGTGTCGCTTGTGGCCGGAAAGGGGCTTTTCGGCGTTTACCTCGGAATCGGAATCACGACGTGGGTGGGCGTGTGCCGCACCGTTCGCAGCGAGACGATCAAGCACCGCGGCCAGGCATACGTGCTTGCGGCCCGCGCGCTTGGCTGCTCCACGGCGCGGATTCTGCTGCGGCACGTGCTGCCAAACGTCGGCCATCTCGTCGCGGTGGCCTTTTCGCTGCGCTTTCCGGCGGCAATCGGCACGGAGGTGTTCATGAGCTTTCTCGGACTGGGGGCTCAGAACGAGCCGTCGTGGGGCGTGATGATCGGCAACGCCCGCACGCGGCTGTGGCAGGGCGTGTGGTGGGAGGGCGTCTTCACGACGCTCGCTGTTTTCGGACTTGTTTTCTGCGCCAACCGTCTCGGCGATTTCGTCCGCGACCGCCTGGATCCAGAATCGTCGCGCCTCGCCCCGCCCGCCCGTCCCGCGCTAACCGGCAGGACCGCCGCCGCGTGATTTTCCGCTATGCGGCGCGCCCAGATGCGCCGTGAAGGCCCATGGCCGGCATCGCCCGCGCAGTGCGTCTGGAAAAAGCGTTGACTTCGAACGATGCGTTCGGCTATCATCCGCCCCCGTCACACGAGCGTCCGGGCCGTCCCCGCCGTTGGGGTCCCGGTCTCCGGGCGCGGAAGCGAAAGCCGGTTTGCCGCCGGCAAAGCGGATTCACCATCGGGAAAATTCCCGGAAAAGGCAAAAGGTGCAATACAAAATGGCTGAACAGAGCCTCTCCCAACTCACGCTCCGCGATCTCATGGACGCGGGTCTGCATTTCGGACACCAGACCAAGCGCTGGAATCCGAAGATGAAGAAATACATCTACGACAAGCGTGGAGGGATTCACATCATCGACATCACGCAGTCTCTCGATCTGCTCGAAAGCGCCCTCGCGTTTGCGAAGAAGGTCGCCGAGGACGGCGGGCGCATCCTCTTCGTGGGCACGAAGAAGCAGGCGCAGGAAGTGGTCAAGACCGCCGCCGAGGAGTGCGGCTCGCCCTACATGACCAACCGCTGGCTTGGCGGCACGCTCACCAACGCCCAGACGATTCGCAAGAGCATCCGCAGGATGCGCCAGCTGGAAACCACGGAAAAGGAGAACGGAGGCGTTCTCTCCCCGCACAAGAAGGAGGCCGCCGCCCTCCGTCGCGAGCTTGACAAGCTCCAGCAGAACCTCTCCGGCATCGCGTCGATGGATCGCCTCCCGGCTGCGGTCTATGTCGTTGACGTCGTTCGCGAGAAGAACGCCGTCGCCGAGGCCCGCCGTCTTGGCATCCCGGTCATCGCGATCGTTGACTCCAACGCCGATCCCGATCCGATCGCCTGGCCCATTCCGGGCAACGACGACTCGATCCGCGCCATCAAACTCGTCTCCGACAGCATCGCGAAGGTCGTGAAGGAGGGAGTGTCCGCCTGGGAGCGCAAGGCCGCCGAGGAGACCCGCAAGGCCGAGGCCGAGCGCGCCAACAAGCGCGCCGCCGCGGCAACCGACATCGCACGCGAGAAGGGCGACCTTCCCGCGGAAGGCAACGAAGCGCGCCCGCGTCGCGGTCGCGGCGGCGCCGGTTCTCGCGGCGGTCGCGGTCGCGGCCAGTCCCGCCCGGCCGAGGCCGCTCCGTCC
>DJYI01000129.1 GCA_002448475.1 Verrucomicrobia bacterium UBA6982
CGATGCCACGGCCACCATTTTCCTGGCGCTCTTTGCGTTCCGCTGCATGGACAGTTTCTGGTCGCGCCCTGCACCCTTGAACGCGTTGACAACCTCTTCGATCTTGACCAGCGGCCCGCGCGGCGCGCGGGCCGGTTGCAAGGAGCCGGGGCTGTGCGGTAGGATTGGCCCGAACGCCATGAAACCGATACCGGAAATTCTCTCTGACAACGCGCGCCTGTATCCGGGCGAAACCGCGCTGGTCGAAATCAACCCGCAGGAACTCGAAGCCCGCCACACGACATGGAAGGAATTCTCGCTCGTCGAGCGGGGGCCGTCCGACGCATTCCGCTCGGAAATAACCTGGGCGCAGTTCGAGGAAAAGGCCAACCGCTTCGCCAACTTCCTTCTCACGCGCAACGTGAGGAAGGGCGACAAGGTCGCCATTCTCCTGATGAACTGCCTGGAGTGGCTCCCGATATATTTCGGAGTCCTCCGCACGGGAGCGCTCGCGGTGCCGCTTAACTTCAGGTATTCGGCCGACGAGATAAAATACTGCGTCGATCTGGCGGACGCCTCCGTCCTCGTGTTCGGGCCGGAGTTCACCGGGCGCGTGGAGCAGATAGCGGACAGGATGTCGAAGGTGAAGACGCTGCTCTACGTCGGCGGCGACTGCCCGACGTTCGCGGAAAGCTACGGCGACCTCGTCTCGTATTGCTCCTCCCGCCGTCCATCGGTGCCGATCTCGCTCGACGACGACGCCGCCATCTACTACTCCTCCGGCACGACCGGCTTTCCCAAGGCCATCGTCCTGCGCCATCGGGCGCTGGCGCAAAGCTGCGAAGTGGAGCGGGCTCACCATGGGCAGACCCACGACGACGTTTTTCTCTGCATTCCTCCGCTCTACCACACCGGAGCGAAGATGCACTGGTTTGGCAGTTTCCTCGTCGGCGGCAAGGCGGTGCTGCTGCGCGGCGTGAAACCAGAATGGATTCTGCGCGCGGCGTCGCAGGAGAAGTGCTCCATCGTATGGCTTCTCGTTCCGTGGGCGCAGGACATTCTCGACGCCATCGACCGCGGCGACGTCGATCTCTCGGAGTTCGACCTTTCGCGCTGGCGCCTCATGCACATAGGCGCGCAGCCCGTGCCGCCCTCGCTTGTGCAGAGGTGGAAGAAAGTCTTTCCCGCGCACGAATACGACACTAACTACGGCCTTTCGGAATCCACGGGGCCGGGATGCGTCCACCTCGGAGTGGGGAACATCGACCACGTCGGCGCGATCGGCGTGCCCGGCCACGGCTGGGAGACGAAGATCGTGGGTCCGGCGCCAAGCCGCGAGACCGTGAAGCGCGGCGACGTCGGGGAGCTGGCCGTGCGCGGTCCTGGCGTGATGAAGGAATACTACAAGGACCCGAAGGCGACGGCCGAAGTACTGGACGCCGACGGGTGGCTATACACCGGCGACATGGCGATGCAGGATCCCGACGGGTTCATCTACCTCGTGGACCGCAAGAAGGACGTCATAATCACCGGCGGCGAGAATCTCTATCCGGTCCAGATCGAGGATTTCCTGCGGACGAACGACGCGATCAAGGACGTGGCCGTGATCGGAATGCCAGACGCGCGCCTGGGCGAAATCGCCGCCGCGGTGATCGAGACGAAGCCGGGGCGCGAGCTGTCAGAGGCGGACGTCGATGAGTTCTGCAAGGCGCTGCCGCGATACAAGCGCCCGAGGAAGGTGATTTTCGCCCCGGTTCCGCGCAATCCGACGGGAAAAATCGAAAAGCCGCTTCTTCGGAGGAAGTATTGCGGCGAATCTATTGTCGCGCAGCAGGTCGGGCTGAAGGAGAGGACATAGCGGACCTCAAATCGCCAGTTTTTGATTTCAGATTTCGAATCTCGAATTCATTTTGGCAGGCAGGCGAATGTCAACGATGGAAGAATCAGTCAGCACGTGGGTCAAACGACGTTCGGAAAACTGGAAGCAGGCGCTTCAGTCGTGTCCGGAGTGTCCGGTCCGCCGCCGCTCCAGCGCCGCATTCGTCGATCCATCGCTGCCGACGCCGGCGAACATGGGCGTCCTCCTGGAGGAACTGGTGTCGTTTGTGCAGCCGGTATGCTCCTCCCCCGGAGGACTCGTGAGTCCGGCCTCAGCCGATCCTGGGCACGTCGCCATAGCGCTCCACGACACCATCCTCCCGCTCCGCCGCTACTGGTGCGAAGCCGTTCTGGGAGACAGAGCCATGGCCGAACAATCCGACGCGTTCGCGCGCGAGGCGGTGGAAGGGTTCATCGCGGCCGTGCCGGACATGCGGCGGGCGCTGCAGGAAGATGTGCTTGCCGCCTACGAGGGAGACCCCGCAGCCCGCTCGGAACTCGAAGTCGTGCTGTCCTATCCCGGATATCGGGCCATCGCCACGCACCGAATCGCCCATGCCCTGCTTGCGCTCGACGTGCCGCTGCTGCCGCGGGCGCTTTCGGAAAACGCCCATTCGCGCACTGGCATCGACATCCATCCCGGTGCCACGATCGGGCCTGGCTTCTTCATCGACCACGGCACGGGCGTCGTCATTGGCGAAACGTGCGTGATCGGGCGCCGCGTCAAACTCTACCAGGGCGTGACTCTTGGCGCGCTTTCATTCGCAAAGGACGAAAACGGCCAGCTAGTGAAGGGCGTGAAGCGCCATCCGGACGTGGAGGACAACGTCATCGTGTATGCTGGCGCGACCATCCTTGGCGGCGGCACGGTCATCGGGCACGATTCCGTAATTGGCGGCAACGTCTGGCTCGTTCATTCCGTTCCGCCGCACAGCAAGGTCCTCAACGCGCAGCCTTCGCCGCGAGTCCGTTCGCCGGGCGTTCCGGACGTGGACGAATACGCGGGCGGCGGCGGAATCTGACACGGATCGCCGTGCACGACGCGCGGCACTTTCGCGCGTCGCCCGCCGACATCTACGACTCGGCCGGAGCCGGAAGGCGCTGAAGCGCGTCGAGCATTTCAGCCGCCGTCTCGCGGCCGGAGACGCATGGCAGACCGGCAAGCCTCGGCATCACGCGGCGCAGGACTCCGCCCGAAGCCGAATCCGGCCACTCAAGCGCATCCGCCCTCGCGAGAGCCGAGGCGAGCCATGCCGTGGCATTTGCGCTTGGAGCGCCCGGAACGCCCGGATCCGCGAGACGCTCGCGCACGGCGGCGACTGCCGAATCGGCCGCATTGAAGAGTTCTGGATTAGACCCGCTTCCGTAAAGCGCCAATAACGCCGACGTTCCAAGAGCGAGATTCCAGGCGCCGCTTGCCGAACCGGACGAAGAGAACTCGGCGAGCGGCGCGGCACGCAGCCATGCCGCGGCCCTGTCAAGCGCTGCGGACGCGGCAGGCGAGGCCGTGGCCTCCGCGAATGCGAGCAGCCGCAGCACGGCCGCGCCAGTGGCCGCCGGGGCGAGCGCCGCGCCGCCGCGTTCCGGGAGCCACGAGCCGTCGGGGCGCTGCCTTGCCAGCAGGGCGGCCGCCTCAACCGGAAGAACGCCATCCTCCGAAGCGTCCGGTCCGGCCGGCTGATCGGAAAAAACGGCCACGGCGACCGCGGCCGCGACTCCAGCCGCAGAGGCGGCCAGCGCCGCGCGCAGAACGCGGCGGAGGCGCGCCCGCGCCGAAAGAGCGGCGCGAATTCGCTTTTCGAGCCGCTCGGCCACCGCGTCCTCATCTGCGACGGGGCGGCTGGCCAGCGCCTCCAACGCCGCCACCACATCGTCTGAACCTGGATTGTCTAGCAGCGCGCGCGCCGCTCCTGGCGAATGAGTTTCCATGGACAAAAGAGAAGAATGCCGTAAACGCGACCCATGCCGCGTCGGGCACGTAAGAGTCAACGCCCGCCGCCAGCGTTTGGTTCGCTACCGACGCGAATTTCGTCCCAAAGCGCGGCCGCGCGTCTTGCCACCGCCTCGGCCGGATCCACGAATTCAACCCCGGGCGCCTCGTCTCGCAGAAGCGGCAGCAGCAGCGGATAGTGAGTGCAGCCAAGCACAATAGGATCGCACCCGGCTTCGAGCAATGGCGCGAGGACCCGCCGCACAGTTTCGCGCGCGTCCGCCGAGCAGAGGTCGCCGCTTTCGGCCAATTCCACGAACCCCTTTCCCTCCGCGGCCACGACCTTTATTCCGGAGGCATGGCGCGCGGAAGTCTCGCGGAAGAGACCTCCGCGCAGCGTGTGCGCCGTCGCCAGCACTCCAACCGCGCGGCGACCGCGCGCGGCGGCTGCGGCCGCCGCCGGCTTGACCGCAGGCTCCATGCCCACGAAGCGCACGGACGGGCGCTCGCGGCGCATCTGGCGCAGCGCGACCGCGGAGGCGGTGTTGCACGCCATCACGATCACGCGCGAGCCAAGCGACTCAAGACGCGAACAGATCAGGCGAACGCGATCGAGGATTTCCGAGTCCGGCCGCCCTCCGTATGGGCAGTGCTCCCAGTCGGCCACGTAGAAGACGCGGGCGTCGGGGCGCAGCCGCAGAAACGCGCGAGCCACGCCCAGTCCGCCGATTCCGGAATCGAAAAACCCGACGGCCGGATTCACGGCCGCTAGTGCCCGATTCGCAGACGCATGGCGAGAGCGGAGAAATCGCGGGCGTCGCGTCCGCGGAAATCGTTGCGCCGCGGCATCAGGTCGCGCATTGTCGCCACGGCCTCGTCATGCTCGCCGGTCTCGGCGAGAACGCGCGCGTAGTGCAGGGAGATGCGCGGGTCGTGGTCAACGTCAAGCGCCAGCGCGCGATCCATCGCCTCGCGCGCACCCTGCTTGTCGCCCTTGGCGAGGCGGACGAGCGCGAGAGTGTCCCATGCGCCGTAGAAATCGACGCCCATGCCAAGAAGCCGCTTCACAAGCGCCTCGGATTCGTCGTATTTGCCGAGAGCCAGTTCCGCGTCCGCCAGATCGTTCAGCGCGGGAATCGACTGCGGGGCGTTTTCGAGCGCCCGGCGGAGGAAGTCCTCGGCGGACTCAAGGCGCTCGGCCTCCAGCGCCAGAGAGCCGAGAATGTAGTTCGCGAAGGCGTTGTCGGGCGAGATGGCGAGAAGGTCGCGAGCGTGCCTGGCGGCGGACGACTTGTCAGCGAGCGCGTAGTCCGCCCGGAGAATGGACTCGCGGATGTGGGCCGTGTCGGCGCCATGCGAGGCGCGCAGGGCAAGCGTCCAGTCGGCCCGGGCGTCGCTCCACTTGCCCTCCAGTTCCTCCATGCGGGCGCGCGGGCCGAGAGTGCGGACATCCTCGGGGCCGGCGAGCTTTTCGAGGTCCGAGACAACGGCGGACATGGCATCGAGAGCGGAGGCGCGTTCGGCGTCGCCGCTCGGGCCGCTCGGCGCCGCCGAGTGGCGAAGCAGCAGAATCGCGGCGCGCAGAGTCCGCGCCTCGACGCTGCGTGGGTCCAGCGCCTCAAGTTCGTCGGCCTTGATCGAGGCCGCATCGGGGTCCCCCGCCCCCAGCTCGATTGCGCCGAGCTCGAAGAGGAGCCTGTCCTCCGGAATTCCCGAGGAGCGCCCCTCCTCGATCCTCCTGCGAGCCGCCGCGAAATCGCCTCGCATGACGGCGATGCGGGCCAGGCCCAGAATCGCGTTCGGGGCGCCCGGATCCTCCGCAAGAATCCTCTTGAACTCCTCCTCGGACTTTTCCAGCTCCCCGCCGCGCATGTAAACGCCGGCTAGCACGGCGCGAAGGCGCGTCTGGTCTCCTTGACCGACATCGCGGATGGCGCGGCCGAGGGAGTTGGCGGCGAGCGTCGGCTGACCCGAAAGCGCCCATGTCCAGCCGAGGTTCGCGAACGCCACCGGGGACGAGACGTAGCCGCACGAGGCGGCGAGCGACCAGATGTTGTCGGACTTGTCCGCGCGGCGCACGCGAAGGTCTTCCAGCGCCTTAACCGCCTCGTCGCGCATTTCCGGGTGCAGACCACCGCGAATGAGCGAAACCCAGTTCAGAACAGCCGAAACGTTGTCGGGGTCGAACTTGCGCACCATGTCGTAAACGCGGAAGGCCTCCTCGGAATGCCCGCGCGTTTCAAGCAGGAATCCGGCGTTGTTGCCGGAAAGCGACGCTGCCCGGCGCATGACGCGCGAAAGCCAGCGAAGGCGCGGAAGGGCGTCGTCCGGCACGGAATCGAGGACCGGGCGCAGATCGTCGAGCAAATCGCGCACCGAGTCCTCCAGCGGAACTTCCTCGACTCTGGCGTCGGCGCCTTCGGGCGTAAGTCCGATGAAGACGGGGCCGGACGGAAACGCCGTCCACGGCCCCTGGTGCCAGAGATCCGGCACGATGGACAGGGCGACGCGGCTCCCCGCATCCTCCCGGTTGGAGATCCACTCGCGAAGGAGCGCCGGCGGGGCGATTTCGGCCACATTGCGCAGACGCACGTCAGGCAGATCCTCGCGATATCCGGACGTGGAGCGCAGCCCCCCCGGCTGGGCGAGGTTCACCACGTGAAGCGGCACGCCGCGCTCGCGGGCGCGCAGGAGCAGTTCGGCGTCGTATGCCCCGTTCGTGAACAGCCAGTCGCGACCTTCAAGGGACTCCACGAGGCGGTCGCAGAACTGGCGGACGAACTCCGTGCGAGAGGGGGAAGCGTCCGGGAAGCTGCGAACCGCGGCGACGCACGCCACAATCGCGGCGGCGACGGCGGCCACTCCGGAGCGGATGCGGCAGCGGCGCGGATCGGCTGGCAGACAGTCGAACGAGGCCCGTGCAAAGAGCCAGGCCACGAGATACCCGGCCGAAAGCGAGGTCATGGCGTATGGCATGATCTGATAGTCGCCGTGGGCCAGCTTCCACGGAGAGAAGCGCATGTCCAGGACAACGCAGAGCGTAGTGACCGCGATGGCCAGATGCAGCATGAACATGGCGATGCCGGACTCGCCGTTGAGCGCGTTGCGCGCAACGGCCATCGACGCGAGCCACGGAAGAACAGTCAGGCCGAGCAGGATGAGCCACCACGCCTGCCCGAACGTGCTCATGACGCCCGCGCCAAGAACGCGCAGAAGGTGGCGCGCCACATCCAGCGCGGCGGTTCCCGGCGCATACACGGTGACGGCCGGCGAACCCATGTGCGAGGAGACCGCCGCAAAGAGGCACAGCGCAAACGGGACAAGCGCCGCCGCGGCCAATGCCGCCGCGCGCGCCGGAGTGAGTTTTTCGCGCGTCCAGAGCAGCCACACGGCGTATAGCAGAAGAAGCGGCGCCCATGCGACGAAGCACGACTCCTGAGAGGCGCCGGCGCCCTCAAGCGCCGCGAACGCGAACAGCCAGCCCATGCCGCCGCCAGCGCCGAAGCGCAGGAGGCAGGACACCGCCAGAAGAAGCCATGCCAGGTGGAAGTTTTCGAGACGGACCTGCGAGGCGCACGACCAGTATGGCGCCGAAAAGGCCAGAACTGCGGCGGAGACAAGACCACCGGCCAGAGACGTCGCGGAAATGCGCGGCTCGGCGAGCCCCGGAGCCTTGGTGTCGAGGAACTCGCGGTCGCAGCAAAGAGAGACGAACTGCGACATGACGAGGTAGAGCAGCGCCACGGCCGCCGCAGAGACCAGCGCGAAGCAGGCGTTGGCGAAAAGCGCGAGATGCGATTTCGGCGCCACGGACGCGACGAGCCAGAGGAACTTGCGCCACACGAAATGGCGGGCGGTGAAATTCTCCTTGAGGCCGACGGCAGTCGCAAGCCACTCGGCGCTTTCGCCGGGCATGACCTGCGATGACATCGTGGCGAGATACGCGACGGCCGCAATGGCGAACACGCACAGCGCGACGAAACGGTCGCGGCGGAAAAGCGCGGACAGAGCCGCCCTGTTGCGGATCCGGATGTTTTCGTCGTTGCGGCGGGCCTGGCGTTCGCGTTCGACCAGTTCCCTGGAGGAGTTTGAAATCGGCATGGGAAGTCCGCACCGCTCCAAAGGGGGAGCGACGCGCTCGGCAAACGATAGCACAATGGTCCCCCCTCCGCAACAACCGCGTGGCTGCGGGCGCCAGCCGCCCGCGGTCCGTCGCAACCAGTCATCGCTTTTCGCTTTTCTCTTTTGCCATTTTCGGGTAGATTCCGGTCCGCCGCGCGCCCGCGCCGGCGCGGCCGGGGAAGTTCCCGGCGCCATGGCGTCGCGGGCGCCAAAAGACACAACCATCATGAAACGTCCAGAAATCGGAGTCATCACCGTTCTCGATGAGGAGGCCGGGGAAATCGACAAAGTCGCCGCGTTCGGCCTGCGATGCGCGCAGGTCTCAAGTTGGAATCCAGCTCTCGCCACTCCGAAGGTCGCACGCGCGCTGAAAAAGCGCTCGACGGACGCCGGAGTCCGACTTACGGCGATCTGGGGCGGCTATTCCGGTCCGAGGGAATGGAATTTCACGCGCGGCCCGGTCACGCTCGGCCTGATTCCGCCGGAATACCGCGAGACGCGCGTCCGGGAGTTGTGCAAATGGGCAGATTTCGCCGCAGAGGCCGGCGCCCCGGCCGTGATCACGCACTGCGGCTTCCTGCCCGAAAACCTCACCGACCCGTCGTTTGAGCCGGTAGCCGTGGCGATCCAGACCGTTGCCGAGCACTGCAGGGGCCTGGGACTTGGCTTCTGGTTCGAAACCGGACAGGAAACCCCGGTCGTGCTGCTGCGCTTCATCCAGGAAATCGGACTGGACAATCTCGGAATCAACCTCGATCCGGCCAACCTCGTCATGTATGGCAAGGGCAACCCGATCGACGCGCTGTCCGTCTTCGGCAAATACGTCCGCGCAATACACGCAAAGGACGGCCGTCCGCCGTCCGACGGGCTTCGGCTCGGCCCCGAGGTCAAGGTAGGCACGGGCTTCGTGCGCTACCCGGAGTTCATTCCGGCGCTGCTCGGCTGCGGCTTCGAGGGAGACCTCACGATTGAGCGCGAGATTTCCGGCGAAGAGCAGAATCGCGACATCCGCGACACCGTGCGCTACCTTTCGTCCCTCCTCGACGCCGCCGGTTCACACTAGACGATGCAAATCACGCAGTATCCGGCACCCGGCGTCTCGCTTCTGCGACACAGCGGCGACGACCTTGTCTTCGAACTTCACGTCATGCACGCCGGTCCGGGCCGCGCTGTTCTGCGAACGCAGCTCGGGGGAGCCCGCCGCCGCCGCCGCGAACTCGTTGAGGCCATGGACGAGGGGCGGCAGCCGCTGGCGCTGGACTGGAACGACGTCCCGATGGAGGAAATCGAGGGGACCGGAGGCGGCGCGGACGGCGGCGAAGTCAGACGATTTGCCGTCCGCCTCCCTCTCGTGGACATCGGCTCGTTCCGCGCCAAGGCCTGCTTTTTTCCGGAAGGATCGAACCGCCCGTTCTGGCCAGATGGCGGCGACGTGTCCGTGAAGGTGGCGCCTGCCTGGACGGTTTGCTGGAGCTCGATCTACTGCGCCTTTCCGCGTCAGTTCGGACCGGACGCGGCGGCCGAGCGTTCGTCGCCGGAACAGTCGCCCGCCGCGTCCCTTGACGCGTCCGGCTGGACCGCGATTCCCCCTGGCGGCACTTTTCGCTCCCTCGCGCGGCGCCTCGACGAAATTCTGCTCGACCAGCGCTTTCGCATCGTCCAGCTTCTGCCGGTCCACCCCGTTCCAACGACATTCGCGCGCATGGGGCGCTTTGGCTCCCCGTTCGCGTCAACGGACTTTCTGTCGGTCGATCCCGCGCTGGCCGAGTTCGATCCGAAGGCGACACCGCTAGACCAGTTCCGGGAACTCGTCGATGCCGTCCACGCCCGCGGCGGCCGCATCTTCATCGACCTCCCGGCCAATCACACCGGCTGGGCGTCCACATTGCAGACGCACCATCCCGAGTGGTTCAGGCACGACGGCGACGGCTCGTTCCACAGCCCCGGCGCATGGGGCGTCACGTGGGAGGATCTCGTGGAGCTCGACCACTCCCGTCCGGAACTGCGCGACTTTCTCGCATCCGTGTTCGAGTTCTGGTGCGCGCAGGGCGTTGACGGCTTTCGCTGCGACGCGGGATACATGGTGCCGGCGGAAACGTGGCGCTACGTCACGGCCCGCGTCCGCGAGTCGTTCCCGGACACGGTGTTCCTGCTGGAGGGGCTGGGCGGAAAAATATCGGTGACGAGGCAGCTCATCGCCGAGGAGGGGCTGGACTGGGCCTATTCGGAAATATTCCAGACCGACGACCGCTCCGCATTCGAGCGCTATCTGCCCGGCGCGCTTGAACTCGGAGAGTCGTGCGGCCCGCTCGCTCACTACGCCGAAACGCACGACAACAACCGCCTCGCCGCCCGCTCCCGCGCATGGGCTCGGATGCGCACCGCCCTCGCGGCTCTCGCCTCGCAGCAGGGCTGCTTCGGCATCACGAACGGCGTCGAATGGTTTGCCGCGGAAAAGGTTGACGTCCACGGCGCCTCGGCTCTGCGCTGGGGGTCGCCCGACAACCAGGTCGCCGCCATCCGGCGCCTCAACACGATCTGCGCCGCCCTGCCGGCCTTCGCCGCCGGCGCCACGGTCGAAATGGCGCAGCGCGGCTCCGGCAACAGCCTCGCACTTCTGCGCAGGGCGCGCTCCGGCGACGAGCGCGACGCCGCGCTCGTCCTTGTCAATCTCGACCCGGAGCGCGCGCAACCCGTCCACTGGACTGGCTTCGACATCGGCGGCGCGGTCTGCGTGTTCGACTCCGCCGCGGCTGACGGCTGCACCCCCGAAACGGCGCGCTTCGCTGGCATTGCGCCCGGCGAGCCGTTCGAGCTTTCGCCCGGACGCGTGCTGTGCTTCTGCTCCGATTCCGCCGCCGCCGAACGAGTCGAGGAGCTTCTCAGCTCGGGGCGGGCGCCGTTCGATCCCGGTCCCGTCCGAAACCAGGAGCTGCGCATGGCCGTCCTGCGACTGCGCCGCACGCTGACGCACGGCGCGCCTCTGGCCATCGACGAGGACGTGGACGCTCTCGCGGCGCTTCTCTCCCGCGACCCGCTCGCGGCCGTCCGCCGCTTCCTGCCAGAGGGCGCGATGCCGCCCGTGACGCGCTGCTCGATGCCGGGCGACGCGCACCGCGTCGTTCCGCTTCCGCACGGCAATTTCCTGCTTGTCGGCGCGCCGCATCCGTTCCGCGCGCGCCTCTCATACGAAGTCGCAGGGCGGAAGATTCTTAAGTCGGCGATCTCGTTCCGGCTCGAAGACGGCACCAGCGCCGCCTTCGTTGACCATCCCGCAGTGCGCGTCACCCGCCCGATCCCGGCGACTCTCCGTCTCGAACTATCCACGCCGGGCGCGCCGACGCGCTCCGACATATCGCTGCTCGTTCTTCCGGCCGCGGACGCCGTGCGAGCGCCTCGCAGCCGATTCACGGGAGAGGAGGTTCGCCGGGGCGATCTCGTGGGGCTCCTCGCGAACGGGCGCGGCGCCATGTCCCGCGTCCGCGCCAAATGGGGCGAAGTGCGCAGCCAATACGACGCCATTCTCGCCGCGAACCCCGATCCCGAAGTGCCTTGCGACAGGCACGTGCTTTTCACGCGGTGCCGCGCGTGGATCGTGAACCAGGGCTTTTCGTCAGAACTTTCCGAAGCGTGTCTTTCGACGTTCGAGGCGCGCCCGGACGCCGTTTCGTGGCGCTTCGACGTCCCGGTCGGAACCGGTCGCGTCCTGCCGCTCGCCGTTGGACTTCGCCTAACTCAGGGCGAAAACCGCGCGGCCCTGCGCTTTGAGCGCTTGCCCGCGAGCGAGGCCGTCGGCTCCGCCCCGGACGACGACGAGCCGATCCAGCTCATTCTTCGCCCGGACGTTGAATCGCGCTCCTTCCACTGCAAGACAAAGGCATTCGCAGGCCCAGAGCGCGACTTCCCGTCGGCCGTGCATCCGTTCAAGGACGGCTTCGCCTTCACGCCTCCAGGACCGCTGCCGCTCGAAATAAAAGTCACGGGCGCGCGTTTCGTCCATGAGCCGGAGTGGCATTACATGGTTCCGAATCCGGTCGAGGCGCAGCGCGGCCAGGACGGTTCGGACGACCTCTTCTCCCCGGGCTGGTTCGACGTTCAGCTCGTCGTGGGCAAGGCGGCGGAGCTATCCGCCTCCGCCGCCATGGCGGACGCTCCTGCTCCACGGAACGCTCCGGGCGCGGTCGCGTCCGCGCCGCGCCGCGATCTCCCGCCGCTTGCGTCCGCCTGCGCGGAATCGTTCCGCGCGTTTGTCGTCAGGCGAGAGGACGCCCCGACTGTAATCGCCGGCTATCCCTGGTTCCTCGACTGGGGCCGCGACACGTTCATCGCCCTGCGCGGCGCGGTCGCCGCCGGGATGTCGGACCTCGCCGCCGCCGTCCTGCGCAAGTTCGCCGCCTTCGAGGACAGGGGCACTCTGCCGAACATGATTCACGGAGCCGACGCCTCCAACCGCGACACCAGCGACGCCCCGCTATGGTTCTGCGCCGTCGCCGCCGATCTCGCGGCCGCGTCCGGGAGTCGCCGCCCCGACCCCGCCATCGCATCCGCAGTGCTGCGCATCTGCCGGGGCTACCTGGACGGCACTCCAAACGGCATCCGCGTGGACCCTGACTCAGCGCTGGTGTTCTCGCCACCGCATTTCACGTGGATGGACACCAACTATCCCGCCGGCACTCCGCGCGAGGGCTATCCGGTCGAGATTCAGGCACTTTGGCTGCGCGCGCTCGCGCTTGCCGCGGCCTTGGAGCCGTCCGGCCGGTGGTCGGCTCTGCGCGAAAAGGCGGACGCGTCGTTTCTTTCGCTCTTCTGGGATCCAGAGCGCGGCTTTCTCTCCGACTGCCTCCACTCGCCCGGCGGATTCGTTCCCGCCGCCCGCGCGGTCGCGGACGACCATCTGCGCTGCAACCAGCTCTTCGCCGTCACGCTCGGCGCCGTTCCCCCGGACCACCCAGCCGCGCGCGCCGTCGTGGAGTCCTCCGAGCGCCTGCTCGTGCCAGGGGCGATCCGCACCCTCGCCCCAGGGCGCGTCCGCTACGAACTGCCGATCAGCGGTCCAAACGGCCTCCTGAACGATCCGGCCCGTCCATACTGGGGCCGCTACGAGGGCGACGAGGACACGCGCCGCAAGCCCGCCTACCACAACGGCACCGCGTGGCCGTGGCCATTTCCGTCATACGCCGAGGCGCTGGTCGCCGTTTACGGCGAAAGCGCCCGACAGGCCGCGTCCTCGCTGCTCTCATCCGCGCTGCTGCTCTTCGAGAGAGACTGCGCGGGACACCTGCCGGAGATAGTCGATGGCGACGCCCCGCACGAAGGCCGCGGCTGCGACGCACAGGCCTGGAGCGCCTCGGAGCTTCTGCGCCTCTCCGCTACCCTTGGAGTGTGAAGCCACGCCGTTTCCGGCGGCTCGCCGGGACGGCTCGCCCCGCCAGCTTCACGCGCCGCCGCGACGCGGTGGGACGCGATACCAGTGCTTCTCCGCGCCGTAGGGGAAGTCGTGCAGCCGAAAGCCGCCGAGAGTCGGGCCAAGCAGCACGATTTCCCGGCGGTGCGCCACGCATATCCACGGACACTGCGAACGGATCCGCTCCTGCATCCGCCCAAGCAGGACGCGCCTGCTAGCGGGATCGGTTTCGCGCCTGGCGGCGGCGTAGAGCGCGTCGAACTCCGGATCGGAGTAGTTGCAGCGGTTCGGGCCGGGGGAGGCGTTGGAGGAGACGAAGAGCTGCATGAAGTTGAGGGCGTCGGGGTAGTCCGCCAGCCAGCTGACGAGGAACATCTGCGCCTCGCGTCCCGCCAATTTGCGGATAAACAGCGGAAACGTCGAATAGTGCGGCACAAGCGACACCCCCACATCCGCGAAGAACGCCGCCACGAGTTCAGCTCCCTCGCGGGCCTCCTGATCGGTGCGGCCGATTTCGAGCGAAAGCTCAAGCCTCCGTCCCGTGGCTGCGTCGACGCCGCCCGGATACCCGGCCTGCGCCAGCAGCGACCGGGCGCGCTCGGGGTCGTACCCAAACGGTTCCGGGGTTTCGACCCTGCCGTCGATTCCCGGAGGGACTGGACCGGAGGCCGCCGCGTAGCGTCCGCGATTGAGCGCGAGCCACTGCGCGCGGTCGAACGCGCAGGAAAGCGCCCGGCGAAGCGCGGCGTTTGTGCCGCCCACGACGGGATCGTCCATGTTGAAGGCGATGTATGACGTGTCGAGGGCAGGCTGCGAGACCATCTTCACGCCGCGCGCGGCAAGCTCCGGCGAAAGAGCGCCGTCCGGGCCAATTACGGCATCCCAGTCGTCGCGCGAAATCTCCGACGCGTAGTCGAGCGCTCCGGAGAGGAACGAAAGCCACTTCGTGGACGGATCGGCGATCTGGAGGTATTCAACGGAGGCGTATGGCTCCGCGGAGCGTCCCTCCGCACCGGCGCCTTCCAGTGCGTTCGGCGCGTCCTCGGCCGCGAAGTCGCGCGCTGTGTCGCGCCCCTCGCGGCGCACGAACAGCATCTTGTGCCCGCGCCGCCAGGAAGCCAGGCGGAAGGGGCCGCTGCCGAACTCCGAGCCGCCGAACGCGTCGCCAAGAGCTTCCACCGCCTCGCGCGGCACGAGCGAGGCATACGGAAGGGCGAGGCACCAGAGGAACTCCGGATCCGGGGCGACGAGCCGTATGCGCACCGTTCGCTCGTCCAGGGCGCGCAGTCCAGGCACGTCCGCGGAGTAGTCGGTTGGGACAGACTGGTCGAGCGAAGCGGCGTGGAACTCCGAGGCCCCTTCCACGCGCCCGGCCACAATCCAGTATCCGGGAGAGGCGAGCTTGGCGTCCGCAAGGCGCTTGAGAGAATAGACAAGATCGTCCGCCGTCGCGCGGCGCCGCGCGCCGCCCGGCAGGTCGAACCACACGTCTGGGCGCAGGCGCAGCGTGATTTCGAGGCCGTCGCCGGAAATCTCAGGCATCTCCTCGGCCGCGTATGGTCCGAGCCTATACGGGCGCGCGCCGTATGAGAACTGAAGCGGCGTTTCGTAAACGAGCGCCACCGCGCGCCCGGCGGCGACCGTGGCCGCCTGCGACGGATCGAGCGACGCCACGGCGGCCTCCGCGCGCCGCAGGCACGGCTCCGGCGGCGACCCGGCGCGAGCTTCCGGGGCGAAGAGCGCCGGCAGAAGCGCCGTCAGCGCGGCAAGCGCCGCCCCGGCCCCGGAAGCGAGCAGCTGGCGCGCGTGCTCCCGAACGACGGAAGTCAGCTTCTCGCCTCCGAGCATCCGGGAGAGTTCATCCACGCGCGCTTCGCCGTCAAGTCTGTCGATCGTCGTCTCGGTCCGGCCGCCCTTCACGCGCTTGCGCACGAGGAACTGCGTGGCGGCGCAGCTTGCCACCTGCGGCAGGTGCGTGATGCAGAGCACCTGCCGCGACCGCCCCAGCGCCGCGAGCTTGCGTCCTACCACGCGGGCGATTTCGCCGCCGACATTGGCGTCGATTTCGTCGAACACCAGCACCGGAATGCGGTCGTGCGCCGCAAGCACGGTTTTTAGCGCAAGCATCACGCGCGATATTTCGCCGCTGCTCGCGATGGCGCGCAGCGGGCGTGGCGGCTCGCCCGGGTTGGGGGCGAAGAGGAACGTGACATCGTCCAGGCCCGAAGGCCCCGGCGCGGCGGCGTCCGCGACATTCGCCTCGAAGCCGGCTCTGGCGAGTCCGAGGTCGGAGAGCTGCTTCACAACGGCCGCTCCGAGGGCGGCGGCCGCCTTGCGGCGGCTCGCGGAGAGGGCGCGGCCGGCGGCCATCACGCCCTTGCGGGCCTCGGCGATCTCCCCCTCCAGACGCGCCAGCGTTTCGCCGCGTCCCTCCAGTTCGGAGAGTCTTTCCTCGGCCTTTGCGAGAAAGTCCAGCACGTCGGGGATCGTGCGTCCGTATTTGTGGCGGAGGTTTTCGACGAGCGACATTCTGGCCTCGAGTTCGGCGAGGCGTTCCGGCGAGGCGTCGAAACGGGAAAGCGACGACGCAATTTCGCGGGAAAGGTCGGAAAGGCCCTCGGACAGGGCGGACAGGCGTTCAAGCCACCCGGCGGCGTCTCTTGAGGAAAGGTCGCGCATCTCTTCGAGCGCGCGCACGGCGGCCGCCGCGGCGTCCACGGCGTTTCCGTCGGATTCCGATAGCGCGGCGCAGGCAGCAGAGCCAAGCTCAAGAATGCGGGCGGCGTTGACGGCGGCCGAGTATTCCTCGCGCAGGGCGTCGCCATCGGCCTCGGGATCGAGCGCCGCCTCCGAGATTTCCCGCGTCTGGTAGCGAAGCATGTCGATTTCGCGTTCGACAGAACCGCCGGACGCCGCGCTTTGCAGCGAGTCGCGCCGCTCCTCCAGCGCGCGCAGGGCGCGCCACTTCTCCCCGTAGGCGGCGCGCAGGGCGGCGCTGTCCGCGAACGAGTCCAGCGCCTCCAGCTGGAAGGCCGGCGAAAGAAGCGACTGGTTGTCGTGCGGTCCGTGGAAATCCACGAGGTGCTCGCCTATGCGGCGCAATGTCTGCACGGACGCCGGGCAGTTGTTCACGTGACACCGCCCGGACCCTGTCGCGGAAACGGACCGGCTGACGAGCAGAGCGCCGTCCTCGCAGGGGTCTATGCCGGACTCCTCGAGGATCGGAGCCACGGCGGCGAGGGCGGCCGACGGGAGGGCGAAGCGCGCCGAGACGTCCGCGCGCGCGGCCCCGGCGCGGATGGATTCGCGGTCCGACCTGGCGCCGACAAGCAGTCCGATCGCGCCGAGAAGCACAGATTTGCCGGCCCCGGTTTCTCCGGTCACGGCCACAAGTCCTGGGGCGAAGGAAATGTCCGCCCGCTCCACGACCGCGAGGTCGCGCACGTGCAGTTCTTCGATCATGGCGTTTCTGCGGCTGATGTTCCGTCGTTTGCCGCGGCGGCGGCGAGCGCCTGGACGACCCACGGGTTGCCGGCTGTTTCGCGCGCGATTGTGGTTGCGGGACCATGGCCGGGCAGAACAGGCGTGTCCGGCGCGAGATCGGCCAGCCGGCGCAGCGAGCGCGTCATGGCCGCGGGGTCGCCGCCCTCGAAGTCGGTGCGCCCGACGGAGGCGGCGAAGAGCGTGTCGCCGGAGAACAGGACCTCCCGCCCGCCATCGTCCCGGGCGAACGAGGCGGCGTAGCAGACGGAGCCGGGGGAATGCCCCGGCGTGGCTAGGACGCGGAAGCGGACGAGTCCGACGGCGAAGACGTCCCCGTCCGCGACTGGCAGCAGCGTCGCCGGCGGCGCAAGCACAGGCTCGTATGGCGGAAAGTAGTTGCGCATTGTCCAGCACCACGCGGAGTCAGCCTGGGCGAGCCTGACAGGCACGCCCGGAAACGCCGAGAGCAGCGCCGGCACGGCCGAGACGTGGTCGATGTGGCCGTGTGTCAGCAGCACTGCGGCGAGGCGCAGTCCGGAGGAGCGGACGGCTTCGGCCAAAAGCGCGGCGTCTGCGCCTGGATCCACGAGCGCGGCGATCCCGTCGCCGCAGTCGACGAGATACGCGTTTTCGTCGAAGGCACCAACGGCGAAGCGCCGGATCGGAGGAAATCCGCCTCCCCCGTTTCCGGGGCGGCGGCCGTCGGATGCCATTTTGTCGTTTTGCATGGCGCGCAGGATACCACCGCTCCCGATCCCGCGCAAGTTTGCCGCGCAAGCGCCGCTGTGGTATCGTCGGCGCCGCGCGCGACACGCGAAAACCATAGTGTCCGCCATCCCATTTCAAAACGATGAAGCAAGATTCCATCTCGACTGTCGGCCAGGTTCTTCTCGACGGACCTCTCGGTGCCCGGCTCGACTCCATGATCGACAATCACGTCGCCGCGACCGACGTTGACTACATCACGGCCCCCTTTCTGGCCAAGACCGAAACGAACGGCTGGTGGCAGACCGAGTTCTGGGGCAAGTGGATGCATTCGGCGGTGCCGTTTCTGGCCTACAATGACAATCCTGAGCTGCTGGGCAAGGTGCGCCGCGGCGTCGCCCGAATGATCTCCTCGCAGGAGCCGTGCGGCTACATCGGCAACTACCCCGACGCCCTGCGCTGCGGGGAGGGCTGGGACGTGTGGGGCGTCAAATACACTCTGATGGGGCTTCTCCACTACCACGATCTGGCAAGGCGGCTGGAGGAAAACTCCCCTGCCCTCGCGCCCACCGCCGCCGACGCGCTCGCCGCCGCAATGCGGCTGTGCGACTGGCTCGTCGCCGAACTTGGGCCAGGCGGCCGTCGCGGCCGCGCCCTGTGGGAAACCGGCTACTGGTGCGGATACGCTTCGTCCTCCGTTCTGGAACCCGTGGTGTGGCTTTACCGGCGAACTGGCGAGCGGCGGTTCTTCGACTTCGCCTCCTACGTGGTCGAGGGCCTTTCCAAGCCGGAGAGCGGTCCGAGGCTCGTCGATCTGGCGCTGGACGGCGTCTCCGTCGCCGACCGCAACGGGCACGGCAACGTCGCCGAAACCGGCGGCGCATACGTGATGAAGCACAACCGCTGGAAGGCATACGAGATGATGTCGTGCTACCAGGGGATGCTCGAATACGCAGAGACGGCAGAATCCGAGGGGCTTCCGGCCGCGGTGCCGCCGGAGACGCTACGCGCCGCCGCAATCGCCTCCGCGCGCGACATCGCCGCCGAGGAAATCAACCTCGCCGGCGGATGCGCCTCAAGCGAGGCGTGGTTCCACGGCGCGCGCAGGCAGCACCTCGCATACACGCGCCTTCAGGAGACGTGCGTCACGACGACATGGATGCGCCTCTGCGAAAAACTGCTCGACGTCACGGACGATCCGTTTTGGGCCGATCAGCTTGAACGCACGTTCCACAACGCCTATCTTGCGGCGATGAAGGCCGACGGATCGGAGTTCGCCGGATACACGCCGCT
Source organism: Verrucomicrobia bacterium UBA6982 (assembly GCA_002448475.1). Taxonomy (GTDB): domain Bacteria; phylum Verrucomicrobiota; class Kiritimatiellia; order RFP12; family UBA3636; genus UBA3636. The sequence continues at coordinate 18,795 of DJYI01000129.1, forward strand.
CTCGGGGTCGCGCTGGCACGGGCAGCACCACTGCTACATGCACACGGACTGCTGCAACGCCAACGGCCCGCGCGGATTTCTGGCGTATCTGAGAAAGTTCTTCGTTGCGCACGGCGACGTGGCGACGCTCAACTTCTACGCCTCCGCGCGCGTCAAGGCGACCCTCGGCGACGGCCGCGAGATCGACTTTGACTGCTACTCGCTCTATCCGCGCTCCTCGGCGGCGCGTCTCGTCTGCCGCACCGCCGGAGTCTTCGCGCTGAGACTGCGCGTTCCGGCGCACTGCGCCTCCGCCTCCGCCGCGATCAACGGAACGCCGCTTGACGGAGCCGCTCCCGGCTCCTACTTCACGATCCGGCGCGAATGGAACCCCGGCGATGTCGTTGACGTTTCGTTTGAGATGCCGGTCGTGGCGCATGTCGTCGCGCACCACGTCGCCTTCACCCGGGGTCCAGTGCTACTCGCGCGCGACAGTCGCTTCGGCGACGGCGATCTCGCGGAGCCGTTCCGCCCGGACTCCATCGCGGACGGACAGGACTGCTCTGCGCTCTTTGCGCCGGCTGCTCCGCCGTCGGACGACATCGCGGCGTGCTACTCCGCCTCGCTTCCGCTTGGAGCCCACGCCGAAAATCCCGACGGCGCTCTGCCATCGACGGTTTTCTTCTGCGACTACGCCTCGGCCGGCGACACCTGGCGCCGCGGCGACTACTACCGCACCTGGTTTCCTGTCGAGTTCAGACCGGACGAGAACTGAGCGGCGCGCCGGCGCGGAGACGTCACCTGCCTGTCGCGGCGCGCCAGGCGCGCATGGTCGTGCCGAAGCGATTCTTGAAGAGCCGCATGGCGTGCTTCGCGGAGCGGAAGCCGCAGGCGCGGACGACGCGCTCTACGGGCAGTTCCGTTTCCCGCAGTTTTTTCTTCACCTGCTCAAGGCGCTCTTCGACAAGCGCCTCCCGGACGCTCTTTCCGGCCACTTGCCGGAAGCGCAGGTTGGCGAGCGAGGGCGAAACGCCCAGATGCGCCACCACGTCCGAAACGCCGACGCCGCGCGCGACGTTGCCCCGGATGTAGTCCAGCCCACGCTCCACGAGCGCGACGGCCGGCGCGAGCGCCCTGGTGCTGCGCCGCTCGAACACCGCCACGCTCGACACGCGCCTCGCGTCGGCGGGCGCGTCCGGCTTTTCCATGCGGCGGCGCAGCGCCTCGGCCGCGATTTCGCCCATGCGGACGTGGTCGGGCGCGAGGCTCGTGAGCGGCGGCGCGGCCGTTTCGCAGAGATATTCGTCGTTGTCGACGCCAAGAACGGCCAGGTCTCCGGGCACGGAGATTCCGGCTTTGTCCGCCGCCGCGAGGATCTCGACGGCGAAGTTGTCCGCGTGCGCCATCACGGCGGCCGGTTTCGGAAGGCTCCGGAGCCACCGGCCGAGCGCGTCGGCCGCGCCGCCGCCGGGGAGCGCGAAGAGCGCCGCTCTGCGCCCGCGCGCTGCAAGCCGCGCCGCGAATCCGTCGAACCGGCGGCTGTGCGGCGACGAGGCGCGCATCGCGAAGCCGAAGGACGCGAACCTTCCTAGCGAGCACAGGTAGTCGGCGCCCATGCTCCCTATTGTTTCGTCGTCGGGTTCCACGACGGAAAACGGAGCCGTGCGTCCCGGCGGCGGAAACGCGCTCGCCCCCGTGCCCAGCGCCACGAGCGGGCCGTTCCAGCCTGCAAGTCCGGCCGCCACGCTGCCGTGCCCGATCGACGCCGCGACGACGCCGCTGACTCCTCCGCCGCCGAGCGCCGCACGGAGCTGCGCGCCGTCCGCGTCCGCCAGATAGTCGATCACCGTGAAGCGCCACGCCCCGTTCGACCGCACGGCCTGCGACAGGCCATGCAGAATGTCCCGGTGCGACGCGAACGAGAGCCGCAGCACGACGACGACGTTGCGGATGGCGGGAGCGCCTTTTTTCCTGGAGTTGTTCACAGAGTCAGATTTTGGTCCTCTTCCTTCCGCCCTGTCAATAAACCTAAAAAACGCAGTTGACACG
>DJYI01000043.1 GCA_002448475.1 Verrucomicrobia bacterium UBA6982
GCTGTAGCCGGGCTTCTTGCCGTAGGTCCCCGGCCGGATCTCGGCCGGCGAGTAGCACTCCCAGATGGTGTGCGGCTCGAAGTCGCGGTAGGTCGCGGCCATGTGGCCGACGAGTTCGCGGGCAAGGCGGCTGGCGAGTCTGTAGTCGCCGGCGCCGCCCACCGCCTTGACGGCCATGTAGGCGGTGGGCAGCCACACGGAGCCGCGCCAGTAGGCGCCGTCCGGGCGGAAGTCGGGATCGTTGCGCGCGAGCGATGGAAGCGGGCAGTGCGCGGCAGTGTCCTCCACGAGGGGCCGGCCGGTCGCGAGCGGCGCGTCGGACGGCCGCGAATCTGTTTTTGGGGTCATCATGGGGTGTCTGTGTCCTAGGGGGGCGGCGACCTCCAGACCCGACATCCACTAGCCAGCGCAACACCCGCTGCGTAGCCAGCATCCGCCGGGGCTTCCTTGCGGACAGGGGAGAGACTACCATATCCCCGAACCGGGTTCAAGGCCGTTTTCGGTGCCGGTGGCGAACCGGGCGAACAACGGCGCGGCGCCCGCCGCGCCGAAAAGGCGGTTCTCGGGGGCGGGCGCGCCGAATCGGGCGCGTTCGCCCTTGCGAAACGCGGTCTTCTCGCCCAAACCGCGCCCCGCACTTTTTCCTTGCCTTTCCAGCGACTTTTTGCTTGAATGAGCGCGTCATTGAACGCGAATGGACCCGTTGCGGGCCGTTTTTTCGGACATGCCAGCGAAATACCGTAGAATTCTCCTGAAACTCAGCGGCGAGGTGCTGCTCGACCGGGCGTCGGGCCAATGCATCGCGCCGGACGTGGTCGCCCGCATGGCCGCCAAGGTCAAGGCCGTAAAGGACCTCGGCGTGGACGTCGCGATCGTCCTTGGCGGCGGCAACATCTTCCGCGGCGCGACCGGGGAGGCCCTGGGCATTGATCGCTGCGCCGGCGACTACATGGGGATGCTTGCCACCATCATAAACGCCCTTGCGCTCCAGAACGCCATTGAAAAGCTGGGGCTTCAGGCACGGGTCATGACGGCGTTTCCATGCCAGGGCGTGGCCGAGCCGTTCATCCACCGCCGCGCCATGCGCCACCTTGAAAAGGGGCGGGTCGTCCTATTCGCAGCCGGAACGGGAAATCCGCTTTTCTCGACGGACACGTGCGCCGCGCTGCGCGCCCGCGAGATCGAGGCCGACGTGCTGGTGAAGGCCACCAAGGTTGACGGCGTTTACACCGCAGATCCGAAAAAGGACCAGTCCGCCCGAAAACTCGACCATCTGACCTATTCCGAGGCTCTTTCGCGCGGTCTGCGCGTAATGGACACCGCCGCCTTCGCAATCTGCCAGGAACATCAGATTCCGATTCTGGTGATTGACTTCTTCGCCGACGGCGCGCTTGAGGCGGCCGTGGCAGGCGACAAGGTCGGCACCATCGTGGATGGCAGCGATCCGCCTCCGGTTTTCGGCTGACGCGGACCCGGGCTCCTCAAACTTTTTTTCGCAAAAACCCTCCAAAGGCAACCCATCGACTAAGGAAACTTCCATGGCCAATCCAATTCTCGAAACCGCAAAAAGCAAGATGGACGGCGCCCTCGCCTCCCTCTCCAACCAGCTCGACGGCGTCCGCACGGGCAAGGCTTCCCCCGCTCTCGTGGAGAACATCACCGCCCTCTACTACGGCGCCCCGACCCGCATCCGCGAGCTTGGCAACATCGCCACGCCGGAGCCGCGCCTGATCACGATAACCCCCTACGACCCATCCGTCATCAACGAGGTCTGCAAGGCAATTCTCGCCGCCAACATCGGCGTGACGCCCGTTTCGGACGGCCGCAAGATCCGCGTCCCGATCCCGGAGCTGAGCGAAGAGCGCCGCAAGGAGCTGGCAAAGGTCACGGGCCGCATGGCGGAGGAGGCCCGCGTCGCAGTCCGCAACGTCAGGCGCGAAGCCAACGACGAAGCCAAGAAGCAGCAGAAGGACGGCGCGCTCACGGAAGACGATCTTGATCGCCTTCTCAAGGACGTCCAGGCCGCCACCGACGCGGCGATCGGAAAAATCGACGCCGCAGCCAAGGCGAAGGAAGCCGAAGTCATGGCGGTCTAGTCGCCGCACCAACCGAACCGCCGCACACTCGCACATTAACGACTTACTGAGGGCGCAATGCCATGCCGTTGACGATCAAACCCATTACCATCAAGCCGGTGAAGCTGGGGGCTGCCCCGGCCGGAGTGTCACCGTCCGGCGACGCCGCATCCGCCCCCGCCGCCCCTGCGGCACCCGCCGCACCCGCGGCGCCCGCGGCCCACGCCGCACCGTCGGGGATTCGTCCAATCGTGATTGCGCCGCGCCCCGCCGCGGCGCCGGGCGGAGCCGCCCCGGCTCCGACCATCCATCTCAAACCGGTAACGCCGGCGCCGCACGTTCCGGCGCCGCCTCCCTCCGGATCCGTGGCCGCCCCGGCGGCGGACGCCCCGAAGGCACAGCCGCCGAAGCCCGCCGCGCCACGTCCGGTGGTAATCGCGCCGCCGGCCTCCCGCGACAAAGCCGATCCGGCGTCGGCGGCCGAGGCCGCCAAGGGCAAGACCTCGCGCATTTCGCTCGACGAGGCGCTGGCGACGACGACTTCGGCCGGAGCGCGCATCGCGATGGGGCGTCTCACGACCAACCTGTCCGGCGCGGCCGCCGCGTCCGCGCCGAGTCCGGCGGCCGACAGTTCCGAGGCGCCCACGCTCCGAAAGAAGCCGCTCGTGCTCAAGAAAGCGGAACCGGACGAAACTCCGGCGGCGACCGGCGAGAGCGAGGACGACAAGCCGACGCTCCGACTCAAGCCGGCGTCCGGCGGCGGGGCGGCGCCTGCCGCCTCGAAGCCGAAGATCACGCTGAAAGGCGCCTCAGCGGCTCCGGCCGCGCCTGTTTCATCCACGAATGACGCCATCGAGGCGCCTCCGCCGGCGTTTGGCGGAAACGCCCTTGAAGCGCTTGCAAAGCCGGAAAAGGTCTCAGTCTTCTTTCCGATCGTCGCGGCGGCGGCGCTCGTTGTGGCGCTGGGCGTGTGTCTGCTCTTCGCCTCGCAGTGGAGCGGGCCGGACCCGTCGCTCACGCAGTTCTCGTCATGGCGCGACGGTCCGTCTTTCATCTGCCCCGGCACCCAGCGCGTGGCGATCAGGTAATCCGGAGAAGACCATGTCCGAAGACGACCGGGGAGCAAACGCCCCCGAACCGCTTCTGCGGGCGCTGTCCCCGGCGCTCGACACGGTTCTAGGCAAAAAATTCAAGGTCCTCGATGACGGATTCGTCCGCGTCGTTGACTACATGGGCAACGACACGTCCATCGTGCAGGCCGCGCGCGTCTCATACGGCAACGGCACGAAAAAGGGATCGGACGACACGCATCTGATTCGATATCTCATGCGACACCGCCATTCGACCCCGTTCGAGATGTGCGAAATCAAACTGCACGTGCGCGCGCCGATGGACGTGTGGCGTCAGTGGGTGCGCCATCGCACTGCATCGGTAAACGAGTATTCGACGCGCTATTCCATCGCCATCAACGCGGCGCGGGAACTATCGCCGGACGAGTGGCGAGTGCAGTCGGCGACAAATCGCCAGGGATCGGGTGCCGCGGTGGATCCGACGATTGGAGCCACGCTGTCCGAAGAGGAAAAACGCTTCCACGCGGAGGCGCGCGCTCTCTACGAGCGGAGGCTTGAAGCCGGCATCTCCCGCGAAATCGCCCGAAAAGACCTCCCTCTCTCCACATACACCGAAGCATACTGGAAGTGCAACCTGCGCAACCTTTTGCATTTCCTCTCCCTGCGGATGCCGGGCGCGGCGCAATACGAGATCCGCGAATACGCCAACGTGATCGGGCGCGAAATCGTCGCGCGCTGGGTTCCCGCCGCGTGGAGCGCGTTCGAGGACTACGAACTCGGCGCCGAGACCCTTTCGGTCGCGGAGCAGCGCATCGTCGCCGCATTCGTCAAAGGCGGCTCGTCGGCGGCCATCGAGGCAGCGCTCGCGCTGGGATTTCTGCGCGACGAGAAGGACGGCACACGGAAAATCCTGCGCGAAGGCGCGGAACTGGCGGCGAAATTGCCCTCTCTCGGCCTGACCTGCCCCTGGTAGCCCAGCCTTGCCCTCCGACGACACAGACAGGCAGCAGTCCGGCGGCGGTGGCGAGTTCGCCTCGCCGCCGGGCTTCGTTTTGCTATCCGTCGTCATGCCGTGCTTTCATCTCGGAGAGAAGACGGCGGCGGCGAACGTCCTTTCAGCGGCAAGGACATTGCGCGCGCTGGGCGTCGGCCCGCTGGAAATCATCCCCGTTGACGACGGCTCCGGCGACGGCACGGCAGACGGACTGACGGCCGCCGCGGCGCAGGCAAACGCGTCCGCGCCAGACACGGCGGCGGGCGGCGCCTCCGTTCGGATCCGCCCGGTGATCCTCCCGGAGAACCGGGGCAAGGGCGAGGCGTTCCGAGCCGGATTCGAGGCGTCGCGCGGATCCCATGTCATGCTGCTGGACGGCGATCTCGACCTTGATCCGTCGTTCACGCCGGAATTCCTCCGGACGATGCGGGAAACCGGCGCCGACGTCGTCATCGGCTCAAAGATGCACCCGCGCTCGCGCATTGACTACCCGACCTCGCGGCGCATTGCGAGCTTCACGTATTACGCGATCGTGCGAGCGCTTTTCCGACTGCCGGTCCACGACACGCAGACAGGCATGAAGCTCTTCCGGCGCGAGGCGCTGCGCTACGCCTTCGACCGATCGCTCTCGAAGCGCTACGCATTCGATCTCGAGCTTCTGGTCCTGTGCCGCCTTGGCGGCTTTTCCGTGGCTGAGGCGCCAGTTGGCCTCGACTACAACGAAAACAACCGCGGCGCGCTGACGCCGTCCGCCGTCGCCGATGTCATGAACGACACGGCGGCGATCTTCTACCGCCTGCGCATACTGCGCTACTACCAGACACTTGAGCCGCACCGCATGCCGGAGCGCCCGCCCGCCGTCTGCGCAATCATTCCGTGCCCCGGCGCGTCGCCGATGCTGAGGCGGTGCGTCGAGGCGCTGGAAAGACAGCGGCGCGACTTCCCCGGGCTCAACGCGATCATTCTTCCGGACTCGCCGACGGGCGAGACATGGCCGGCCTTCGTCAGCGAGATTCCAACTGGAAAAGTCCTCCCCAGCGACAAGCGCAACATTGGAATCCGCGAGGCCGCGGGAGCCGAGATCGTCGCGTTCGTGGATGACGACGCCAGACCGCTCGACGGATGGCTCAGGCACGCGCTTCCGTATTTTTCCGACCCCGGCATCGTCGCCGTCGGAGGGCCGGCCATGACGGCGCCCGAAGACACATTCGCCGAACAGATGTCCGGGCGCGTCTTCGCCAACGTCATCGTGTCCGGAGCATACAGGCGGCGCTACATTCCGGTCAGAGTCTGCTCCGAGCGCGACCTGCCGTCCTGCAACCTGCTCGTCCGGGCCTCCGCGCTGCGCGACGTCGGAGGGTTCGACACAACGCACTGGCCGGGCGAAGACACCGTGCTTTGCCTCGAACTCTCGCACCTCGGCCGCATCGTCTATGACCCGCGCGTGTCCGTGGCGCACCACCGCCGCCCGCTTTTCGGCCCGCATCTGCGCCAGGTCTCGCGCTACGCCCGGCATCGCGGATATTTCGCCAGAAAGTTTCCGGAGACATCGCGCCGCCCGGCGTATTTCGCGCCGTCGCTGCTGCTGCTTGGAACACTTGGCGAAGTCTTCTGCGCGGCCGCGTGGGCGTTCTTCCGGACCGGAGCCTTCGGATGCGCCTCGGGGGACGGATTGCGGGCGTGCGCGCTATACGAACTAGTCTTCCGCGGCCCGGCGGCGTTCGGAGCCGCCGTCCTCGCGCTCTACTTCGGCATCGCGCTCTGCGCGACATTCTCGCCGCGACTCCGCGCATGGGCGTGGACGCTTGCCGGAACGGTGGCGACGCATTACGCCTACGGATGGAACTTCATGCGCGGGCTTCTGGCGCGGTCAATGCCGGACGGCGTCCGGCCGTTCGACCACCGCGGCTGAACAAGCAGCCCAGGACGCGCCGCGCAGTCCGGGCCGCCGCGCAGTCGCAACTGCTCGCGATCGAGGAACCTAGGCGAAGCAGGCCTCCGGCATGCGCGTAGAACCGGCCCCCATCCAGCCGCCGTTGCGGTCCATCATGCCGCCATTGATGACGGGGCCATGTCCGGGAACGCCGTGATCCTGGTTCACGGGGCGAATCTGGCCACCCCAGCCGCGGCATTCAGTGACAGAACTGTCGCCCAGCCACGGGAGCTGGTTCTCGCGTCGGGCGTTGGGAACGAGATAAGGACCCTCGATCATCGGAGCGGGGGCGACGTGCCATTCCGGAGAACCGGCGAACTTCACGCCGTATTCCACGCCGTTGCCGCCGGCTGCGGTGAGAAATCCGCGCCTGCCTGCCTTCTCCATGCCGAGCAGAAGGGCGCGACACGCGGCCTGGCCGAAATTGTGGGTGAAACGGTTCGTTTCCGCGAAATAGGAGAGCAAGTCGCCGGCATTCGGGCAACGCAGCGCCCATGGAACGACAGCGCGGGTGAAAAGCGCGTCGATCGCCTTCTGCGAAGAATGCAGTTCGTCGCCCATGCGTCTGGCCTCGGCGAAGAGATCCCTCATCGGGAACCCGCCCTCGTCGCGAAGAATCGCGGCGATGGGCGGGAAAAGCGAATCACGCATCCAGGCGAGATTCGCGGCTATTTCCGGCGAATACACGCCCCAGCCGCAGAATCCGCCGCCGAACCGGCCCTCGGCGGGAAAAAGCCCGGCGCGGAAGTTCCAGTCGCGGTCCTCCACCACGAGCATCGGCACGGAGCGGGTGATGATGCCGTATCCCGAGCCGTCGGTAGGCCAGTCGCAGGCGCTCTGGATGGCGACCGCGCCGCTTTCGAGGAGGCGCACGGCCTCCTCGGGCGTTTTCGCCCAGCCTTCCAGAAGACAGGCGTTCGCGACGCCGCGGCGGTGCCCGTCGCACATCCGCCCGTATTCGATTGGCGGGCCGGCGTGGAGGACGGTCTTGTCCGGCAGACCGAGGAAATCACCGGCCGTCCGGACATCGACCCAATATGGGTTTCCGGCGTCGCGAAGGGCGGAAGTGTCGGGAATTGCGGGAAAATCAGCCATTTTCACGAAGATGCTCCGAAACGGTGTGCAATGCGAGGAAAAGCTTTTCCGGCATCCCGCATCCGACCTCCTCGATCAGACGGCGGGCCAGGGAAACCGGCTCCTTCTCCACGGGAACGCCGGCCGCGAGATAGGCGGCGATGCGCTCGCCGTAAAGCTCGGTGCGTTCGCGGCTGTAGCGGATCGCCCCAAGAACGGACGACCGACCGCGCAGGACGTCGCCAACGCCGTCGTAGAAGTGCCCGCAGACGAGATTGTCGATCGGCTCGCGCTCCAGTCGGTCCAGGGAACGACGATAGGCGGGAAGGTCGCGATAGAAGCCGACGCCCTGCGTCGCGGTGCCGTTCCCCTGAAGCGAATCGCCGGAAAAGGCCGTCCCCGTGGCTGTGTCGAGCCAGACGAGGCAGTCGTCGTCGTGGCCCGGAGTCTGGATGGCGCGGAAGCGGCCTTCCAGAAGCTCCCCGTCGCCAAGAAGCGCGTCAGGCTCCACTCCCTTGAGGAACGACTGTGGCGGGGGGGAGTTTTCCGGGAAGCGGGTGCGGACGCGAATCGCGACCTTCACCGGATCGCGCAGCGCGTCGGCGGACGCTGCGGTCGTCGCGACCCTGACGCCGTATTTTGTGTGCAGCGCGTAGTGGCCGCCGATATGGTCGCCGTGGACATGGGTGCAGAGCAGCCAGTCGATGTCCGACGGCGAGAGCCCGAGTCTCGCGAGAGCGGGAAGAAGAAACTGCTCCGGCTCCAGATGAGAGGAGTCTATCAGGAAGTTCCTGTCCCCGCGCACAAGCGTGATCCCGGTCCAAACGGGTCCAAACGGGACGCGCAGCAGAAACGTCCCTGGAAAGACTTCCTCGAAAAACGCTGATTCAGACGATTTGCCCATGACTGTGACTCCGCGGCCCGGGCGGCGAACGGACGCGCGGCGGACATCACGCCGCCGACTCCCGGGGGGTCGCCGCACGATACCACAACCCCCGCCCACCGGCAAACGGCGAAAAGCGGGCCGCTCAACGCTCAAACTTGTTTTTGCAAGGGCGCGGCTGTTGTGGTAGGATTGCGCGCGTTTTGACCGCAGGACGGTGGCGCAGCAGCGCCTCCGGGCGCGCGGGAACGCACTTAGAGGTTCGCGCAAATGAAGAAAATCGGAGTTGGCGTCTTGGGATTCGGCACGGTTGGCGCCGGAGTCGCAAAAGGACTGCTTGAAAACGCGGACGTGCTTCGCGAACGCACCGGGCTGGACATCAGTCTGGCCCGCGTGGCCGATCTCGACACGACGTCCGACCGCGGGGTGGCGCTTCCGGCCGGGGTCCTCGTGTCGGACGCCATGGCCGCGATCCACGACCCAGAAGTCCAGGTGGTGGTGGAGCTCATCGGAGGAACCGGCGTGGCGAAGAAATTCGTCCGCGAAGCGCTCCTTGCCGGCAAGCCGGTCGTAACGGCCAACAAAAAACTGCTGGCCGAAAGCGGCGCGGAGCTCTTTGCCCTGGCCGCGGAGAAAGGCGCGGACCTCTTCTTCGGAGCATCGGTGGGGGGCGGGATCCCGGTCATACGTTCGGTTCGCGACGGACTCGCGGCCGCGCGCATCGACACGATCTACGGAATCCTCAACGGCACCTGCAACTACATCCTCACGGAAATGGAAAGGGCGGGGCGTCCGTTCGACGAAGTTCTCGCCGCCGCGCAAAAGCTCGGATTCGCGGAAGCGGACCCGACGTTGGACGTCGATGGCTTCGACACGCTGCACAAGGCTGCGATCCTCGCCGCGCTCGCGCACGGCTTCCAGCCGGACGTCCACAACCTTCCGGTGCAGGGCATCCGGGGTGTCGTCGGCCCCGAAGACATCGCGCTTGCCGGCGAGCTCGGCTACCGCGTCAAACTGCTCGCGGTCGTTAAAAACGCTGCGGACGGACTGGAGCTGCGCGTCGCCCCGACGCTCGTTCCGGCTTCGGGAATGCTCGGTTCCGTCTCCGGCGTGTTCAACGCGGCGATGGTCCACAGCGACATGGACGACTGGACGATGTATTACGGACGCGGGGCTGGGCGTCTGCCCACGGCCTGCACGGTAATCGGCGACATCGCCGACGCGGCGCGCAACCTGGCCGCCGGAACGCGCAGGCCCGTCACCATGCCGCGCGCCGCCGCGGCCCCTCGCGTAAAGGCGCCCGGCGAAGCCGTGTCGAAATTCTACGTGCGGCTTTCGCTCAAGGACGCGCCGGGGTCGCTCGCCGCCGCCGCCGGGGCGTTCGCCGCCTGCGGCGTGTCCATCGCCTCGGCGATGCAGCACGGCACGTCGGGCGGCTTTGCCACGGTGATTGTCCTTACTCACGAGGCCCGACGCGCCGCGGTTGACGACGCCCTCGCGAAGATAGCGGCGGCTGGAGTTTCCGGCTCGGCGCCCGCCTGCTTTGGAATCGAAGAGCCTTAGAAGGGCGTAGCCCGGCGACCACGCGACCATCGAAGGTCCCGGATTCTGAAACAATTCGGAAACAAACTTTACCAAACACCATGACACTTGAAGAAATCGCGGCCGCAAAAGCCGCTGCGACGGCTGAGATCTCCGCCGCGAAAACGCCCGCCGAAGTCGAAAACGCCCGCATCAAATACGTTGGACGCAACGGACTGCTTCCGGCGATGATGAAGGGGCTGCGAGATGTTGCTCCAGCCGACAAGCCCGCGTTCGGGCAGGCTCTCAACGCGCTCCGGACTGCGGTGGAGGCCGCGCTGGAGGAGCGAAAGGCCGCGACGGCCGGAGGAACCGGACCTTGCGAGGCTTTCGACTTCTCGATGCCGGGAAACTGGCGCGGAACCGGGTCGATCCACCCCGTGAGCGAAGTGATCGAGGAGACCACTCGAATCTTCGCGCAGCTCGGATTCACCGTGGAAGACGGACCCGACATCGAAACGGAGTTCAACAACTTCGACGCGCTCAACACCGCCAAGCACCACCCGTCCCGCGACGAGCGCGACACATTCTGGCTGGGGCCGGAGCTTCTGCTGCGCACGCAGACTTCGCCGGTGCAGATCCGGGCGATGCTCGCGCGCAAACCGCCGGTGCGCATCATCAACCCGGGCCGATGCTACAGGCGCGACACCACCGACGCCACGCATGCGGCGAACTTCCACCAGATTGAGGGCCTCTACGTGGACGTGAAGCCCGTGTCCCTGGCGGATCTCAAATCGACGCTCTCGCACTTCGCGCGCAAGATGATGGGCGACTCGGTGAACGTCCGCTTCCGCCCGCACTTCTTCCCGTTCACGGAACCGTCGGTGGAAGTTGACTTCTCGTGCCATGTCTGCAAAGGCAAAGGCTGCGCGGTATGCAAGCAGAGCGGCTGGATCGAGGTGATGGGGGCCGGAATCGTGGACACTCGCGTGTTCGAGAAAGTAGGCTACGATCCTGAATGCTTCGGATACGCCTTCGGCATGGGCGTCGAACGCATCGCCATGATCAAGCACGGGGTCACGGACCTTCGTCTGCTCTACGCCAACGACCTGCGCTACCTGCGCGAATTCCTGTAGGCGAAGCGCCGCAAGCCGCCGCGTCGGCGTCTTCGACACCCAAGTGAAGCAAACATCAGGCAACGACGATCCCCGGCTCCGGGAAATGGAGACCGGGCGGCTTCTCCCGCTTTTGTGGAAGTTCGCGTGGCCGTCGCTCGCGACGATGACGCTGAACATGCTCTACAACGTCGTGGACCGGGTTTACATCGGCCACGGCTGCGGGGCCGACGCCATCGCCGGACTTGCCCTCACCTTTCCGGTGATGATGGTGCTTGGGGCGTTCGGGCCGCTGATAGGGGTCGGCTCCGGAACCGTCATATCGATCGCGCTCGGGGCGAAGGACCACGAGACGGCAGAAAAGGCCCTGGGACAGTGCGTGGCGCTGAAACTTCTGATGGGCGTCACAGTTGCCCCGGTCATCTTCCTCCTGCTCGAACCAATCCTGCGGGCCACGGGCGGCGGCGGGCGCCTCACGGACGGGACGCTGGCCGCCGGGGTGCGGTATCTCCGGATCGTCGTGCCGTTCAACTTTCTGGCGCATCTGGCGTTCGGACTTTCGGCATGCATGCGCGCGGAAGGCTCGCCAATACCCGCGATGCGCTGCATGGTTGTCGGGGCGGTGCTCAACATCGTTCTTGACCCGGTGCTGATCTTCGTCTGCGGATGGGGCGTCTCCGGTGCGGCGTGGGCGACAAACGTCGCCATGACAGCATCTTGCCTGGTCGCGCTGGGGCACTACGCGCGCGGCCGCTCCGTCGTGCGGCTGCGACTGTCGCGAATCCGCGTGCACGGGAGACTGCTGGTCCGGGTGCTTTCGATCGGCCTTGCGCCGTTTCTGATGCAGCTTTCCGGCTCGACAATCAACTTCTCGCTCAACCACGCCTTCGCCAAATGGAGCCCGTCGGCGGCGGTCGGAACGGCGCAAGTCGCCGCCTTCGGGATATTCCACACGGCGATGATGCTCTTCTTCATGCCGTCCATGGGAATCCAGCACGGAATCGGGCCGATCATCGGCTACAACTGGGGCGCAGGGAACTTCAGGCGCGTCAGGAGAGCGTGGGACCTGTCATTTCTCCTCACATGCGGGGCGGTGGCGTTCGCGTCGGCCATGCCTGTAGTCTTTGCGCCGTGGATTGCGAGGTGCTTCGCGGACGATCCGGACGTCCTGAGGGCCGGGACATTCGCGCTGCGAGTCGGGAACTGCATGATCTGGTGCATTGCGCTCAACGTGTCGGCCTCGACATATTTCCAGTCCGTCGGGCGGCCGCGCACGGCGATCCTGCTGTCGCTGCTGCGTCAAGTGGTGGTGTTGCTCCCGTGCGTCTGGCTGCTTCCGCTCATGATGCCGTCGCGGCCTCTTCTCGGGACGTGGATGGCGCTTCCCATTTCGGATTTCGTCGCATTTCTGGCGACAATCCCGCCCGTCGTGCTAGAACGCCGCGCTCTCGCGCGCGGCGCCATTGCCGGGAACCAGCCAAGTCAGGCCTCAAGCGCGGACGCGAGGCGGGCGCGGACTGCCTCCGGGGCGTAGCGCTGCAAGACATAGCGGCGGCCCTGCTCGCCGAACTTGGCCGAAAGCGGCGCGTCGTCGAGGAGGCGAAGCAGGGCCTCCTCGAATTCGGGATAGTCCCGGAACCAAAGCCCGGCCGAAGCGCTCTGGCACTGCCAGCGCAGAACCTCGCCTCGGGCGTGGACAAGGGCCGGAGTGCGGGCGAGCCACGCCTCAAGCACCACAATGCTGAGACTCTCGTTGACGCTGGGATGGACAAACGCCGCGGCGCCTGCCATTGCCTCGCGCTTCTCCTGTTCGGAAACGAACCCGAGATCATGGAACGCCGGAGCGAGGTCCGGCGGAACGTCAACCGCGCCGGATCCGGTCATGACAAGATGAACGTCGCGCCCGGTGCGGCGGCGGAAGCATGACATGAAATCCACAAGAACGGGCGTTCCCTTGCCGTCCTCGCGCCTTCCGCTGTAAATCACGAATGGAGCGGCGATGCCGGTGCGACGGGCGAATGCGGACTTGTCCACCTCGAACGGCTCGATGCCCATCGCAACCACGGCCTCGACGCGCGGCGAGAGGCCGGGCATGAGGCGGTGCGCGAGCCGGCGCTCTGGATCGGTGTTGAAAAGGAAGCCGCGAATGCCGCGAAAAGCCTCGGTCAAAGCCTCGACGCGGGCGTATGGCTCGTCATGAAAGCAGGATACAAGGAGCGTCTTGTCCGGCAAGGCGCGGCAGACGTTCCAAGTGAGACCGAAAAGATACGGGCCGACTATGACGCGGTCAACGCGGGCGGCGTTCTCGCGGAGGTATGCGAGGAGCGGGGCGCTGTTGGCCGTGTTGGCGATCCATTCCAGCTGCTCCTGACGCGGCAGAACGCGACCTTGGGAAAGATCGATCTGGAGACGGGCGAGGCGGCCCTCGTCGCGCGGATCGACAGGAAAGCGCACCACGGACACTCCCTCGCGTTCAAAGCGTCCCGATGGCAGCTCGTTGCGCCAGGAACGGTGATCCAACGCGCAGGTCGTGAGAAATTCGACCTCGTGTCCAAGAGCCCGGGCGTCTCGCGCCAGAGACCAGAGAAGCGTCTCCGCGCCGCCGACAGAACCGCGCTCGTGAAGGCGCGTGGAAACGACGGCAACCCTCACCGCGCAGACTCCCGGGGAGCGGATGCCGAGGGAGCGGAGCAAGGAGAGGCGGCGGCGACGGCGGCCTCAAGGGCTTCGATGCGTGCCCGGAGAGCTCCGACCTCGGCCTTGTGGCGACGATCCATGATCTCGATCGCGGCGAGAAGGACAGAGTTGGTCTGGTTCTGCTGGGACCAGAGCCGGAAAGTGTAGAACTTGAGAACCTTCCAGACGACCTTCTTGAGAGTCTTCAGGAGCGGGGCGAGACGGGAGCGCCGCTCCACGATGGGGAAATCGTTGATGTCGACGGCGACGATCTGGCGCAGGCAGGCCAGATAGCGCTCCATGAATTCCTCGTCATCCTTGAGAGAGAGGATGTTGTTGCGCTCGGCGCGGGCGACGGCCCCGTCATCGTAAACGCCGCGGGCGCGTTTTTCGGCCACCGCCGCGAGAATCTGGCGTTCGATTTCACGGGCGTCAACGCCGTCGGCGCCGATCATGATCGCCGGAGCAGTATCTTCGGGTTCGTTCATGGGCGCGGAGGATAGCACACGCTTTTTCCATTGACAAGAACGTCGCGTTCTGGCATCCTCCGTCCAAACGAAACAAATGCTCCGGCGCAAGTGCGCGGCGGCCCGGTTTCGGGCATGGAGCGCCCCATGCGTCGGAGCAAGCGAAAACTCCGCAATTCTTCTCTTTCGCTACATGAAATTCAAGATACACCAGTCGAACCTGATGGAAGCGCTCAACGCCGTCCAAGGCGTCGTTGGTTCGCGAGTGACTCTTCCCGTCCTTTCCAACGTCCTCGTGGAGGCATCCGGGGAGAACCTCACGTTCACGACGACGGACTTCACGGTCGCGAAGAGGTTTTCCTGCAAGGCCGAAATCGCGGAAAATGGCGCGGTCACCCTTCCGGTGAAGCGTCTCACGTCGATCGTGCGCGAACTTTCGGACCAGATCGTGGAAATCGCCTCGGCGGACGGGGGCGAGGCCGCCGTGCGGATGCAGTGCGGCTCATACAAGTCGAGGATCGTGGGCATCGCCGCTTCGGACTTCCCGAAGATTCCAGCAACGACGGACGGGCAGTCCTACACGATGCCGCAGGCCGCGCTCAAGGAAATGCTCCGCAAGACGGCCTACGCCGCCGCCGCCGATGACGCGTCGCGACCTGTCCTCACTGGCACGCTGCTTTCATTCGCGGACGGAAAGGCGACCTGCGTGTCCACCGACGGGCGTCGGCTCGCGCTCGTCTGGTCCGAAGTGGAATTTCCGCCTGAAAACGCAAAAGACGTGGTTCTGGCGCCGCGCACGGTCGCGGAACTTTCTCGCTCGCTCGGCGACGAGGGGGACGTGCGCGTGACAGTCAAGGACACGCAGATAGTCTTTGAATTCGGGCAGATGTATTTCTCGTCCAAATTGCTCAACGGGACATATCCGAACTACAAGCAGGTCGTCATAACCGACTGCGAGCACAAGATGCGCGCAAATCGCGAGGAGCTGCTTGCCGTGCTTCGCCGAATCAACGTCTCGACGACGCCGACGACAAATGCCATGCGCCTCACCTTCGCGGACAATCTTCTGACAATCGCCGTGAACGCGCCTGACGTGGAGGAAGCGACGGACACCGTGACCGTGAAATACGACGGACCGCCCATCACGGCGATTTTCAACCCGGAATACATGATGGAGCCGCTCAAGAACCTCACAAGCGACGAAGTCGTGATCGAAATAAACAACCCCTCCAGCCCCGGTCTTGTAAAGGACGACACGTCGTTCCTCTATGTCTTGATGCCGCTGCGCGTTTAGGAGCAGGAAAATGCCAGAAACAGAGCGTTCGCCGTTTTCGCCCGAAACGGTGATCAAACGCGACGAAATCGACCGCTATCTGGGGTCGGACGGGCGCGACTTCATACATGACGCGGACATACGCGCGGAACTTGCGGCGAATTCGCGACCCGACGCCGCGCGCATTCGCGACATTCTCGCCAAGTCGCTGGCCATTCAGACCCTTTCCGGGGCTGAGGTCGCAGCGCTTCTGGCGGTTGACGACCCGGAACTGCTTGCCGAAATGGCGCAGACTGCCTGGGACGTCAAGCACAAGGTTTACGACAACCGCATCGTGACCTTCGCGCCGATGTACATTTCCAGCTTCTGCATGAACAGGTGCCGATACTGCGGGTTTTCGCTGGACAACCATCGCGAAAAGCGCCGCTGCCTGTCAATGGAGGAGATAGGGCGCGAAGCCGAGGCGATGATACGGCTCGGGCACAAGCGGGTCATGGCCGTTTACGGCGAACACCCGATGACTGGCGCGAGATTCATCGCCGATTCGCTTGCTGCGATCTATGGCGCGAAAGTGCCGGGGCGCAGACCCGGAGCCGTGAACTGCGTCCGCCGCATCAACGTGAACGCCGCGCCGATGGACATAGCCGATCTTAAGATCGTCCACGAAGCCGGGATAGGCACATTTCAGGTTTTTCAGGAAACATACGACCACGAAACGTATGCGGCGATGCATCCGGCCGACACCGTAAAGGGCGACTACGGCTGGCGCATCACGTGCTTCCATAGGGCCTTCGACGCCGGAATCGACGACGTCGGACTCGGCGTCCTGTTCGGACTGCAGCCAAACTGGAAGTTTGAAGTCGCGGCAATGTGCGCGCATGCGCGCGAACTTGAGCGATTTGTTGGAATTGGCCCGCATACGTTCTCGGTGCCGCGAATGCACGCGGCGTCCGGGTCGGACGTGGCGAACGCCAAAAGCACATTCACCGACGACGACTTCTTCAAGGCCGTTTTGGTGCTGCGACTCGCGGTGCCATACACCGGACTCATCGTCACGGCCCGCGAGACAAAGAAACTGAGGGATCGCTGCGTAAAAATCGGCATCACGCAGATGGACGCGGGGACGCGCATCGACATTGGCGGCTACTCGGCTGGAAACGTCGGGCAAAAGATCGACGAGCAGCAGTTCATGCTGGGAGACAGCCGCTCTCTGGAGGAGATGATCGTCGATTTGGCAAGGCAGGGCGTCATCACGAGTTTCTGCACGGCGGGCTACCGCTGCGGTCGCACAGGCGGCTGCATCATGGACGCGCTGAAGACCGGCAAAGAGGGCACGTTCTGCAAAATCAACGCCGTGCTCACCTTCCGAGAGTGGCTTGACGACTTCGCCTCGCCGGAAAGCATTGCCGTATGCACCCCCGTAATCGAATCCGAACTGGCCGCGATCAAAGAGCAGTATCCTCTGTTCTTCCCGCAGGTCAAGGCTCGATACGACCGCATTTGCGCCGGGGAGCGCGACTTGTATTTCTGATCGCATCCGTCCTACGGGCGCAGAAATTCGCGTAAACGGCCCCTGACAGGTTGTGCCAGACGCTGAAAACGGCGCCTGGCACCGTTGCCAGCGGCATCATCGAAAAATGAGTTGCCGCGAGGGAGACGGCAAGACCCGAATTCTGCATTCCGACCTCAATCGCAAGCGTCCGGCGGCGCGCCGGATCCATGTGGCAGAGCCGGCCCACGCACCAGCCAAGCAACATCCCGCAGACATTGTGCAGAACAACCGCCAGAGCAACAGGTCCGGCGGCGTCGCGCAGACGGGAAGACGAGGCGGCGACAACGGCGGCCACTATGATGGCGACGACGAGCGACGAAAAAGCCGGCATCGCGCGCCGGATTCCGGCTGAAAAGCGCGGGAGCGCCTCGTTGATCGCCACACCGGCGACAATTGGCGCGATCACGACCTTGACGATGGAGACAAACATTGCCGAGGCGTCGACATCAATCGAAGATCCTGCGAAAAGCAGGACAAGCGCGGGAGTCATAAATGGCGAGAGAAGCGTCGAACAAGCCGTCATTGTCACGGACAGCGCCACATCGCCCCTGGCCAGATACGCGATGACGTTCGAAGCGGTTCCTCCCGGACAGGAACCGACGAGAATCACGCCAAGTGCGACTTCGTCAGGCAGCGCGAGAGCCTTCGAGACAACAAAGGCGAGGACTGACATGCACGTAAACTGGGCGGCGACACCGATGAAGACATCGCGAGGCCGACTCAGCACCAGGGCGAAATCGCGTCCGCGCAGCGCGAGGCCCATTCCGAACATCACCACGCCCAAAAGCCACGGAACGCACGAGGCGGGAATGTTCGATCTAACCGCATCCGGCCATTTCAGAGCTATGCCGCCGGCAATCAAGACCATTGCGGCCATCCCGCCGGAAACTCCGTCGAGCGCGCGGGCTGCGCAGACCTTAAAATTTGACATTGCGGACACCTATGACACCTCCCTGACGCCGGCGGACGTGTTTAGACCCAGAAACGCGCACCTGTCGAGCAGTCCTTCCGACTTTTTTCGAACGCGCCTCGGCAGGAGGGATTCCGACTGCCTGACGAAACCGCTGGCCCCCAAAGCGCCGCCATTGAGAAATCCGGCGACGCGGCGGTTCAGCAAATCTCCGAGAGGACCGGCCTGTCCGGCGGGGGCGCCGCCGCCGGAACCAGGGAAAGCTCCGGACGGAGCCGATTCCGAACTGGGCGCGGTCGGGACCGCGCCGCGCATCACCGCCGCGCAGGCGTCGCGCGCAATATCCCATGAAACCGGCCTCCGGCCATGCGCACGCGACACCAGCGCCACGAGTCCATCCCTCGCGAGGGCGTCGCCGCGGCAGGCCGCGCCGAAACCGGCGTTGCCGGCGTCCTCGGCCCGCTCCACCATATTTGCCCTCACGGGATTCAGATGAATGTAGCCGGCCACCGTCATCATCGCGCGGCACGAACCCTCAACCAGCATGCTCTTG
>DJYI01000123.1 GCA_002448475.1 Verrucomicrobia bacterium UBA6982
ATGGACAGTTTCTGGTCGCGCCCGGCAACATTTTCCAACTTGGCTTTCTTCCCGCGTTTTGCTAGACTTGAAGCCGCAAACGCAAAGGGGCGCGCCATGGCAAAACGCAAAATCCAGGAACTCACCACCGGTGTCCACGATTTTGAGTCCTTGATCAAGGACAAGACGAAGAAATACGTGGACAAAACGGATATTCTCTACGAGCTTGCATTGGAGAAGACGGATGCCCAGTATTTCATCTCGCGTCCGCGTCGCTTCGGCAAGTCGCTCATGCTCTCCACGCTCCAGGCGATGTTCGAGGGGCGGAAGAACCTTTTCAAGGGGCTGGCGATCCACGACAAGCCGTGGGAGGGCTGGACGGCCAAGAAACGCCACCCCGTCTACAACTTCTCCATGATGCGCGCCAACGGCGCGACGGTAGAAGAATTCCAGAAGGCGCTCCGCGCTCTTGTTCGCGATTTGAATGAGGAGATTGGCCGTCCGTATGATGATGATGACACGGCCCCCGGAAATTTCGGCGAGTTCCTGAAGGCGGCCGCGGCGAAGTCGCCCACAAAGAAGATTGTCGTTCTCATCGACGAATACGACGAGCCGATTGCCGGCTTCCTCGACGACCTCGAAGCGCTGAGGCTCGTCCGCAAGACGCTCCACGACTTCTACGAGAAGCTGAAGGACAACTCGAAGTCCATCCGCTTCCTCATGCTCACCGGCGTGACGAAGCTCACGAAGCTGTCGGTGTTCTCGGGGTTGAACCATCTGACGGACCTTTCGATGGACGCGCGCTTCGCGACGCTTCTCGGCTTCACGCCGGAAGAACTGGACGGGACGCTGCGCGAAAACGTCAAGGCGTTCGGCGCAATGAACGGCTGGGACTTCGCAACGGCGAAGGCGAAGCTTCTCGACTGGTATGACGGCTACCGGTTTTCGCCGCAAAGCGAAGGGCGTGTCTGCAACCCAGTTTCGCTCGGCAAGGCGCTGTCCTCCGGTCTTCTTCTCAATTACTGGGAATCGACAGGGCAGACTTCGCTCATCGTGAATCGCCTCAAAGCCGCCGACGAAATTCCGGCGGACTTGAACGGCATGGCCGCGACGCGGACGCAGCTTGACGTCTGCGACGCCGAAACGATGCCGCTTCCGGCCCTCATGTATCAGGGCGGCTATCTGACGATCAAAAAGATCATTGACGCCAACACGTTCCGGCTGGGCATACCCAACGAGGAAATCGCCAATTCACTGTCCGAAGGATACGTGTCAACGCTTCTTTCCGCAACGCTTCCAGATTGGACGGACCAGCTGGCGGAAGCCCGGGAGGGGTTGCTGTCCATGGGCGTCGAAACGCTCCTTCGCAAGAACCTCCGCGCAGCGTTCGCGGCTGTGCCGCACGAGTGGAAAATCAACGACGAGCGCGAGGCGAAGCGCTACTTTCTGCTCTTCATGAAGCTCATCGGAGCGGACATCTCCGGCGAGCGCCAAAGCGCGCGCGGCCGCGCCGACGCGATCCTGAAGGACAAAAGCGGCGTCTATGTCTTCGAGTTCAAATACGGCAAGACGCCTCAGGAGGCGATCGACCAGGCGCGCACGAAGGACTACGCCGGCCCGTGGCTGGACGGCAAGCCGCCCGTCTTCCTCGTCGGCGTCAACTACGACCCCGCCCGGCGCGGCATCGACGACCCGCTCGTGGAGAAGGCGTAGCGGCACGGCGCCGGTTTGATCGGACGGTAACGCGATGGCCGCCACGATTCTCTACCTCGACACGATTCCAGGCGAGCGCATCCAGAACATGACGCTCGCCGGAATCCGGCGATACGCCGCCGCGCGCGGGTGGGACGCCGTCGCCGTGCCGGGGGAGGAGTCGAGGCCTGCCGCCATCCCGGCTCTGCTTGCCGCTCGCAAGCCCGTCGCCGGATGCGTCGTCGAGTGCTCGGACGGCCGCAGGGACTTGCCGCCGCGGCTTTTCGGCAAGGTTCCGGTCGTCTATCTCCATGCGGCGCCATCCCTTTACGGCGGCCGCGGCCTGCGCGTGAACGCCGACAACGCGGCCATTGCGACGACCGCGTTTCGCGAGCTTTCCGTCGGGCGACCCGACGCCTTCGCCGCGGTCGCGTTTACCGGCTACATCGGGAAGCGCGAATGGTCAACCGCACGCGAACGGGCGTTCGCCGCCCTCGCCGCCAAATCCGGAAAGCCGTTCTTCCATTTTCCTTGGAAACGGGAGACGGCGGAGCGGCGCCAAAATCGCCTTGCCGCATGGATTTCCGCGCTTCCAGGCCACACCGCCGTTTTCGCGGTGAACGACCTCACCGCCGCCGAAGTGGCGGCCACCGCGCGAGCCGCCCACCGGTCAATCCCGCGCGGGCTGATCCTCCTTGGCGTGGACAACGACGCAGCCATGTGCGAGTCCTCGCCGACCACGCTTTCCAGCATCCAGATCGACCATGAGCGCTCCGGATACATCGCCGCGAAAATGCTCGGGGATGTTTTAGCCGCAAAGAACGCAGAGAAGCGCAACGGATGTATGGGCTCGGCGGCCTTGGCGTCGACAAATGGAAGTGCCACCGTCGGCCCGCTGCTCATCGTGAGGCGCGAATCGACGCGCGGTTCGGGGAGGCGCGAGTCGTTCGTCATGGAAGCCGTGGAAATCATCCGCCGGAAAGCGTGCGACGGGCTCACGGCGCAGTCGCTCGCCTCCCGCTTCCGCTGTTCCCGCTGGCTCTTCGAGATGCGCTTCCGCGAGGCGATGGGGCACTCCGTGCTGGATGAAATCACCTCCGTGCGCATGGAACAGGCCTCCACGCTGCTCTCCGCGACCGACACCCCGGTCGGCATCGTCGCGGATATGTGTGGCTTCGGTTCCTACCGCTCGCTCCATGCCGTATTCCGCGCGAAGACGGGCATGTCCCCGACGGCGTTCCGCGAGCAGAGTCGCAAGTAAGGCCATTTCGCAAATATTTTTGGCAATCCTGCATATCGGGGCGCTTTTATATCCCCTATCATGGTCGTCACGCAAGCACGGGAGTTGGTCCCGGGCCCGTACCAAGTGGACAATCATGAAACAACGCACATCACGAATACTCATGAGTTCGGTGGCGGTGACCGTTTTGGCGGCGCGCGTCCCGCCGGCTTCTGCGGTCGTCGCACCGCAATCCGTCACCCATTTCATCTGTCAGGCGCGGCAGGGGACGGAGGTTTCCACCAGCGATGGCGGCTTGACGGTCGTCCGCAGCCTTGGAACCTACGGCTGGCCCGGCGTCGAGATCCGCCCCGACGGCAGCGGCGGCACATGGGATTGGTCGAACGTCGGCGAGGTCAAGGTCTGTGTCAGCAACGGCAGCGACCGGGCGGAGCAGATATACGCCGCGGTTCTGGGCGGTGGCGCGGACCTTGGCACCGCCCCGACGCGCTCCTCCCGCGTTCCGGCCCACGTCGTCCGCACGATTGTCATCCCGATCGCCGACGACGCCTACTCGACGGACGAGCCGGTTTCGCTTGAAACCATGGCCGGCAAGATTCCCGCCGCGAAGGACAGGATCGACTACGGGCGGTCAGGCGTGGACGTCTGGATTCGGCGGACTGACTCGCGACCTGGGGAATTCGCGGTTCTCGGCGTCGAGACGGCCCATCCCGCCCGCATTCCGCAGGTCATTCCGGCCGCAGATTTCTTCCCGTTCGTCGATAAATACGGCCAGTTCCGGCATGGAGACTGGCCGGGGAAGATACACGCCGACGAGGACTTCGCCACGCAGCGCGCGGAAGAGGATGCGTGGCTCGCCGCCCATCCGGGCAGTCCCACGCCTGACGTTGACGAATACGGCGGCTGGACGGGCGGCCCGCAGCTGGAGGCCACGGGCTTCTTCCGCACGGAGAAGGTCGATGGCAAGTGGTGGTTCGTCGATCCCAAGGGCCACCTTTTCTTCTCCCTCGGCATCGACTGCCTTTACGCCGGGACGGAGACGAAGGTCACGGGGCGGACGCACTACTTCGAGGAGCTTCCCGGATTCGGCCACGGAATCTACACGCCGCCTGACACGACGAACCGCATGATGTCTTTCATCTGCTGGAACCTGGAGCGGAAATACGGGGAGAACTTCAAGCCCCTCTTCGCGGAGAACATCCACAGGCGTTTCAAGGCTTGGGGCATCAACACGCTCGGAAACTGGGCGCACGACTACGTATGGACACTCCGCCGGACGCCATACGCCGCGACGATCAACTTCTCGTCCAATGTCAGAAATCCCGCGTGGACCAACGGGCGGGGCCGTCTGGTGCCGGACGTGAACTCCCCGCAGTTCGAGATCGACGTGCGGAGACAGGCGGAGGCGCTGGCCGCGAAGATGCGGGATGACCCCTGGTGCCTCGGCATCTTCGTCGATAACGAACTCGGATGGCAAGGATGGCAGGGAGGCGATGGCGAAAGCGTAGGCGACATCGCGGAGAAATACTATTCGACCGTCCGCGCCGTGCTGAAGGAGGTCCTGCCGAACCACCTCTACCTCGGCTCGCGCATCCACTTCGCGCCGGAGTCTGTCTGGCTCGCCTCCGCCCGCCACTGCGATGTGGTGAGCAACAACTTCTACGAACACGAACCGTCATACGACCTTCCCGCCGAGGCGCCCGACAAGCCGATCATCATCGGAGAGTTCCACTTCGGCGCCAAGGATCGCGGATTCCTCACCGGCGGGTGCGTGACCGTCTTTGACCAGAAGGAGCGCGGCGAGTGCTTCAAGCATTACGTCCGCGCCTGCCTCGACAATCCCCGCTACGTCGGATGCCACTGGTTCCAGTATCAGGACCAGCCCGTCTCCGGGCGCGGCCTCGACGGCGAGAACTACAACGACGGCTTCGTCACGATGTGCGACGTGCCATACCCCGAAATGGTGGAGGCCTCCCGCGAAGTCGCCGCCGAACTCTACACACGCCGCTTCTTCAACCGCTAACCACTAAAGGAACAACACCATGAACACACCATCCTTCTTCACAAGCCTTGCCATCGCGGCACTCTGCGCCGCGACGTTGCCGCGTTCTGCCGTCGCTGCGGACGTCACGTTGAACGACAACGACGGAGCGGGCGCGTCGTCGTGGGCTTCCGCCGGGCACTGGAGCAGTGGCGCCGCGCCCGTGTCGGGCAATGACTACATTGTCAGCGGAAAGAATCTGCGCACTCCGCAAGACGCCTTTCTGTCAACTCCATTCAAAGGCGACTCGCTGACGCTCGACAACGGAGCGTATCTTGTCGTGAAATCCAGCAGCGGCTCGACAATTTCCGCCAACTTCGTCCTCCATCAAGGCACAATCCGGGCCGTCGACTGGGACCGCGGCTTCACCTTCGGGGGGACGATTGCGGTCCATGGAACGACGGCCGCCCCCTCCGTCATCGAGATGGCGGGCCTTAGGCAGACCGCCATCGTCTCCGCGGTGCTGACGGGGGATTCTACGGCACTTCTCAAAGCAGTCGTCGGCGGAAACGGAGATGCCATCACGTTCGCCGCCGACAATTCGGGATACTGCGGCCGCATGTCTTTTTCAAGTCCGAACAGCGCGGGGAGCAGCGGACGGCTACGGTTCGACGGCCCGACGAGCGCGGGCATCTCCGGAGACCCCTCGGTGGGCGAACCGTTCCTCACCATCGCATCGACTGCGGGCAAGCCTGTCGTCGAACTGAACAACGTCCTGATGGACGCGAACTTCACGATCCAGTGCGACAACGCGAACGCCCAGATTGACCTTCTGGGTACCAACGCCCTCTTCGGCGCGACGCTTGCGGGGTCGTCCGCTGGCATCCCGGTTAACGTCCTCGGCGACGCCATGCTGCAAAGCGCCTCGCCGCTCGCGCTCTCCTTTGGGGAAAATGGCCGCATCCTCGCCCGCGTCCATCCCGACGGCACGTCCGAGGGCTCGTCCATCGCGGCGGGTTCCACGCTCGCGCTGGCCGGATCGAAGATTCCCGTGCGTCTCGACGGCGTCATCCCACACACCAACGCCACCTTCTCCGCCGTTCTCTTCACGATTCCGACGAGTGTGAGGACGGTGACCGCCGACGACATCGACCTCGACGCCGACGACTTCGGTCTGATGACCATCGATGTCTCCGTTGCGAACGGACTCCAGACCGTCTCGCTCCGGGCCGGCAACGTCGTTTACTACTCCGTGCCAAACACGGCGTCAGGCTGGGGCAACTGGGCGGCCTACAACCAGGCGGCGCAATACTGGAGCGACAACCGCTCTGTCCACAACGACGCCGACTATCTGATCGGCTACGACGTGCCGGACGGATGTCTCACGCTACGTGGGTGCGCGGCGCCGTTCGCCGGACGCTCGCTGACGTTCGCAAGAGATGCTACTTTCGTCCCGAAGGGATCCGCGTCCGCGCCGGACGCCGTCGGCGACCTTCGGATGTTTCCTGGATCGACGGTCTTGCTGCAGGATGCCGCCGTTGCCGTTTCCGGTGGCATGACCCTGGCCGGCAAGGCCGGTGACAATCCGGTTGTTGTTTCCGCTCCTGGCACCCGCACGTTGAATCTCCGCTCCAATCTCGCGGGCGATGGTCCGGTGCGTTTCTTGAGCGACGCCGCCGGCGCGAACTTCACGGTCGCCCTCTCCGGCGACAGCACCGCCTTCACGGGCACGATGGAGTTCTACGGTGGCAATGCCGGTCGTCGTCTCACGGTATCGATTGATGACGAGGCGAATCTTGGCGGCAATCCGGCAGCGTTCAACGCGGCACAGACGTTCTTCAATACGCGGATTGACCTAGTCGTGACGAACAATGTGGTGATTGATGACGAAAACCGCGGCATCACCTTCGCCAAGCCCGTTGCGACGGCGGAAATCAGGAATCCCGTCGATGTCATCAACGTGGGCGCCGGCGCGACGCTGACGCTCAATGTCCCGATGGTCGTGGACGCAAATCTCGAAAAGACCGGCGCCGGGACCCTCGC
Source organism: Verrucomicrobia bacterium UBA6982 (assembly GCA_002448475.1). Classification (GTDB taxonomy): domain Bacteria; phylum Verrucomicrobiota; class Kiritimatiellia; order RFP12; family UBA3636; genus UBA3636. The sequence goes on from DJYI01000123.1 coordinate 6,936, forward strand.
CATCGGTGGCGCAATTACCGGCACGGCGAGCAACCTCGCAGTCTCCGCCGGAAGCGTCATGCCCGTCACGCGCCAGGCTTCGAGCGCCATGCGCTACACGATGGCCGCAGGAACCGGCCTTGCGCTCGCGCTCGACGCCGCCGACGCCGACATCGCCGCCGACGGCCTCTACGTCGAGGATGCCTCGCACCTGACGCTTTCCGGCTCGTCGCTGCCCGTGACGATTCGCGGGACGATCCCCGAAGGCGGCGTCTCCGTGAAGTGCGGCATCATCAACGTCCCGGCGTCCATGGCCGACGCCATCGCCACGGCGCTGGGCGGAAGCGCGACATTCAGCAACACGGACACCGGCCGCACTCGGGCTTTCCCCATCGAGCGCGAAACGCTCGCTGGCGACCGTGTCCGCTTCTTCGCCACGATCGGCAAGGGACCGACCGTCCTCTACGTCCGGTAACGGCTTGCCTATAACTTCAATGTTCACAAATGCCACACACAAATGTTCACAAATGCGACTCTTTTGGAGACGTATTGACACCGGTAGCGCCGGGAGACGTGAAGATACTGGGACGGCCCGGCGAACTGTTGCAGTCATCGCTCAACGCGCGCGTGTTCTCCTCGCACGCGCAGGGTGCAATCTATGACGAGGCTGAAAACGCATTCGCAACTCACTGGGACGATTCTGACGATCACCTAGGATGGCAGAACGAGTACTGGGGCAAAACGATGCTCTGCTACGCCGGGGCCGTGAAGTACACGCACGACGCGAGGTTGGCGGCATGGTGCGTAAAGAAGGCACACAACTTCATCGACACCTACCAGCATCCCAATGGCTACCTCTCCACCTACGCAAAGGAGGACTTCTTTAATTCAAACCCGCAATCGGCGGATCGCAGTACACAATGGGGGTTCAACATCTGGGGGCGGAAATACACGATGTGGGCACTCATCGAACTTTACCGCGCAACGAGCGACAAGAAGTGCCTCGCTGCGGCGGAGAAGATGGCCGACCATCTCATCGCGCAGTTGAAGAGGCTTGATGTCACCATTGACAAGACTGGAGCATGGGCGGGAATCTCATCCATGTCGATTTTGCGCCCACTGATAGAGTTGTATCTTGAAGTCCCCAAGCCCGAATACAAAGCGCTTGCCGAGTACATCATCAAGATAACAGACGTCTGCGAGGGCGAGAGTCCAGAGGTGAACCTCATCCACGACGCCCTTACCGACAACTCCATTGAATCGTGGTTTCACAAGCCGATGTGGCTTGCAAAGGCGTATGAGATCCAGAGTTTTTTCGAGGGCGTTGCCGCCTACCACCGGCTCACTGGCGATGCCCGTGCGCTTGCCGCGGCGGAGGCGTTCTGGGGTCATCTCGTCCGCGAAGAGTTAAATCCGATGCGCTCCGTCGGCTACTTCGACCACTTCCTGCATGCGAAGCGCCGCGTAAACGGCATGACGGAGTTGTGCGACGTCACTCACTGGATACGGCTCAACCGCGAGTTGTGGAAACTTACGGGTGAAACGAAATACCTCGACTGCATAGAGGAGGCTTTCTACAACGCATTTCTCGCCGGCGTCTCGCCTGACGGCGCATGGTGCGCCCACATTGTCCGCTCGCACGGCACGCGCCACCTTTCTGCTCCGGCGCAGACAGGGATGAAGTTACACCAGTGCTGTCCCGATAATATGCTGCGAACCTTCTACGACTGGGCGGACACCGTCGCCGATGTCGCAAAGGACGGCGCGTTGGAGGTCAACTTCTACTCCAACGCGGACATTGTGCTTCCCGGCGCGAAAATCGAAGTGCGCGGCGACTATCCCGTTTCGGAAACGTTTCGTCTGCGCATTGTCGCGCAGATGGGCGGCAAACTGCGACTCCGAGTGCCTTATTGGGCGGAGGAAATGTCGGTTGACGGAGTCTCGCTCGCGCCTGCCAGCGGACGCATTGAAATCCCCGTCGCAGCCGACGAGAACACTTTCGAGCTTGCCCTCAAGATGCCACCGCGCATCATAGACTCCGCCTCGCCTGATTTTGAGGACATCGACACGGTGAGCGATCTCGACACGAGACCGCCCGAAGGCTACACCAAGCGCTTCATGAGTTTGTACACGCCGGAGATGGAGGGCCTCGCACGCCGGACACCGGCGGCCCAGGTGATGCGCGGACCGCTTGTGCTTGCCAAAGGACGGGTTGCCGGCACTTCACGCATGGAAACGCTTGAATTCAACACGATTAACAGGCAGTCGGGCTGGAAGGCATCGCTTTCGCCCGCAAAGCGGACGGCGGCGAATGCGGCGGCCTGGTGCGCATGGGAGCTCTCGCTTGAAAAGGACATTCCCGGAAAAGGGATTGAGAAAAAGACAATTCCTGTTGCCGACTACTGGTCGGTCTCTTGCATGGACGATCCCGAAAACTGGTTTTCACTCTGGTTCTAGGCGATGCCATAGTGCATAAACAGGCATAACGTGAATAGACAGAGAATTTTGGAAACACAAACATGAATTCCACCATTTATTCCGTTCCCGACGGGGAACGTCTTTACGGCGGCTATGCCGTCACCGTGGACGGCGCGAATGCGCCCGTTTCCGAGGTGCGCTGCTCGGCCACGCCCTTCAACAGGCGCTGGCCGGGTCATCAGCGGCAGATCGAGCAGACTGAACTATGCGGCATGGTGCGCTTTGCCTTTGCCGGCAAGGCGACGGTGTCCGTGACGGCAGGCCACGACTTCACGGACATCAAGGTGCGGCCGCTCTCACGCGGCGTCACCGTCCGCCGCGAGGGACGCACCGCGACCTTCGGAGTCGCCAAGTTCGTTGGCCCAGGTCACTACAGTGGCGCACCCGCCTACACGCCGAATCTTTCGTGTTCGCAGGTTGTCAATCGCGGCCTGACGCTGGACTGGGCGGCTTCCGACATTGATCTTGCCGGGACCCCCCGCATCTTCGGCGGAGCCGTTGACCTCGGCTGCTACGAGTGCTGCTACACCCCGCATGGGACGGTTCTCAGCATCCACTAATCGGAACACGTCCCCAAGCTGAAAGAAAGGACTCGACCATGAACCACCACGAGACTCTCAGAACTTCGGCGATGACGGCGATGGCCGCCGCCATCGCAACCGCCCTCGCCACGTCATCCGCCCTTGCGGACGCGAGGCCGAACGGCATCTTCTCCGACCACATGGTCCTACAGCGCGGCCGCGCCATCCCCGTGTGGGGCGTCGCCGATCCGGGCGAGCCGGTGCAAGTGCGCTTCGCCGGACGCGAACTCCACGCGACGGCCGACGCGAAGGGACGGTGGGAGGTTTCCCTTCCGGCGATGGAATGGAGCGCCGAGCCGCGCGACCTCGCCGTGGCGGGACGGACGAACGAGGTCGTCGTCTCCGACGTCCTCGTCGGCGACGTCTGGCTCGTCTCCGGGCAGTCGAACGCCGAGATGTCTTTCAGTTGGGGAATCCTGAACGGCGCCGCCGAAAAGGCCAGAGCCATTGACTTCCCGAACATCCGCCAGGTCAAGTTCCGCCACGAGACGGCGCTCCACCCACAGGACGGCGATCCATGCTGCGACAATTGGAAGGTCGCCACGGAGAAGACGCTCGACGGCATCACGGCGGAGGGCTACTTCATGGCGCGCGAACTCAACGAAAGGACGGGCATCCCGCAGGGCATCCTCGACGACAACTGGTCGGGAAGCATCATCGAGCCATTCGTGAACGACGAGGGCATGGCGCTTGTCCCGCAGTTGGCTCCGGCCGTAGCGAAGGTGAAGGCCTGCCGCGAAGATTTCGTGAAATGGGCGAAGAAGATCGTAGAGGCCGAGAAGGAAGGCGATTGGGCCGCCGTCGGGAAAATACCGACAGTTGACCGCTGGACGCCCCATTACAACATGATGATCGCGCCGATCACGAAATTCCCCATCGCCGGCGCGACATGGTACCAGGGTTGCTCCAACGGCAACGAGGGCATGGAATACGCCCGCAAGCTGGAAGCCCTCGTGAAGGGCTGGCGCGCGGCCTGGGGCTACGACTTCCCCTTCTACATTGTGCAACTCGCCTCCTTCACGGCGAAGACGACCGACCCGGCCGGCGGCAACGGCTACGCCAGAATCCGCGACGCCCAGCGCGTCGCGGCGCAGACGATTCCGGGCTGCGGGCTGGCCGTGGCCATCGACATAGGCAACCCCGGCGACATCCATCCGAAGAACAAGTTCGACGTTGGCCACCGCCTCGCCCTGTGGGCGCTTCGCGATATCTACGGCGAAAAGGACATCGTCGTCTCCGGGCCTCTCTTCAAGTCGATGAAAGTCGAGAGCAACGCCGTCCGCATTGAGTTCGACTACGTTGGTGGCGGGCTGATGGCCGCCGAGAAAGGGCCGGACACTCCGGGCGTGGCGCCTGTCGAGACTCCCGACGCGCCGCTGAAAGGCTTCGCCGTCGCCGGGGCCGACAGACGCTGGGTCTGGGCTGACGCCCGCATCGACGGCGACACCGTGGTCGTCTCCGCAGAAGGAGTCGAGGCCCCCGTCGCCGTCCGCTACGCCCATCGGGCGAACCCCATGGGCGACTGCAACCTCTACAACCGCGCCGGCCTACCCGCCTCCCCGTTCCGCACGGATGCCTGGTAAAAGCGCGATGCAAAATTACAAAAGCGCTTTACCGGCGGCGATGCTCTCCGAGGCGGAGGTGGACGCGCTCTGTCCGCCGCGGCCTGAGACTGCGGCCGAGTTTCGCGAGGGGGCGTATCCTCCAGCGGCGAGGCCATACCGCGAGGCCGCGCTGCGCGCCTTTGCCTACATGGCCTCCCTGCCGGCAATGCGGACGCTTGTCGAGACGGGCGAACCTGAGCAGACCTACCAGCACAACGCATACGTCTCCAAAACGCATGCGGCCCACATAAACGTGATGCTCGAATGGGCGCGGCGCGAACCGGCGCGGCGCGACGAGGCTATGCGCCTCGCCGCGGCATCCGCAGAATACCTTCTCATGCAATTGAAGCCGCCCGACGCGCCGCTGGCGTGGTGGCCGCCGACATACGGGCGGACTCCGCTCCGGCGTGACCCAGGGGCCGACGGTGAAAATCGCCCGTCAATGGTAGGAAATGAGCCGGAAGGAGCCGTGAAATACCGGGGTGAGGTCATGCTGCTCTACCCGGCCGATGTCGGAGCCGCGTTCGTGGCCTATTTCAACGCCACCGGCGACCGCCGCTTCCTCGACGCCGCGCTCGGCATTGGCGAAACCTATTTGAAAATCCGCCGCGCCGACGGCAGCTGGCCGCTCAAGATGCGGTTGGTTACGGGAGAGCCAATCGGCGAAAACACCCTTGTCCCGACTCGCCCGCTCGTCTTCTTCAACGCCCTCGCCGCCGCCACGGGCGACAAACGCTGGGCGGATGCGGCCGACGACTGCTTCGCCTGGATTGAAGCGCATCCGCTCACCGACTGGAACTGGGACGGGCAGTTCGAGGACATCCAGCCCCGCCCCCCATATGCCAATCCGACAAAGCACAACGCCGTCGAGGCGATGTTCGAGATTCTGCGCCGTTTCCCGGACGACCCGCAGCGCCTCGCGCAGTGCCGCCGCATAATGCGCTTCTGCGAAAGGCGTTTTGTTTGCTGGGAGACGCCGGAGAACCACCCGCTCTGGGACACTCCATCGGTGCTTGAGCAATACAGCTGCTTCCTGCCCATCGACGCATCGGCGGCGAAGATGATACGCGGCTACCTCGCGCTCTGGCGAGCGACAGGAGAGCCGCAGCTGCTCTCCAAGGCGCGGGTGCTCGGAGACACCATAACCCGCGTCCAGACGCCAGAAGGGCGCGTCCCGACATTCTGGACGCATGACACCCTTGGCCAGCCGCTCTACGACTGGCTCAACTGCATGGGGGCCGCCGCCTGCGCACTCCTCGAACTCGATACTATTAACGACTCCCGATGAAAGAGATTAATTGGCCCGTCATGCGGGAATACAGGGGAAAAGACCTCCGGCGCATCCGCATGCCGCTAGGTGGCATCGGAACGGGCAAGGTGTCGCTTTGCGGCACCGGCGGACTCCGGTCGTTCGAAATCAGGAACGCCCCGGAAAAGGATTTCACGCCGTGCCGGGAGAGCGTGTGTCCCGCATTCGTCCTACGCGTGGAGGACGCCTCCGGCGCAGTCGCGGCGCGGCTTCTCGAGGGGCCGATCGACACGTCCGAATACGAGGGGTGGTCCGGCTGTCCGGCGCCGAACCATGGCTATCCGCGCTTCTCCAGTGCCGTCTTCAAGGCCGCCTATCCTCTCGCGCAGGTCGAGCTGGACGATCCGGGCGTGCCTGTCCGGGCGACGCTTGAGGCGATGAACCCGCTCGTGAAGGGCGACGCCGAGGCGAGCGGAATGCCCGTCGCGCTTCTCCGCTGGCGGCTCGTCAACATTGGGAGTGCTCCGCTCCGCGCGACCGTCGCCGCCGCGATGCCCAACCCGTGTGGCGGCACGCTCTCGCAATCGGCGGCGGAAACAGACTCGCTCCGCGCCGTAGTCTTGCGTGGAAACGCCGAGGCCCCCGGAACCGAGAGGCCGTTCAGCCGCGAGACTGGCGAGTTCGCCGTGTCCGTCCCACGCTGCGCCGGTGAAATCTCCGTCGGCGCGAAAATCTCCGACGCCGGATGGAGCGACGGCCTCGACCAGTTCTGGCGCCGACTCGTTTCCAGGGGCGACGTGGGTGACATGGAGGGAACGCGGGAATGCCATTTCGGGCTTCTCGCCGCGACGGTCAGCCTCGCCCCCGGCGAAACCGCCGAAATCCCCTTCGTCCTTTCGTGGCGTTTCCCGAACCGCTCGGCGTGGGAGAGGTCGGAGAACGGCTTTTTCGCGGAGGACGAGTTCGTCGGCAACCACTACTGCCAAGTCTGGCCCGACGCGCTTTCGGCGGCCGATGCCTTTCTTGCGCGGCTCCCGGAGCTCGAAAGGGAAACGGTAGCCTTCGTCCGCTCCGTCGCGGAGGCGCCGGGAGTGCCGGAGACCGTCAGGGAGGCCGCCCTTTTCAATCTTTCGACCCTGCGCTCGCCGACATGCTTCCGCACGGTGGACGGCCATTTCTTCGGCTGGGAAGGCATCCACGACACGCACGGCCTCTGCTACGGCAACTGCCTACATGTCTGGGGCTACGAACACGCGCTTGTCGATATATGGCCGAGCCTCGCGAAGGACATGTGCGATCTGTCGTTCCTTGTTGCGATGTCGGAGGAAGGCGCAATTTCGTTCCGCATCGGGCAGCCGCTCGGACGTGAGGCGCGTAAACTGGACAAGGCGGCAGCCGACGGCCAGATGCAGAGCATCGTCAAGGCGTGGGAGTTCTGGGCGAAGACGGGCGACGACGCCTGGATGACGAGGCTCTGGCCGGCCGTCAGGAAAGCGATGGAGTTCTGCTGGGTCGCGGGCGGCTGGGACGCCGACCGCGACGGCGTGATGGAGGGGTGCCAGCACAACACCATGGATGTCAACTACTACGGCCCCAACCCTCAGATGGAGTTCCTTTATCTTGCCGCGCTACAGGCGGCGGAGCGGCTTGCGGCACGATTTGAGCCCGATTCTGGTTTTGCCGCCAAGTGTGCGGAGATGCGCGCGAGGGGCGCGGCCTGGACGGAGGCAAACCTCTTCAACGGCGAATGGTACGAGCATCGCATCGCGACTGCGGAGGGGCCGTTCCATCCCGCAACCGAGGCGGGCTGGCCACCGCAGACGAACCTTCGCGATCCAGACTTCCAGCTAGGGGCCGGATGCCTCATCGACCAGCTCGTTGGCGACTACGCCGCGCGCGCTGTAGGACTCGACCCCGTGGCCGATCCGGCTCACGCCCGCAAGGCCACGGAGACGATTCTTGCGAGAAACCGCCGCGAACCGGATACTCCGGCATTCAACCACATGCGCGACTTCACGCTCGCCGGTGAGCGGTCGCTCGTCATGGCGTGGTATCCGCCCGACCGCAAGCCAAGGACGCCATTTCCATACTACACGGAGACCATGACCGGCTTCGAATACGTCGTCGCGGCGTGGCTCGCGCAGACGGGCGACTTCGTGAATGCCGAAGAGGTTGTCCGCGACATCCGCGCCCGTTTCGACGGCGAAAAGCGAAATCCCTTCGACGAACCCGAATGCGGGCGCCACTACGCCCGCGCCCTCGCCTCCTGGTCTGTCTTCAGGGCCTTCGAGGCGAGACGAGACGGTAGTTGCCATTGTATATGCCGCCAAATGGACAAAAGGCACATGGGAAAATAGCCGCCATTTTCAGTCCACTACTTTTGGCCATTTTTGCTTTTGCCTAACACGGAGAGCAGGGAGGCACGAAGGCACGGAGAGGAAATGGCAATGCAGAGAGTTTGAAGGCTTTCAGCCGCAG
>DJYI01000086.1 GCA_002448475.1 Verrucomicrobia bacterium UBA6982
CCCCGAGACGCCCCGCGAGGGGACCTTCCAGTGCTTCCTCCGGGACCCGATGCCGCTCACGAACCGCGTCGCCCTCGTCGCGCGCGGGGCGGGGGAGGGGAAGGAGGTCCCGTGGCAGCTCTGGATCGAGCGCAGCGGCGCGGTCTGCCTCGGCATCCAGGACTCGAAGGGCGGGACGGGCGTCGAGCGCGCGGAGGGCTTCGCCTGGAAGCGCGGGGCGTGGTACCACGTCGCCGTCGTCCGCGCGCTCGAGTCGAAGAAGGACGACGAGACCTGGGACGAGCACTACCGCGTCTGGATCGGCGTTCCCGGCGACCCCGTCGGCGAGCCGGTCCTCGACCGCGTCTTCCGCAACGGCGCCCGCGCCCCCGCGGCCGAGCGCCTCGTGGTCGGCGGCGCCCCGCGCGGCCGCCACCCGAAGTCGGCGCCCGCCGGCGCGCTCGGTCCGGCGGCGCTCGTCGACGAGGTCTCGCTCTGGCCGCGCTCGCTTTCCGCGGAGGAGATGACCGCGGCGCGCGCGGCGTTCCTCGCGGGCGGCGCGGCCGCCGCCGGCGCGGCGGCCGGCAAGGGCGGCTGGGACAAGACGCTCCTGCTGCGCTGGGAGTTCGAGGAGGCGGGCAAGGCGCCGACCGCGGCCGACTCCTCCAACGAGAAGCGCGACGGCTCCGCCAAGGACCGGGTCCGCGGCGGCGCGCCGGGCCGCAGGAGCGGCGCGAAGGCCTACGACGGCTTTGGATCGGAGGGCAGCTTCGTCCTCTCGGGGCCTCGGCCGGAGAACGCCTTCCGCCAGGAGTGGACGCTCGCGATGTGGATGAAGAACCCGAGGCTCTCGTCCAAGCAGGCGTGCGTCCTCGCCGGGGCCGCGCCGGACGCCAAGACGGGCGACTTCGGCTGGCAGGTCTGGCTCGACGCGAAGGGCGTGCCGCACGTCGCGATGCAGGACGCCAAGGGCAGGCGCCACGCCGCGGAGGGCAAGCCCTTCCGCTGGGAGCCCAACAAGTGGCATCTCGTCGTGATCGCCCACCTGCCCGACCGCGACGAGTTCAAGCAGCCGAGCAACCGCTTCCGCGTGTGGATCGTCCCGGAGACGGGGGCCGTCCCGGAGGCCCTCTTCGACGGTCTCTGCGGCTGGGGCGCCGCGATGGAGTCCGGCATCGCCCAGCTGCAGGTCGGCGCGGCCCAGCCCGGCAAGGGCAAGCGCTCCGAGATCGCCCCCGGCGGCTACTTCGGGGGCCTGATCGACGACGTGGCGTTCTACCTCGGCGCCGCGGCCGTGCAGGCCGACGTCGAGACGCTGCGCGCGGGCCCCGCCCGCTAGAACGCGAGCGCGCTCGACTTGAAGGACCGGATCGTCTTCGCGATCGAGGCGACGAGCTCCGGCGCGACGGGCTTGTTCGTCGAGAGCATCGCCATCGAGTGCCCCGTGGCGGGGTTGTGCGGGTTGCGCATGTCCTCGATGTTGATGTCTGCCTTGTGCAGGGCCTCCCCGATGGCGCCGATCACGCCGGGACGGTCGTCGTATTCGAAGAAGACCGCGTAGGGCGTCGGAGTCCAGTAGAGGTGGTTGAACTCGTCGATTCGCGAGACCATCTTCACGCCCTCGCCGACGGTTCCGCGCAGGGAGACGGCCGCTCCCTCGCTGGCCACGTCCACAGTCATCGAATTCTCATACTTTTTCGTGGGATCGGCGTCGCGGACCTTGAACGCGACCCCGCGCGTTTCGAGGTCGGCAAGGACTGTCTTGAAGTCAGACGAGCGGTCGATGTCCGCCCAAAGTCCGTTGAGGAACGAAAGCGAAAGCCACTTGGAGTAAGGCTGGAGCCTACCGTAGCAGCTCGCCTCGATGCGCCGCAGCGGATGGTCCGCGCCGAGGATGGCGCGGCAAACGCGGGCCAGCGTGAAGGCCAAGTCGCAATAAGAGGCGTCGAGACCGGCCGGCATGTCGCGGTTTACGACGAAAGGCGAGACTCCCTTTTCGTCGAGATCGACGAGCTCCTCGGCAGCGCGGATGGCGGCGTTGCGATTCGCCTCGACCGTCGAGGCTCCGAGGTGCGGCATCATCAGGTCGGCTATGTCGGCGACGGACTTCGGGCCTTCGGCGTCTTTTGGATAAACGTCATTGAGGAACCGTATGGACTTGAGCCCCTTGGCCTCGCGGATGGCGTCCTCGTCCACGATCCCGGCGCGAGCGCAGTTGACGAGGGTGGCGTCGTTCTTCATGAGAGCGAGTAGCCGCTTGTTCACGAAGCCCTTCGTCTCCGCGTTTTGCGGGATGTGCAGAGTTATGAAGTCGGATTCGCGAAAGATGGTTTCGACGTCGGCCGGCTCGATTCCGAATTCCTTGGCCTTCTCGGCCGGGACAAGCGGGTCGTAGCCGAGAACTCGGCATTCGAAGCCGGAAATGCGCTTGGCGACGAGGCGGCCGATGTGGCCAAGACCGACGATGCCAACGGTCTTGCCGGTCAGCTCGCGCCCCATGAGCTTCGCCTTCTCCCATTCGCCGCGACGAGTTGTCTCGTCGGCGCGCACGACATGGCGGATGTCCGCGAGAATCAGGGCGACTACCTCTTCCGCCACGGCGTTGGAATTGGCGCCGGGCGTGTTCATGACGTCCACGCCCTTCTGCCGGGCGTATTTGCCGTCGATGTTGTCGAACCCCGCTCCGGCGCGGACTACCGCCTTGAGGTGCGGAAGGGCGTCGAGGACCTCGGCGGTGACCTTCTCCGAGCGCACGATCACGGCGTGGGCGTCAGGGTTCGCCTTCGCCAGATCGAGAATAGGGGTCTTTGGCTCCTGGACTACCTGATATCCGTGTTCCGAGAGAATCTTGGCGGCCAGGGCGTCAAGCTTTGTGGGAATGAGAACTTTTTTCATTGCTGAGCATTGTTTTCCGAGGGTTGCTGAATGGTGTTTTGCGTCCGCGCGCGAAGTCGCTCGCGACGAAGACGTTCGCGACGCCCACCGCGCCGGCGGTGGCGGCGCCTGAACTGGGGGGCTTCCTTTTCGGGCGTTTCCGGAGATTCCGGTTCGTCCGCCGCATCATGGACGGCGGACTCGCCAGGTTCGTCGGGCGCCGGCTGACTGTCTGACGCGCTTTGCGCAGGCGGATCAACGGCGAAGCCGCGCCCGCCGGCGGAATCGGGATCGACTGGCACGTATCGCCCGCGCCTGTCCGGATGAGGGGCCGCGCTCCAGGCGTCGAACTGGGCGCGCCACTGGGCGAGCGCCGACGCATGAGTCCGATCGTCCTCCGCTTCGGCGCAGATCTCCCAGAACACGAGAGCCGTGTGGAACCACGGACGCGAGAACGCGCCGCGGCGGCGCAAGTCGCGAGATGGGTAGTCGCGGAGCAATTCGAGGACCGAGCACAGATCCATGCACATGAACTTCGGCGGCCGCCATCCACGCGAACGAAACGGCTCGACCACGATCTCCGACACCAGTCGCTCGGCGCCGCCGCTTCGCGGCTCGGCCCTCCAGAGTGGGGCGAGAAGCGCGGCAAGGCGCAGCACGTTCTCCTGCACGAAGCGCGGATCGCGGGTGTCCTGAGTTTCGAGAGACGGAAATCGCGCGTCGAGAGCGGCGAGATAGCGCCATAGCGGGGCGCGCGAGCCGCCGTGGCGGCGCACGTCGATGGCGACCGCCGGGACCAGCGCGTCCATGAGGCCGCCGTCATACAAGCGGCGAAACGCCTCTTCGGACTTGCAGAATGTGAAAAGGCGAAGAAGTTCCTCGAAAAGACGCGGGCGCGAGGCCGCGGAAAGTTCATGGGCGTGGCGGCGGATGGCCTTGACCGAATCGGAATGAACGGTGAAGCCGAGCCGCGACGAAAGGCGGACTGCGCGGAGCATCCGCACCGGGTCCTCGCGAAAGCGCACATTCGGGTCGCCGATGCAGCGCAGCGTCCGCTTGCGCAGATCGCGCAGCCCCCCGACGTAGTCTATGACCCGATCTTCGTCGGGATCGTAGAAAAGCGCGTTCACGGTGAAGTCGCGGCGCAGCGCGTCTTCCTCCGGGGTCCCGAACTCGTTGTCGTCCATCTGGTAGAGCGCCCCGTCCGCCTGCGACGATTCGGGGGCTGGCGGCGAGTCGGGCTCCGGATCGCGGCGGAAGGTCGCGGTTTCAATCTGCTTGTCGCCGAAGCGAACCAAAACAAGACGAAATCGGCGGCCGATCACAAACGCGTTTCGGAAAAGACGCTTGATCTGGCCCGGACGGGCGTCCGTCGCAACATCAAAGTCCTTGGGCGTCCGTCCGAGCAGGATGTCGCGGACGCCGCCGCCGACGAGATACGCCGTGAACCCCGCATGATGGAGACGATGGATCACCGTCAGGGCGTCAGGATCGACGTCCCGCGGAGATATCTTGGGGCTCGGCGCTTGCCGGAAACGGTCGAAAAACGACATTGCCTGTCCTGTCCGGTTCGTCAGCGCGGGGCGGCGCGGAGCCGACCGCAGAAGCGGGCCACGCGCGCGATCCCCTCTTCAATGGTTTCCAGCGAGCAGGCGTAGGAGAAGCGCACGCATCCGTCATCGCCGAACGGCAGCCCCGGCACGGCGGCGACAGACTCCTCCTTGAGGAGGCGGTCGCAGAATTCCACCGACCCGAGACCGAACGCGCTCACGTCCGGGAACACGTAGAATGCGCCTTCCGGACGCGACAGCTTCACTCCCTCTATTGCCGAGAGAAGTTCGTAGATGCGCGACGCGCGCGCCGCGAACGCCTCGAGCATCGGCTGGACAGCCCGCTCCGCCTCCGGGTCTTCGAGCGCCGCTAGCGCCGCGTATTGCGCGGGAGTGCACGGATTCGAGGCGCAGTGGCTCTGGCATGTCGCCATGAGACGCATCACGCTTTCGGGAGCCCCCGCGTAGCCGATGCGCCAGCCGGTCATGGAATACGCCTTGGAGCATCCGTTGATCGTCACAACGCGTTCGCGCAGCTCGGGGGAGAGCGACGCGATGGAAACGAACGGCGCGCCGGTATAGACCATGCGCTCATACATTTCGTCCGCCACGATCCAGAGGCCGAGCCGCAGCGCAGTTTCGCCCAAGGCGCGAAGTTCCGAGGCGGAATAGACGGCTCCTGTCGGGTTGGACGGGTAGTTCAAGACAAGGACCCGCGCCCGGCCCTCCGCTTCGGCGACGGCGCGTTCAAGCGCCGCCGGCGAAAGCTTGTGGCCGGCGGCCGCGTCGGTCTTCGCAAAAACGGGAACGCCTCCCGCGATGCGCACCATCTCCGGATACGAGAGCCAGTATGGAGAGGGCACGATTACGGCGTCGCCGGGATTGAGCAGCGCCTGGAAAGCATAGCAGAGCGACTGCTTGCCGCCGGAGGAGATCATGATCTCCGTAGCCGGATCGTAGGCGATGCCGTTCTTTTCCGCGAATTTGCGGGCGACCGCGGCGCAAAGTCCCGGCATGCCGCGCGCGGCGGTGTATTTCGTCATTCCATCGCAGATCGCGCGGCAGGCCGCATCCTTGATCACCTGCGGGGTGTCGAAGTCCGGCTCTCCGGCAGCAAAGGAATAGACGTGTATCCCCTGCGCGGCCATTTCCTTGGCTTTGGCCGCTATGGCAAGCGTTGCCGACGGCCTGATAGCCGCGACGGTGCTATTCATGGCAGTATTTCTTGATGTATGGGGAGAGGTTGTCTCCGGCGATGTCGATTATCCCCATTTCGCGCGCGGCGTTTTCCGGCGAGTCCGAGGCGTGGGCGGCGTTCACCATGATGTTGGTGCCGAACTCGCGCCGGACCGAGCCGGGGCGCGCCTTGCTGGGATCTGTGGCGCCGAGAATGTCGCGGATCGCGGCAACGGCCCCTTCCCCCTCGTAAACGAGGCCAAGGCATTCGGCGCCTGCGCGACCGGCCTTTTCATCCTCCGGCACCGAGGAGGGACGGAATCCGGTCATGAATTCGACGATGTCCTCGAACTGGTGCCGGGCGAACGTCGGGGCGAGCGTTTCGCAAAGCGGACGGACCGCGTCCTCGGAAACCTCAAAGCCAAGCTCGCGCGCGACGGCGACCGCGACGCGGCGGGCGCCGAACGACGGGAACTTCGCGGCGAGCGAGTCAACGACGGGGCCGTAGAACTGTTCGGCCTGCGCGACGGTCATGGAGAACTTCTTCACGCAGACGATGTGCAGTCCGGCGGAGGAAAGCAGGTCGATGATGTTGCCGGCGCGAAGGGACGGCCGCTGGAAGTTGTCGGGCTTCAGCATGACGAGCGTGCGCTCGATGCCGGGTTCGCCGAAGTGGGAATTGACGATGCCGCTGTCGGCGATGTGGCGCAGGAGTATCTTGAGCGTCTGCACGGCGAACGGACGCGTGGGAGCGACGAGGACCGCCGGCTCGAAGTAGGTGACGCGCCCCGAATCGTCAAGAATGTAGTCGCCATAGGTTTCGCGAACCGTCTGCCCGCCGCCCCAGCGCATGGTGAGCGAACCCGTCACGTCCCAGATTTTCTGGATCGCGTCCTCCCCTTCAAACAGAAGGCACAGCGCCCGGTGCGGGCGTCCGGTGTCCTTTTTCGGCGAATATTCGCGGCGTATGTAGTCGGCGAGAAGGCGGTCGATGTCCGGCCGCTGGTCCGTGCGGTCGAGAACCGCCTGGCAGTATTCGTCCACAAGCCCCTGGGACGCGCCGAACATCCGCGCGGCGACGAGCTTTAGGTCCGTGCGGCTGAGGTAGCGCGCGAGAACGCCGCCGAGGCGGGATTTGCGAATCGTGTAGGGATTGACGAGAACGTATGCGATTTCTTTCATGGAAAACAGGCCGTTTCAACGGCGGGGGGGAGACTACCAAAATCCCCGACAAAAGCCAAGTTGAAAGGTTGAAAGCCAGCCACCGCGACGGGCGCGGCGGCTACACGCGGCGCGCGTCGAGGCAGCGCGCAGCGTTCAACACGCATAGAAGCATCACCCCGACGTCGGCGAAGATGCCGGCCCACATTCCCGCCATGTTCGCCGCGCCGAGCGCCAGCACCGCGCATTTCGCCCCTATCGCGAAGACTATGTTCTGCCGGACGACCGCCATGCAGCGCCGCGCCAAGCGGATCGCCTTCGCTACCTTGCGCGGATCGTCGTCCATG
>DJYI01000115.1:0-26600 GCA_002448475.1 Verrucomicrobia bacterium UBA6982
GCATCTTGCCCGCGGCGCAGTTTGCCGCGGCCGGAGTCCGCACCTCCCATTTTCGCGAGCTGAGTCTCCTGGGAGCGCGGGCATCTTGCCCGCGGCGCAGTTTGACGCGGCCGGTGTCCGCACCTCCCATTTTCGCGGGCTTATGCCTCCTGGGAGCGCGGGCATCTTGCCCGCGGCGTAGTGTGCCGCGGCCGGAGTCCGCACCTCTCTCCCGCCCCTTGAATTTTGCCATTTGCCATTTGTGGACATTTGCTTCAATTTTGATTTGTGGACAATTGCTCCATTTGCCGATTTACAGCCAATTGCACTCGGAGTCCCAGTGTCCCTGCGTCCCTGTGTCCCTGCGTCTCTGCATGAGAAACAAACTTTGTGCTCTTCGCGAATCGTTAGCGTCGAGGACATGCGGGACTGGCGGGACATGCGGGACTGGCGCCGGTCCCGCCGGACCTCCCCGGTCCTCCCCGTCCTCGAAAAAATCGGCGTTGCAAGATCTCCGCGCCGCGCGGTAATCGGTCAGCCGTAGGGGTGGCTTGGCAAGCCCCATACAAAACCGCAATCGCTTCGCGACGCAATCTTTTGGCGAATGCCGGTCCGCACCGCCAGGCCGCTTTGCGGCCGTGCGGAACCGGCATTTGCCGCCCTTCGCCACCCGCAAATCGGCATTCGGCGGCGGCAACGCTTCTCCGCATAGCCGCGAAGCGGCGTCCGATGCGGGAAGCGTTGCCGCCAAAATGGCGTTGCGAAGCAATCGCGGTCTCTCCATGACCGACGGGACGGCTGACCGAATACGCCGCGCGTCTTGTGGATATTGCGGCGTAAAGGTCTTTGTGCTAGGATTGTGCCCGTTCGCGCGGCTCTCGCCGCAGTTCTTTTTCTTTTCTCCGGCATGAAAATTCGTTTCGCCACGTTCGCCGCAGCGGCTCTTCTGGCCGTGGTTTCCGCCTATTCCAGCGCACAATCCCCGGCTCCCGCCTCCATTGGCGCCGCGTCCGCCGAGGTCGTCTCCGCGACCGGCTCGACCGGCGCGGCGAATGCGGCCGAACCCGGCTCCGCCGAGGCGAAGCACGGCTCGTCGGCCCTCGCCGTCATCGCGGCCGAAGTCGAGGCCGCGCCGGACACCTCCGTCGCCAAGACCCAGGAGGCCTCCTCCGACTGGCTCGAAACGTTCACCGCGTGGGTGGACAAGGTGGACGGCTACGTATGGGGCGTCCCGCTCATCGGCGCCATTCTCGTCACCGGAATACTTCTGACCTGCATTCTGCGCTTCGTCCACCTCCTCAATCTGAAGAGGGCGATGAAATACATGTTCACGACGGAGCAGGACGGATCAGGCGAAGTGTCCTCCTTTGGCGCGCTCTGCACGGCGCTTTCCGCCACCATCGGCACCGGCAACATCGTTGGCGTGGCGACGGCGATCGGCACGGGCGGCCCTGGCGCGCTCTTCTGGATGGAAGTCGCCGCGTTCTTCGGCATGGCCACCAAATACGCCGAGGGAACGCTCGCCGTGAAATATCGCGAAGTCGGCCCCGACGGCAGGGTTCTTGGCGGCCCGTTCTACTACATCGAAAAGGGACTTGGCCGCAACTGGAAGTGGCTCGCGGTCCTCTTCGCCGTGTTTGGCACCGTCGCCGGCATCATGGGCATAGGCACAATCACGCAGATACAGGGCATAACGTCGGCCTCCGACCGTTTCTTCAAGCTCTGCGTTTACAAGGACGGCGCAGTTCCCGGCTTCGACCTCTTCGGCGCGCACTACTCGTGGGTGATCGCCATCACCGGGCTTGTCGTCTCCGTCTGCGTGGCCCTGGTCGTCATCGGCGGACTGAAGCGCATCGCGAGCGTATCGACTGTCGTCGTGCCGTTCATGGCCGTGTTCTACGTGATCATCTGCGCGTTCCTCCTGCTCGGCAACCTCTCCAAGGTCACGGCGGCGCTTGAACTTGTCGTCCGCGCCGCATTCAATCCAAGGGCGTTCGCCGGCGGTGTGACCGGCACGATCTTCATCGCGATGCAGAAGGGCATCGCCCGCGGCATTTTCTCGAACGAGGCGGGCCTCGGCTCCGCGCCGATCGCCGCCGCTGCCGCAAAGACCAACGAACCCGTCCGCCAGGGGCTCGTCTGCATGACCGGCACGTTCTTCGACACGATCATCATCTGCACCATGACGGGGCTCGCGATCGTCGTCACCGGCGCCTGGCAGCCCGAGCTCGGGCTCAAGGGCGTGGACATAACCATCGAGGCGTTCAGCAAGGGGCTTTCCTTCCTGCCGCACTCCGATGTCATCGGGCCGCTCTTCCTTTCCGTCGCGCTGGCGTTCTTCGCCTTCACGACAATTCTCGGCTGGGACTACTACTCCGAAAAATGCCTGGAGTATCTCGTAGGCCCCAGGCGCCGGTCGATCGTCATGATCTACAGGCTGCTCTACGTCCTCGTCGTGTTTGTCGGCCCCTATCTCACGGTTTCCGTCGTCTGGGGCGTGGCGGACACGTTCAACGGACTCATGGCCTTCCCGAACCTCGTCGCCCTGATCCTGCTGGCCCCGACGGTCGGGCGTCTGACCCGCGACTACTTCCGTCGGCTCAAGGTCGGCGAAATCGAGGATTAGCAAGCTCCTCTCCACCGCCAACGCATAACATGCCGTCTCCACTCTCGATAAAGCGCACGCAGGGCGTCCTTCCCGGCTTCGAGGCCAGGCTTGGGACGCTGCGCACCGCGCATGGCTCGGTGGAGACCCCGGTCTTCATGCCGGTGGGGACGCAGGGCACGGTGAAGACACTCGAGCCGCGCGATCTGCGCGAACTCGGAGTTTCCACGATTCTGGGCAACACGTATCATCTCATGCTGCGTCCGGGCGCGGAGACGGTGGCCGCCGCCGGCGGTCTCCACCTCTTCATGGGCTGGAACGGCCCGATCCTCACCGACAGCGGCGGTTTTCAGGTCTTTTCGCTAGGAAAAACGCGCAGGATTCGCGACGACGGGGTGGAGTTCGCATCGCACGTGGACGGCAGGCGCGTGTTCATCGGCCCGGTCGAGTCGATGGCGGTGCAGCGGATGCTTGGATCGGACGTGGCGATGTGCTTCGACGAATGCATTCCATGGCCGTGCACGCGCGAATACGCCGAAAAGTCCGTGGCGAAGACGCTGTCGTGGGCGGCGCGCTGCGCCGAGCAGCCGAGGGCGCCCGGGCAGTTGCGGTTCGGCATCGTGCAGGGCGGAGTCTGGGCCGACCTGCGCCGCCGCTGCGCCGAGGGGCTTGTTGAAATCGGCTTCGACGGATACGCGGTCGGCGGCGTCAGCGTCGGAGAGCCCGAGGACGCGCTGCTGCGCGGCGTGGAGGACGGCGTCGCCGCGCTTCCGGCCGACAGGCCCAGATACCTCATGGGAGTTGGGGACCGTCTCCAGATCGTCGAGGCCGTGGCCAGGGGGATCGACATGTTCGACTGCGTGACTCCGACCCGTCACGCGCGCAACGGCTCGGCGTTCGTCCGCTCCGGCTCCCTTCAGGTCAAGGCCGGGCGGTTCGCGCGCGACATGCGTCCGGTTGAGGAGGGGTGCGGGTGCTACTGCTGCCGCAACTTCTCCCGCGCATACGTCCGCCACTTGCTGAACACGCGCGAAATTCTCGGCGAGCGGCTTCTCACCATACACAACATCCACGTTTACATGCGCTTCATGGAGGAGTTGCGGGAGTCCATCGCGCAAGGAGTCTTCGACCGCTTCCGCGCCCGCGTCCGCGCGGAGCTTCGCGGCGAGGCGGCGTAGGCGGAGGTTTGAGATTCGGATTTTGATTTCTTTGGATTTGCGAATTGGAGATTCAGGATTTTTCCCCGTTTGAGTTCTTTTGATTTTCACAGGCGATTTACCACAACGACATTCCAGCCATGACCACAGCACTTCAAGTTTTCGCGCAGGCCCCGGCCCCGACCCCGGCGGGCGGCGGCTTCGCAAGTTTCGTTCCGCTGATTCTCATCTTCGCGATCTTCTATTTTCTGATGATCCGCCCGCAGCAGCGCAAGGAGAAGGAGCGCAAGGCGCAGGTGGCCGCGCTCCGCGCCGGCGCCCGCGTCCTCTTCTGCGGCGGAATGGTCGGAACGATCGAGGAGGTCCGCCCGACGTCGTTCCTGATCCGCATCTGCGACGGCGCCACCGTGGAGGTTGTGCGCGGCGCAGTCGAAATGCCCATGCCGGAAGGCGCCGCGGCCGCGGAAGGCGCCGGGCAGGGCGGAAAGTAGTTTTTCGCGCGGCGGCCTTTTTCGTCATCCCCGGCCGCCCGCGCCGTTCCAGATTTTCAAACCCGAAAGCAAGAATCAATGAAATCCAATCTCTGGTGGAAATGGCTCGTCATCGCGTTTTTGACGGCCGCGTCCCTGTTCCTCGTCTATCCGCCCCAGAAGAAAGTGCGCCTCGGCCTCGATCTTCGCGGCGGCTACAGCTTCACCGTCGAGCTCGACAAGTCCGCGCTTGAGGAGACGGTCCGCGAGCGCCATCCCGACGCCTCCGACGCCGAGATCGCCAACCGCGTGGCCGAAGCGGTCGCCTCCGCCGACGACATCGCCGTGGAGATCATCCGCCAGCGCATCGACTCGATCGGCACCGAGGAGCCCGTCATCACCAAGGGCAGCAACGGCCGCATCTACGTCCAGATGCCCGGCGCCTCGGAGGAGCAGCGCGCCCGCGCCGAGAAGCTCGTCCGCTCCGTGGCGTTCCTCGACTTCCGGCTCGTATCGACGCGCTCGGCCGATCTCGGCTCGAAGCTCCTCGACAAGGGGGTCGCGCCGCGCGGCTTCAAAATTGCCGAAATGGGGCGCCGCGGCCTCTGCTACGTCCGCGACGTCTCCGTGCCGGAGCCCGACCCGCGCTCGCTGCGCTCGTTCGGCAACCCGCCTCCCGGATATGTCTTCATGCTCGAAAAGGATCGCGTCGGCGATGCCGACGTGTATTACCCGATCTTTGTCGAGCGCCGCGCGCAGATGAACGGCTCCAACCTCTCCAACGCGTCCTACTCCGCCGACGAGATGACCGGCGAAATGCAGGTCAATCTGCGCTTCGACTCCGTTGGCACCCGCAAATTCGCCGAAATCACCCGCAAGCACTGCAAGAGCGCCACCCGCGCCGGACGTCAGCTCGCGGTCGTGCTCGACGGCATCGTCTATTCCGCCCCCGTGCTTGAAGAGCCCATCACCGGCGGCAGCGCCCGCATTCACGGGTCGTTCACGCTGGAGGACGCGCAGACGCTCTCCAACGTCCTGCGCGCCGGCGCCATGCCCGCGCCGCTCAAGTTCCTCGGCAAGCGCTTCGTGAACCCGACTCTCGGCGAGGACTCGATCGCCGACGCCCGGATCGCGATCTGCGTCGGCGTCGCGGCCGTGCTGCTCTTCATGATTCTCTACTACCGCGCGATGGGCCTTGTCGCCGATCTGGCGCTGGTGCTCAACTTCGTGCTTCTGCCGCTCTGCGCGGTGGCCACTTCCGGCATCCTCTCCCAGATCGCGCGCGACGCCACGGTCTCCGGCGGCTCGCTGCTGCGCCTGCCGGTCCTGACGCTGCCCGGCATCGCGGGCATTCTGCTCTCCGTCGGCATGGCGGTGGACGCCAACGTGCTGATCTACGAGCGCACCCGCGAGGAGCTGCGCGCCGGCAGGCCCGGCTTCCAGGCCGTGATGGCCGGCTACCAGCGCGCGTTCAGCGCGATCTTCGACGGCAACCTGACGACGGTTCTCACGGGCGTGATCCTGTTCGTCGTCGGAACCGGCCTGATTCGCGGATTCGCGGTGACGCTTGTCGCCGGCATCGCGGCGTCGATGTTCACCGCGCTCTTCGTCACCAGGACCGTCTTCGCGAGCGCCATGTCCGAGCAGACGTCGTGGAAGCCGAAGATGATGCAGGCCGTGCGCGAGGACATCGCGATCCCGTTCGTGAAAAACTTCCGCCCGTTCGCCGCGCTCGCCGTCACCATCATCGTGGCGACGCTCGCCGTGACCGCGGTCAAGTATTTCAGGAACCCGGCCAACGTGTTCGCGGTTGACTTCACCGGCGGCGCCCGCGTCTCCTACGCCGTCTCGGCCAAGTCCGCCGCCGCCGAGGCCGTCGCTCCGGAGGCCGCTTCCGAGGCCGCTCCCGCCGCCGCCGAAGCCGCAACCAACGCAGTTGCAGCCGCCGAGGCCGCCGAAGGCGCCACCAACGCGGTCGCCGCCGCCGAAGGCGCCGCTCCCGCTCCCGAGGCCGCTTCCGAGGAAAAGGCCGAAAATCTTTCGGCCGAAGCCGAGGCGCTCGCGGCTGACCATGGCGCGCTGCCGTCCATCGCGGCGATTCGCGCCGCCGCGCAGGCCGCCGGCATCGACGACGCCGACCCGCAGTATCAGTTCTCCAGCGAGGGCGCCTATCTTGAAATCAAGACGGTTCACACGGAAATCGGCGGCGTTGAAATCTCCGAGGCGCTCAACGCGGCGCTGAGCAATCCGGACGACCCCGAGCTCTCCAAGGCGCGCTTCGAGTTTCTGGACATCGACTCGATCGGCTCGCAGATCGGCCGGGAGATGAAGCGCACCGCCTTCTACGCCATCGCGCTCTCGACCATCGTCATGCTGCTCTACGTCGGGTTCCGCTTCGAGTTCGGCTTCGGTCTCGGCGCCATCGTCGCGCTGGTCCACGACGTTCTCATCACGGTGGGCATCTTCGGCGCGCTGCCGTTCCAGTTCAACCTCACGATCGTGGCCGCCCTGCTGACGATCGTCGGCTACGGCGTGAACGACACGATTGTGCTGTTCGACCGCGTCCGCGAGGAGCTGCGGCGCGACCAGAAGTCCGACTTCCCGACGCTCGTGAACCGCTGCGTCAACGCCACGCTCTCCCGCACCGTCCTCACGTCCGTGACGACGCTCCTGCCGGTCGCCGCTCTGATCGTCTTCTGCAAGGGCGACATCCGCGGCTTCGGCGTGTGCATGCTGATCGGCCTCGTCGTCTCGACATTCTCCTCGATCTTCGTCGCATCCCCCGTGATGCTTGCCTGGTATAAGGGCAAGCGGCCGGATTTCCGCAAAAACTGATTCACCCCACAACCACGAAAGGAACGCGAGAGCAATGACGACTGCGGTCATAGTTGCGGCCGGCAAGAGCCGGCGCATGGGAGAAGGCGTTGACAAGGCCTTTCTCCATCTGGGATCCAAGCCTGTTCTCGCGTATTCGATCGTGGCAATGGAAAGCTGCCGCGACGTGGACGAGATCGTCATCGTCGTGCGCAAGGACCAGATTCCGGCCACCAGGGGCATCGTGGCGCTCCACGGCTGCCGCAAGGTGAAGGCGATCGTGAACGGCGGCGTCAACCGTCTCGGATCGGTGAAGAACGGCGTGGCCGCCGCGGGGCCCGACTCGTCGATCATCCTCGTCCACGACGGCGCCCGCCCGCTCGTCACGCCCGAACTCGTCTCCAAGTGCGTCCGGTCGGCCGTCGCTAACGGCTCCGGCGTGGCGGCCGCGAAGATCTACGACTCGGTGAAGTTTTCCGAAAAGGGTTCGATGATCGACGGCTCCGTCGATCGTGACAACCTCTGGACGGTTCAGACGCCCCAGGCGTTCCGCGCCCCGCTGCTTCGCCGGGCCATCGCCGCCGCTCCGGACAAGGACGCCTCCATCACCGACGAGGCGGCCGCCGTGATGCGGCTTGGCGAGGAGGTCCGACTCGTCCCGTGGGGCTTTCCGAATCTCAAGATAACGGTCTCGGACGATCTTGCCGCGGCCGCGAGGTATCTACAGCTGTGAGTGGCAGAAAAATAGCGTTTCTCGGAGACATCCACGCCAATCTCGACGCGCTGAAGGTGGTTCTGGCCGACGCCAGGGAACAGGGCGTCACGGACTACCTGTGCGTTGGGGACGTCGTCGGATACAATGCGTGCCCGAACGAATGCTGCGAAATCGTGCGCGACCTCTGCCCCGTGACTGTTTGCGGAAACCACGACAGCTACTGCGGCTCGCAGGAGCCGCTGGACGACTTTACCCCGCTCGCGGCGGCCATGGTCACATGGTCTCGCGCCGCGCTTTCGCCGGAAAACCGCGAATGGCTGCGCAGTCTCGACCACGTCGCCCTCGCGATGGGCGTCACGCTCGTGCACGCGACCATGGACGCGCCCGCCCACTGGGGCTATGTGTTCGACGAGTTCGAGGCGGAGTCCTCGTTCGCCTACCAGAAAACCGCGCTCTGCTTCCACGGCCACACGCACGTCCCGGTCGTCTTCGAGCTGCACCACGGCTGCGTGACCCGCCTAGCGCCGAAGTTTTTCCGTCTCGAACCGGGGCGCAAGTATTTTCTCAACACCGGTTCGGTCGGCCAGCCCCGCGACGGCGATCCGCGCGCTTCGTATTGCATCTACACGCCGGCTGAAAAAAGCGTCGAATACCGCCGGCTCGAATACGATGTCGCCGCCGCCCAGAAGCGCATTCTCGACGCGGGTCTTCCAACCCGCCTCGCCACCCGTCTCGCCGAAGGCCGCTAGCCGGCCGGAAAAAGTCTCAGGTCTCGGGTCTCAAATTTTCCCATCCACATCAACGCATCGCACGCCATGAAAATTCATCCGCTCCTTGCCTCCATCTGCTCCATAGCGCTCGCGGCCGACGCCTTCGCCTACGGCGGAACGTCAGAACAGACCATCGCCGCCGGCGGCTCCTTCTCCTACGAGCCGTCCACCGAGCACGGGTCGACCATATCGGTCGAGGGCCGCGGCGGATACTACATTTTCGACGGGTTCCAGGTTGGCGGTCTCGGTTCGATCTACGACAACGACGTGACGACCACCTACGAATTCTCGGCCTACTGCCAATACCATCTGTTCCGCCTCGTGAACCCGGACAACGACAGTCCCGGCGGCTTCTCCCCCTACGTGGCCGCCCGTCTCGGTCTGGCTCACGGCAAGAACGACTACGGCGACAGCGCGACTGGCGCCCTGCTCGCCGCTCGCTTCGGCATTGAGCTGTTCTTCACCGAAAACGTCGCCCTCGACATCTCCGCCGACGCCGCCACGTGCACGGGCGACGTCTATCCCGATGACTACAGGCTCAAGGGGTCCGACGTTTCGGTCGCCGCGGGGCTGATGTTCCACTTCTAGACCTCCGATCTTCCTCCGTCTTGCGCGCCGCGCTTCGCGGCGCGCCGTCTTACGAACATGAAAACATACAACATCGCAGTCATTCCAGGCGACGGCACCGGTCCCGAAGTGATCGGCGAGGGCCTCAAGGTCCTCAAGGCCGCCGCGAAGAAGTTCAAGTTCGGTCTCAGGACCAAGGTCTTTCCGTTCGGCGGGCAGCACTACCTGTCCACCGGAAAGCTCGTCGACGAGGCGGACGAGGCCGAGCTGCGCAAGTTCGACGCCATCTACCTCGGCGCCATCGGGCTCTCCGGCGCGGGGGCGAAGAACGTCGCGCCCGGGATTCTCGAAAAGAACATTCTCCTGAAGCTCCGGTTCGACTTCGACCAATACATCAACCTGCGTCCGGTGAAGCTCTACCCGGGGGTGGCCTCTCCCATCGCCGGCGTTTCTCCGGAGACGATGGACTATGTCGTCGTGCGCGAGAACACTGGCGGCGTCTATACCGGAATGGGCGGCACGATGATGAAGGGCACCGCGCAGGAGATCGCCTCGCAGGAGTGGGTTTACAACCGCTTCCAGGTTGACCGCTGCCTCCGCTACGCTTTCGAGCTGGCCAGGAGGAGGCACACGGCCAAAGCCCCGTTCCGCGGACTGTCGGCCGAGGCGAAGGCCGCCGGAAAAACCGCACGTCTGACGCTTTGCGGCAAGACCAACGTCCTGACAAACGTGTTCGGCCTCTGGGAGCGCGCCGCAAGGGAAATGGCGGCGCAGTATCCGACCGTCGAACTCGCATACCGCCACGTGGACGCCATCTGCCTGCTGATGGTCCAGGATCCGGGCCAGTTCGACGTGATCGTCACGGACAACATGTTCGGCGACATCATCACCGATCTCGGCGCCGCATGCCAGGGCGGACTCGGCGTGGCCGCCGGCGGCAACCTCAATCCGGACAGGGGCGGAGTCTCGATGTATGAGCCGATCGGCGGCACGGCCCCGGACTGGACCGGCAAGAACGGCATCAATCCGATTGCCGCCATTGGCGCCGCCGCCCTCATGATCGGCAACCTCGGCGAGAAGAAGGCCGCCGCCGCGATAGAGCGCGCGATCGCCGAGACGACGCCGAAGATGAAGACGCAGCTCGCGGGCCAGATGGGCTACACCACGACCCAGGTCGGCGACATGGTCGCCAGGGCGCTGTGAGGAAATCCCGCGTCGGCGCCGGCTCCCCCGGCGCCGCGGCCCCTTCCGCGTCCGCCCCGCGCGGGCGCGAGGGGCTGACGCTTCTCGGCGCCTCCGCGCGCCCCGTGATCGAGGGCTACGATCCGGCGCTTCTCGAAAAGTTCTCCAACCGCCACGAGGACCTCGACACGATGGTCACGCTGCGCTGTCCGGAGTTCACGACCCTGTGCCCGATCACGGGCCAGCCGGACTTCGGCGAGCTGGTGATCCGCTACGTTCCGGACAAGTGGCTCGTCGAAAGCAAGTCGCTCAAGCTCTATCTTTTCTCCTTCCGCAACCGCGGCGACTTCCACGAGGACGTCTGCAATATTGTTCTCAAGGACCTGCGCGCCCTCCTGGCCCCGAAATTCATCGAGGTCCTCGGCCTCTTCCGCCCGCGTGGCGGCATCGCCATTCACCCGCGCGTCGTCTGGGCCGCCCCAGGCTCGGGGTGGGAGTCGGAGGTGCGCCCGCGCCTTCTTGTTTCCGACTGACACTGTAAAAATGAAAATCACATCCGTCAGACCTTTCTGCATCGACTGTTTCCGCACCAACTGGGTCTTTGTAAAAATCGAAACCGACGAAGGCGTCTCCGGAATCGGCGAGGGAACTCTGGAATACAAGGAAGGCGCCCTTCTCGGCGCGATCGCCGACCTCGAGCACGCGCTGCTCGGAAAGGATCCGTTCGACACCGAATGGATCTGGCACGAGAACTACCGTGACGCATACTGGCGCGGCGGCCCGGTCCTCATGAGCGCGCTTTCCGCCGTTGACATGGCGCTCTGGGACATCAAGGGCAGGGCGCTCGGCCAGCCCGTGTGGAAGCTCCTCGGCGGCAAGTGCCGCGATGGCGTTCCGTGCTACGCCAACTGCTGGTTTTCCGGAGCAAGGGAGCCGGAGGAGTTCGCCGAAAAGGCGACCGCCGCCGTTGAGCGCGGCTTCAAGGGTCTCAAGTGGGACCCGTTCGGCAAGAACTACCGCCAGCTTCCGCCGGAGGACTTCAAGAAGGCGCTTAGGTGCGTGGCGGCCGTCAAGGGCGCGGTCGCGGGCAGGGCGGAGATTCTAATCGAGTGCCACGGCCGCTTCGACGTGCCGACGGCGCTGCGCCTCTGCCACGCGCTTGAGGAATACGAGCCCTACTGGGTCGAGGAGCCAGTGATCCCCGACACCATGCGCGCCCTGGCCGACGTCCGGGCGCGCGTCCGCGTCCCGATCGCCTGCGGCGAGCGCCTCTACACCGTGCAGCAGGTGCTCGACGCCGTCGAGCTGCGCGCGTGCGACTATCTCCAGCCGGATTCCTCCCACGCCGGCGGCTTTACCGGCATGAGGAAGATCGCCGCCATCTGCGAGGCGAGCCAGATACCATTCTGCGCCCACAATCCCAGCGGTCCCGTCGCCAACGCGGCGACGCTCGCGCTCGGGGTCTCCACTCCCGGCTACTGCATCCACGAAACTCTCTTCGACGACGTGCCCTGGCGCGCCGACGTGATCGACGAGGATGTCCGGTTCGAGAACGGCCTCATGTATCCCTCGGACCGCCCCGGCCTTGGAATCGAGCTCGACGAAAAGGCCGCCGCGCTCCATCCGAAGGCCGATCACTGGCTGCGCCACTACGTCGGGACCCTCACTAACATACGTCCGCCGGACAGCGTCCCGTATTACCACGTTTGACCGTTTGACCGTTTCACCGTTTGGCCGTTAGACCGTTGGCCCGCGCGCCGCGCGGGCCGCTTCGCGGGCTGATGCCTCCTGGGAGCGCGGGCATCCTGCCCGCGGCGCAGTGTGGCGCGGCCCCCTGCCGCGCCACGCATTTGTAATTTTGTGCCATTTTGCTAATTGTTCCATTTGTGAACAATTGCACTGTCCCTGCGTCCCTGTGTCCCTGCGTCCCTGCCCTCCGTCGGCGGGCTGCCCTCTTTTGCGAAAATCGTGCCTTGTTCTCATGTTTTATCAAAACTTCTGCAAACCTTTTCATTCCCCATGTTGAAGCGAATGCGTGTCCTGCGCTATGATTGAGCGCGTTGCACGACATTTGCCGTTTCATTTCAACACCCCCAAATCATTGAGTAAATGAACACGTTCAAAATCGGATACCTGCCGCTGAGCAAGGTGAACTGGACCAACGATTCGCTTGAGGCCGCGCGCGCCAACGCGATCGAGTTTCTGAAGACTCTCCCAGACGTCGAAGTGCTCGCGCCCGACCACATGCTCGCGCTCGAAGGCGAGGCGATCGAGGTCCTGGACCAGTGGGAGAAGGACCGCCCGGACCTCATCGTGGCGCACTTCCTCACGTTCTCGCTCGGCGTCGTGCCCCCGATGTTCGCGCAGCGCCTCAAGGTTCCGATCCTGCTCTGGTCGCAGCCGGAGCCGGACCCGAAGGGCGGCCGCCTCCAGAACAACTCGTTCTGCGCGGCAAACATGAACGCCCATCACATGTGGCGCCTCGGCATCCCGTATTTCTACGTCCACGCCCAGGCCGGCACGAAGGAGGCCGAGGAGGGACTGATGCGCAACATCCGCGTCGCCCAGGCGATGAAGCAGCTCTCCCGCATGCGCATCGGGCTCATCGGCGGCCGCGTCCCAGGCTTCTTCACGAGCTGCGTGGACGAAATGATGCTGCGCCGCACGCTCGGCCCGGAGGTGAAGATCATCACCGAGCACGAGCTCTTCACGACGGCGAAGAACCTCACGCCCGAGGAGGTCGCGAAGGGCATGGCGGTCATCGACGGGGATCTCGCCACGCCGAGCTCCGACGCACCGCGCTCGGCGCAGAAGGAGAAGTCCGCGCGCCTCATTGCCGCCGTGATGAAGCTCAAGGACAAGTTCTTCGTCGACACCTTCGCCATGCGCTGCTGGCCGGAGGTGATCCTCGACGAGTTCTACGGCATCGCTGTGTGCTCGACGCTCGGCCACCTTACGAACCACGGTTACCTCACCGCCTGCGAGGGCGACGTCTATGGCGCAGTGATGATGCGCATCGGGCAGACGATTTCCGGCGAACTGCCGTTCTTCTGCGACCTCATCGTCTGCGAGGGCGACCATGGCACGGTATGGCACTGCGGCGCCGCTCCGTGCGGACTGTGCAAGCCCGGCTACAAGCCCGAGCTGCACTGCTCGGCCACGGTCGAGGGCGGCGGCGTGAAGGGCTGCACGGGCGAGTTCCCGCTCAAGCCGGGTCGCGTCACGCTGGCGCGTCTCGGCGAAAAGCGCGACGGCACGGGCTTCCGCATGCTCGTCTGCCCCGGCACCGGCATCGACACCGACCTCTTCGTGCGCGGCACGCCGCTCAACGTCAAGTTCGACGCCGGCTGCGAGGCCGTCCGCCGCGAGGTCATGGAGAACGGCTGGGAGCACCACTACGCGCTCATGTATGGCGACCGCACGGAGGAGCTGACCGCCTTCTGCCGCAACATGAACATCGAAATGCACCTCGTGAAGTAGATACTTGGGGACCGAAGCCCACATGGACATCACAGTCAGGGAAAAAAACGGCGCCGCCGTCCAGAAGGCGATCGACGAAGTCGCCGCGGCGGGCGGCGGGCGCGTGTCGCTGGAGCCGGGGGTGTATCCGTGCGCCACCATCTGGCTGCGCTCGAATGTCGAACTGCGCATTCCCGGCGGCTCTAAGCTCCTGGGCTCGGCGAATCCCGACGACTACGACGACTTTCTCGACCCCCGTCTCGACGCCGTCGCGCCGGAGGGGTCGCGCAAGTGCCTTCTCGCCTGCAGGGACGCCGAGAACGTCGCCGTCACGGGCGACGGCGAAATCGACGGCCAGGGGCCGCTTTTCTACGACCGCAATGTCCCTCCGGGGGCGTTTTTCGCCAAGCCGCCGCGCCCGCGCACTCGCATGGTGCAGTTCTTCCGCTGCCGCAATGTCCGCTTCGAGGGCGTCACTTTCCGGGATTCGCCGGGCTGGACGTTCTGGCTTGTCGCCTGCGAGGACGTGCGCGTCCACCGCATCCGCATCGACGGCTGCCAGCAGATGATCAACAACGACGGCATCGACATCGACTCGTGCCGCCGCGTGTCGGTGAGCGACAGCTTTTTCCGCACCGGCGACGACTGTCTCATCCTGCGCGCGATTCGCCGCTCGCCGGAGGAGCCGAGCGTCTGCGAGAATGTCGTCGTCTCCAACTGCGTCCTGGACAGCCGCTGCCAGGCCGTGCGCGTTGGCTGCCCCAGCGACGACACGATCCGGCACTGCCGCTTCTCGAATCTCGTCTGCCGCTCGCGCAACGGGATTTTCTTCGAGAACCCGGTCCGCTACCTGCGCATGAACTGCACCGGCTACCTCGCCGCAAGCGACATCTCGTTCGAGCATGTCGATCTCTCCTGCGACGACTTCCCCGTCCGGATCAACGTGGAGGATGGCATCTGCCTGCGCGCCTTGGAGCGCATAGACTTCCGCGACATCCGCTTCCATTCCGGCAGGCCCGTGTTCATCTGCGGCAACGCCGGCACAATGCTGCGGGACATCGTTTTGTCGAATGTTTCCGGAACAGTTGAGGATCCGGTCCCGGCGGAATTCCGCTGCGTTGACCGCCTCCGCCTGCGCGACTTCGACGTTTCGGCGGGCGCCGACGAAGTCAGGCCGCTCGTCCGGACTCCCAGCCAGTCCTGGGAGACAAAATTCTGATCTTTGGCAAACAACAGAAAACCTCCGAAACAGGAAATCTCCGAAATGAATCTTCGCATCCCCCTCAGGCCCGTGCAGGGCTATAACAAGATCTTCGACGTTGGCGAGTATGGCATGAAGCTCACGCGCTTCGGCCTCCTGAAACTCGCCAAGGGCACATCATACGAAGGCGCAACCGGCGAAAGTGAACTCGCCCTCGTCCTGATTGGCGGTAACTTCAACATCGCCCACAAGCACAGCAAGAACGGCTGCTCCTTCGCCGATGAGTTCGACGTCCGCGACGGTCGCACCTCGCCCTTCACCGGCAAGCCGCACTGCGTCTATCTCCCGCGCCACACGAAGTTCTACGTGACCGCGCTCTCCGACGTGGAGCTGGCCTGGAACGAGTCGCCCGCGACGCGCGACACCGCCCGGCCCACGCTCATCCGCCCCGAGGACACGCGCCACATCGAACTGGGGAAGGACAACTGGACGCGCACGTCGGAAATCATCCTCGACGAAAAGTTCGACTCGGAGCACTTCTACATCGGCGAAGGCATGATTCCCAGCGGCAACTGGAGCGGCTATCCAAGCCACCGCCACGACGTGAACGACCCGCCGCGCGAACTGGACATGGAGGAGACGTATTTCTACCTCTACGACCCGCCGCAGGGGTTCGGCTTCCAGTCCGTTTACGAACCCGACGGCTCCGTGAACGAGGCGTATCGCGTCCAGGCGTATGACACCGTGGCGATTCCGCACGGCTACCACCCGCTCGTCGGCGCTCCCGGATACTCGATGTATTACCTCTGGACCATGGCCGGCGACCAGGGCCGCGGACTGATCTCCTCGATGGATCCGGCTCACGCCTGGGTGAAGAATCAATGAGAGGCCTGCCTCTCGACGGATCCTGGCAGTTCCGCTTCTTCGAGGGCAGGCCCCTCGAAGAAGTCGCCGACGCCGCGTTCGAAGCTACCGGCACGATGGTCGTGCCGGGCTGCTTCGACATGATGCCCGACTGCTACATGAAGCGCGGCACGGGACTCTACCGGCGCGAATTCACGCTCGACGCCCCGATGCGGGACGCCGTGCTCGTAGTGCGCGGCATGGGCGTCAGAGCGCGCTTTTCTATCGACGGTCGCGATCTGGGCGTCCACTCCTATCCGTATGCGACGCTCGAAATACCGGCGGGAAAGCTTGCGGCTGGTCGGCACACTGTCTTCGCCGCCGTGGACAACATCCTCGAATGGCCGCGCGTGAAGATGGCGCAGCCGTTCTACGACTTCTACTTTTACGGCGGCTTCTACCACGGCGTGGAACTCGTCGAAAAGCGGCCCAGGGTCATGGTCCGCACCCTCGACTGGCGCACCGGGCGCGTCGAAGTGGAGATCGAGGGCGGCGGCGAGGCGGAGGCGTCGATGGCATTCGACGACGGCCCGAAAGTCGCCGTCAAGCTGAGCCGCGGCCGCGTCGAGGCAAACGTTCCCGGCTTTCGCCCGTGGTCGCCCGACGCCCCCAACCTGCACACGGTCTCCATCCACCTTTCAACTTTTCAACCTTTCAACCTTTCAACTCGTTTCGGCATCCGGCAGATCGAGGCGAAGAACGGCAGGATATTCCTCAACGGACAGGAAATATTCCTCAAGGGCTTCAACCGCCACGAGTCCGACTGGCTCAATGGCGCCGCGACCCCGGAGAGCGAGATGCTCGCCGACATCCAGCGCCTCAAGGCGCTCGGCGGCAACTTCATCCGCGGCGCCCACTACCAGCAGAGCGAGCGCTTTCTCGACCTGTGCGACGAAAACGGCGTCCTGGTCTGGGAGGAGTCCCTCGGCTGGGGCAATGGCAACGAAGGCTTTCCGCGCCCCGCCGGGCACGACGAACTCGTCGATCCCGAATTCCGCCGAATGCAGGTCGAGCAGACGCGCGAAATGGTCCGTGCCAGCTTCAACCACCCGTGCGTCGTCATAAGCGGATTCCTCAACGAATGCGCCAGCAGCAGGCCGGAGTGCAAGACGCTCGTGGACGATCTGGTCGAGACGATCCGCGCGGAGCGCACCGGGCACCTCGTCACGTTCGCCTGCAACTACGCTTCAAGCGACATCTGCAACGAAAACACCGACATCGTGGCCTTCAACTCCTATCCGGGCACCATTCCGATGCAGCCGGGCGACAAGGCCGCGCTCGCCAAGGCCGTGCGCGAGGATTTCGACGCCAAGGTCGCGCGGTTCCGCGCCCTCTATCCGGACAAGCCGATTATGGTGTCCGAAAGCGGCTGCGGCGGGGAATTCGGCCGTCGTGGCGAATACGCCTCGCCGAACACCGAAGAGTTCCAGGACGAATACATTGCGGACATCTTCGAGGCGCTCTGGAACAATCCCGACGTCTGCGGATTCTCGATCTGGCAGATGAACGACGGCCGCACACGCGAGCGCTTCGGCGACAAGGCGGTGTCGGCGATGTTCGGCGGCTCGGTCGCCGGGGTGTTCGACCGTCTGCGCCGCCCGAAGCTCTCTGCGGAGACGGTTCGCCGCTACTTCGCAAAGAAGCGCTGACAACTCAAACATCTGCAAGAAAAACATGCAAATCCTGCTTGGCATCGACTTCGGAACCGGTGGCTGCAAAGTTACCGCAATAACTCCTGACGGAGCGCTCGTCGGCGAGGCGAGCGTCGAATACGATACCTACCACGACCATCCAGGCTGGTCCGAGCAGGAGCCGGCCGACTGGTGGAGCGCAACCTGCGCGGCGTTGCGCAAACTTGCCGCAAGGGGGGTGGATCTCTCGCAAGTCTCCGCCCTGGCACTCGATGGATCCACGCACAACGCCGTGCTGTTGGGCGCAGATTGGAAACCCGTCCGCCGCACAATCATGTGGACCGACCAGCGCGCCACTGCCGAGAGTGAGGCCCTGCGCTCCTGGAATCCCCGCGACAATGTCCGTCCTGCCTCCGAGGTGCGTCCTGCCAGCAATGCCCGTCCTGCCTCCGAGGTGCGTCCTGCCTGCGAGGGGGAGCGCGAAGCGCCCCACTCGCAGATTCCCGCGCCCCACTCGCAGATCCCCGCGCCCCACTCGCAGATCCCCGCGCCCCACTCGCAGAACTGCGAAATTTTCGCGCGTTGCTACCAGATGCCGGCCCCCACGTGGACACTCCCGCAGCTCATGTGGCTTAAGGCGCACGAGCCGGAGGCGCTCGCCCGCACCGAGCATGTGCTCTTCGTTAAAGACTACGTGCGATTCCTGCTCACGGGCGAGGCGGCCACTGATTACATCGAGGCGCAGGGCACTCTCATGTGGAACATGGCCGGCCCCTCCGGATCGACTGGATCCTGGGACGCGGACCTAGTCGCCCTTTCCGGGCTGCGCCAAGGCGCCATGCCGCGCATAATCGCGCCCACCGACATCGCCGGGCGCGTCACGCCCGCCGCCGCCGCCGCCACCGGCCTTGCCGTCGGAACTCCCGTCGTCTGCGGCTCGTCGGACAGCGCCGTTGAGGACTACGGCGCCGGCGCCGTCGAGCCTGGCGATCTCATCATCAAGCTCGCCACGGCCGGCAACGTCAACTCAATGACCGCCGAGGCGCACCCGCATCCCAAAACCCTCACATACGGCCACATCGTGCCGGGGATGTGGTATTCGGTATCCGCCACCAACGCCGCCGCCCTCTGCATGCGCTGGCTCCGCGACGCATTCTACGCCCCAGCAGCCGCAGGGGGTTCGGAGGGCGGCACCACCCCCGTCGGTTGTCCCAACCTCTACGCCCTCATCGACTCCGAAGCCTCCGCCTCCCCGATCGGCGCGGGCGGCGTGATGTTCCACCCCTATCTGCAGGGCGAGCGCTGCCCATACTGGGATCCGAATCTGCGCGCGTCCTTCACCGGCGTCTCCATTTCCTCCACGCGCGGCGACTTCGCCCGCGCGCTCATGGAGGGTGTCGCGTTCTCGCTGCGCGACTGCTACCGCACGCTGGAGGAGATGCACCTTCCCGTGAAGCGCATCTTTCTCATCGGCGGCGGTGCCCGATCCAGGCTCTGGAGCGAAATCGTCGCCAATGTGTTCAATTGCTCCGTTGCGGTGCCGACGCCGGCCGACGCATCCTTTGGCGCGGCGCTCCTCGCCGGCTCCGGCATAGGCGTCTTTGGCGACGTCAGGGACGCCGTTGCGAAGTGCCTACGCTTCGATCGCTCGATTTCGCCAGATCCGGCGGCGGCCGCCGCCTACGCCCGCCTCTTCGCGCGCTATCGCGCCGTTCACGACGCGCTCGCCCCGGTTTACGCGGCTCAATGCTGAAAAACGTCCTCTACTTCCAGTTTCCATGGCGCCTCTGGCGCGTCCGCCTCGCCGGAATATACCGCTACGCCGAGCGAGCGGGCTGCAACGTGCAGATGGTCGAACACGGGATAACCGCGCAACCCGTGAACAAGGCACTTGAATTCTGGAATCCCGACGGCTGCATAGTCGAGCGGTCCATCACCGAACTGCCAGGATTCGACCCCGCCATGTTCGGGAACCTGCCCGTTGTTTACTGCGACGCGGACCCGACGCGCTTCCGAATGCCGATCGCAAACGTGCGGCACGACTCCTCGGAAGCGGCCACCGTCGCGGCTAACGAGCTTTTTGCCCTTGCGGTTCGGTCGTTTGCGTTCGTCGGGAACATCATTCCGCGCGAATGGTCCGCCCGCCGCCGCGATGTTTTCCACGCCGCCATTTGCAAGCGTTTCGGGGAAACTCCCGAAGACAGAGGAAGCTTGGTAGGGGGGGGGGTATCATTTTCAGCGTTCGAGCCGAACGCGACAGACAGCATCGCGCAGTTCTACGCCAACATCCGGCCGTGGCTCCGGGAGCTGCCGAAGCCATGCGGGATACTCGCCGCGAACGACATTTCAGGCGACCTGGTCCTGCGCGCGCTGCGCATGGAGCGCATTCGTGTGCCGGAGGAGGCGGCCGTAATCGGCATAGACGACGACGAACTTGTCTGCACCCACGCCACGCCATCGCTTACAAGCGTCAGGCCGGACTTTGAGCGATCTGGCTATCTGGCCGCAAAGCTCCTCGATGACATCGTCGCCGGGCGCGCCGCTGCGCCATGCACGGTGACTTTCGGCGTGGCCGACGTTGCGCGGCGCAATTCGACGCGCCAGTTTCACCGCCGCGACGACGCCGTGCGCCGCGCTTTGGAGACGATACGCGCCCGCGCCTGCGATGGTCTGACACCCGCCGAGGTGTGCCGCGAAATAGGAGGGAGTCGCCGTCAGGCGGAAACCCGTTTTCGGGAGCTGGCCGGGCGCTCCATCGGCGAGGAAATCCGCGACGTTCGCGTAGCTCACGCAAAGGCGCTGCTGACGCGGCGCGCCAGGGCCATCGACACGATCTACTTCGAGTGCGGCTACCGCGACGCCTCTTCCCTGCGTCGCGCGTTCAAGGCCGTTACGGGACTATCCCTGCGCAAATACCAGGCTGGGTGCCATTAGCACCCGCCGCCCGTAGCCCGTCGCCCGCCGTTGAGAATTATACTTTTCGCGAAAAGTATAATGGCGCGTCCGCCTCGATGGCAAGCAGCGTGCGCTTGGCGGCGAGGCGGACGTCGCCCGTCGCGCGTCGTTGAGAATTATACTTTTCGCAAAAAGTATTATGGCGCGTCAGTCTCGATGGCAAGCAGCGTGCGTTTGGCTGCGATGCCTCCGCCATAGCCGCCGAGTCCGCCCGCCGCCACGACGCGATGGCATGGCACGAGGATCGAGACGGGGTTGCGCGCGTTTGCGCCCGCCACGGCGCGTGCGGCGGCGGGGCTGCCGACCCGCCGCGCGAGTTCGCCGTAGGTGATCGTTTCGCCGTAGGGGATGCGGCGCAGCTCGTCCCACACGCGCGTCTCGAACGGCGTGCCGGCGTAGCGCACGGGCAGGTCGAAGTCACGCCGCCTACCCGCAAAGTATTCGCCGAGCTCCTCTCGCAGCCGCCGCAGCAGCGGCGAGTCGCCCTCCTCGAATGCCGCGTCGAGGGCTCTCTGCACGCGCCGCGCGTTCGCGCCCCGGCGCCGGCCCTCCGTCCAGTCGCAGAGTACGACCTCGCCGCGGAAGTCGCCGAGCAGCAGTTCCCCGGCGGGGGAGGGGAGTCGCCGGACGAGAATTACGTTCCTGCGGCAGGGCTCGCCGGCGCTCTTCATGGTATCCGCGCTCCGAGGTCGCTCTGGTCCGTTCCGCCGAGTTTCGCCCGGAGCGTGTTGCGCGAGATGCCTAGGATCCGGGCCGCCTCCGATCCGTTTCGCCCGTGCCGCTCCCAGACGGCGCGCACATGGGCGCGCACGACCTCCTCGAGCGGAGCGTCCGTGCCCGCGCCCGCGCCTGGCGGCCGCGCGCTCTCCCGGTCCGGCGCTCGGACGCCGCTTCGCGCCTTCTCCTCCGCGAGCAGCTCCGCGATCGTCCGGTCCTCGAAAATCGCCGCGCGCTCCAGGACGTTCGCGAGCTGCCGGACGTTTCCCGGCCAGTCCCACGCCGCCATGAGCGCGACGTCTTCCTCGCCAATCGGCTTGCGCCCCGGGGCGAAGGATCTCCAGAGTTCGCGGACAAGCGGCCGGAAGTCCTCCGCGCGCTCGCGCAGCGGCGGCACTTCCAGCGTGACGGCCGAGAGTCGCCAGAACAGGTCCTCCCGGAAACGCCCCTCGCGCACGAGTGCCGCGAGATCGCGGTTCGTCGCCGCCACGACGCGGACGTCCACCTTGACCTCCCGCTCGCCCACCGGTTGGACGCGCCCCTCCTGCAGCACGCGCAGAAGCACTCCCTGGACCTCCGGCGTTAGCTCCGCAATTTCGTCGAGGAAGAGCGTCCCGCCGTCCGCCTCTCGGAAGAATCCGGCTCTTGTTTCCGTCGCGCCCGTGAACGCGCCCTTGGCGTGTCCGAAGAGCTGGCTTTCCAGCAGGTCCTTCGCCACTGTCGCGCAATTGAACGCCAGAAACGGCCCCCGCCGTCCGGACTGCACGTGGATCTGCTGCGCGACTGTCTCCTTTCCCACGCCGCTCTCGCCCGTGACGAGCACCCGCATTGCGCGGCTCCGCGCCACGCGCGAGATGTCCTTGCGCAGCCGCCGCATCGCCGGACTCGCCGTCTGCAGGCTCCGGTAGCCGAACTGGCGGAACGTTTCGACGAGCCGTTTCGCCTCGGCGCCCCAACGCTCCGGCGCGACTCCTCCTGCCAGATCTCGCGCGACCGATTTCAGTGGCGCCAGGTCGCGGGTGTTCGCGAAGTTCCACGTTGCCGCCTCCACCCGCTCGGCCCACGCTTTTCCGCCCGCCGTCCGCGCCGGGTCGGCGTGCAGTGCCAGCAATGCCTCGCCTCCGCCGAGCGCCTCCGCGACGGCGCCGGGAAGGTCTTCGGCTTCTCCCACGCGCGCCTCGAAGAGCGCTCGCACGCCCTCTGGAAGCTCCGGCGGAACCGGGAAGTCCGCCGCGCTGATCCAACGGATCTTCGTTCCGGCCGCCCGGAGCGTCCGGAACGCCGCACCAAGCCGCGTCGCGTCGGCCGAAAGCCCCACGCCGAGCAGTAGCACCTCGCGGAAGCCGCCGCCCGCGCGCTCTGACAGCACCTCCGGAAGCGCCTGCCGGCTCGCGAAAGCCAGCTCCGCTCCCGGTCTCGCCCGCAGCGCGATCGCGGCGGCAAGGAGATATTCCCACAGGTTGCCCAGTCCCGCGACGACCAGCACCGGGGCGGATGGTCCCGCCCCATGCAAAACTCTCCGATTCTCTGTCATGTCGTTGTTCCTTTCTCCTCGTCGCCAATCCCGCGTCCCTGAGAGTTTTGCACGGGCGCTACCATGCGCCCGGTGAGGCGGCCGGTCCCATCCGGGCCGAGTCCTCGGATCAAATCCCCCATCTCGTGGCACCTTCTGTACAGCGTCGCATTGTCGAGCTTTCCCGCCTGAGGCTCGTAGAGCGAGAGGAAGAGCATCCGCCCTTCCGCGCAGAGCGCCTCCTTGTTTCGGGTCGGGTGCCATCTCGGCGGGAACCCTTCCGGCGTGAGTACCACCAGCGAGCCGCCGGCTTTGAAGATTGCATTCCCGCAGGCCTTCTCGCACGCGCTCATGAAAGTGCCGACACCCGCCCCGCCGGGGCCGGTGCGCTCCGCCCGGCCGATCGCTTCGCTCCACTCCGGCCCCCCTTCGGCCCACGAGCGCGAGCACCGGAAGGGCTCGAGGACCGGCAGCTCCAGCAGCTCGGCATTGCCGTAGGCATGCCAGGTCCTTCCGGCGAAATCGATGTCGCGCACGGTTGTGAAAAAGCGCCGATTCCGCTGCCGCCGCCACGCCCGCATTCCATTTTCGCGGATGTAGTGCGTGAACGCGGCGAGCTGCCCGTCCTTCTTCACGATCCAGTCGTGCCATTCTCTTTCGAAGATCGGCGCGGGCGGACCGGGCCTCGGGGCGGATGGTGACGCCCCGTGCAACAATCTCTCCTGCGCCGCACGGAGTGTTGCAAGTGCGTTGCCATCCGCCGGTTCCGCCGCCCCGGAGAGTTTTGCACGGGCGCTCCCATGCGCCGGTTCCGCCACCCTGGAGAGTTTTGCACGGGCGCTCCCATGCGCCGGTTCAGCCACCCCGGAGAGTTTTGCACGGGCGCTCCCATGCGCCCGGAGTTCCCAGTATTCCCCCGCCAGCGCCTTCTCGATCTGGTACACGTATTTCCCCAGCGCCAGCCGGTCGGGCGTGTCTTCAATCTTGAGCAGCAGGTGGATGTGGTCCGGCATGATCGCGAAGCATTCGATCGGCGCGATGCCCCGCCACTTTCCGGCAAAGCTCCGGATGATCCGCGAAAAGGCCGTATGGATCGGCGTCTGCTCCAGATAGCGGTTGTCGCTCGGCGGGTCATCCGAGGCGATGACCCGGGAAAACTCCCCGATGCCCGGGAGCTTCTTGAGCGTGACCATGTAGAAGAACGGTCGTCGGTAGTCGAATCCTGGCAGTCGGCCCATGGAAAACCTCGTATCCTTCCGATGGCGAGAAGAATAGCACGGTCCGCGCGGGAAAGCAAGCGGATTCTGCTCAAAATCTGCGCACCTGCTCGTTTTGCGACCGTGGCGGATGGTGCCGCCCCGTGCAACACTCTGCCTCGGCGCCGTCCCGGAGAGTCTTGCAGGGTCGGCCCCATCCGGCCCGATTTGGCGCGGCAATCGCCCTCGTTGGCACGCCTCGTGCTTTTCCCCATCCGGAAAGAATACACCCACTCGACAAGGATCCTGCAATGGCCAAGTTCAAACCCGAAAACGACACGTTCCGCCAGGCGGAATCGATGCGTCTTCTCCGCAACCTGCTCGCAAACTTCGACGACCGCATCGGCGACAGCGACGTTTTCGCCGTTCCGGCGATGCTGACGACCGGCGCCGGCGTCCGCGCCTGGTACCGGACTTCGCTTCCCGCGGAGCTGCGCGCCGAACTGGAGAATCCGGAGAACCGCGACAACGACTCCGTCTGCTTCACGGACGATCTTCCAGAACTGCTGCGCTGCCTTTGGTGCCAGCGCAAGGTCCGGCCGCACCTGCGCAAGTTCTTCGCGACCCTCGCCCCGACGCCCCGCCAGGGGGCCGACGCCTTTCCGAAACGTCTTGGCGAATTCTGCTCGCTGATGCATTTCGGCAAACTCGATCGCGACCTGCTCCTCGCGGGATATCTCATTCTTGTCGATCTGCTGGAATGGCCGATCAACCGCTGCGGCCGCATGAACCGCGACGCCCGCCTGGAAGCGCTGGCGATGTATGTCGACCGCAGCGTCGCCGAAGTGCGCGCGGCGCTGGCGGCCGACGCGCCGCTCGTCCGCTGCGGCGTGTTCGACGGGGACCTGGATTTCTCCAACGAACTGGCCAACTTCTTCGCCGGCGACGGCAAGGAGCCCCTAGAAAACCGCTTCTACCGCCGGGACGCGGAAAAGCCCCTGCCGTGGGACTACTTCGGCAAGCTCGCGGACCGCCACGGCGCGCTTCTGCGCCAAATGCTCGCCGCGGACGCCGGTCCGGCCAACGTGCTGCTCTACGGCGAGCCCGGTACCGGCAAGACGAGCTTCGCCCGCGCCCTCGCCAAGGAGACCGGCCGCACGTGCTATTTCGTCTCGCAGGATCCGGGCGCCGACCGCCACGGCGACGGCGCCAAGGGACCCGCCGCGCTCCGCTTATCCGCGCTCCGCGTGGCGGACGGCCGCGTCGACCCGGCCCGCAGCCTGCTCGTCGTGGACGAGGCGGACGACATGCTCGGCGGTTCCGGCGACGGCTTCTTCTCCCTGTTCGCCGGCTCCGGCGGCGCGAAGGGCGCCGACAAGGGGCTCCTCAACAGCGTCCTGGACGGCCTGAAGACCCCGACCGTGTGGATCTCCAACGCGCCCGCCGGGAACATGGACGAGTCGAGCCGCCGTCGCTTTGACTACGCGGTCCGCTTCGACGCGCTCACCGACGTCCAGCGCGCTGCCGTCTGGCGCAACCAGGTCCGCCGAGGCCGGCCTCGGCCGGCTCGTCGACGACGCCCTGGCGGCCGAGTTCGCCGCCAAGTGGCCCGTGAGCGCCGGCGGCATCGCGTGCGTCCTGCGCAACGTGAAGCGCCTCAGGCCCGCCAAGTCCGGCGTGCGCGACCTCGTCGAATCCCTCATGAAGCCGCACTGCGACCTCATGG
Source organism: Verrucomicrobia bacterium UBA6982 (assembly GCA_002448475.1). Classification (GTDB taxonomy): domain Bacteria; phylum Verrucomicrobiota; class Kiritimatiellia; order RFP12; family UBA3636; genus UBA3636. The sequence continues at coordinate 25,561 of DJYI01000115.1, forward strand.
GTCTGCGCCCCGCCGACGACCGCCTCCGCCCCGCGAAGGACTACTCGCTGGAGGGGCTCTCCATCGCGACCGCCGTCCCGCTTCCGCGCATCGTCGAAGCCGCCCGCGCGTTCCGCGAGGAGCTCGCCGCCCCCGCCTCCGGCCGCGGCGCCGACCAGCCCCGCCTCAACCTGCTCCTCTCCGGTCCGCCCGGCACCGGCAAGACCGAGTTCGTCAAGTTCCTCGGCGCCGAGCTCGGCGCCAAGACTGTCGTGAAGATGGGCAGCGACCTGCTCTCCATGTGGGTCGGCGGGACCGAGAAGAACATCGCCCGCGCGTTCCGCCAGGCCGAGGCGGAGGACGCTATCCTCTTCCTCGACGAAGTCGACGGCCTCCTCCGCTCCCGCGGCATGGCCGAACGCTCCTGGGAGGTCACGCAGGTGAACGAGCTCCTCCACCAAATGGAGAACTTCCGCGGCATCCTCGTCTGCGCCACGAACTTCTCCGACAACCTCGACCCCGCCACCGTGCGCCGGTTCACGTTCAAGGTTTCCTTCGACTACCTCTCAGACGACGGCAAGGCGCTCTTCTTCGAGCGACTGTTCGGCGTCCCGCTCGCGGACCGCGACCGCGCCGAACTCGCCGCCATCCCGGATCTCGCGCCCGGCGACTTCCGCACCGTTCGCCAGTCCCTGCGCTACCTCGGCGGCGCCGCCGACGCCGCGGCCCTTCTCCGCGCCCTGCGCGAAGAGAGCGACGCCAAGCGCCACCGCGGAACCGGCCCCCGGACGAAACTCGGCTTTTGATCGTGAGACCCGAAACGAGTCCTTTGGCGTGTTGCGCGGGCGGCACCGTCCGCCCGCCCGCTCCGCGCGACGCGCAAGCCCCCTTGCGCGCCGCGCGCTCGCCGTGGTACAATTCGCCCCAGATGAGAATTACTGCGACAACGCTTCCCCTTCTCGCCGCCCGGGCCCGGACCGGGCGGGTGGTGGCGTTCGACACGGAGACGACGGGCGGGACGGCATGGGACGAGATCTGCCAGATCGCCGCCGCGGAATACG
>DJYI01000115.1:26731-36669 GCA_002448475.1 Verrucomicrobia bacterium UBA6982
CCCGTGGGCGGAGGCGGTGCACGGTCTGTCCGAGGAGTTCCTGTGCGAACACGGCATCGCGCCGGAGGAGGCCATGCGGCGGTTCTTCGACTTCGTCGGCGAGGACGCGCTCCTCGTCGCGCACAACGCCGCGTTCGACCTGCGGATGCTCCGGCAGGAGTGCTGCAAGTTCGACCTGTGCTTCGCGTGCGAGGGTATCGAGGTCTGCGACACGCTCGCGCTTTCGCGCCGGCTCCGGCCCGACCTCCCCAACCACCGGCTCGCGACGCTCGTCGAGCTTCTCCCCGTCGACGGCGTCAACAGCCACGACGCCCTCGACGACACCCTCGCCTGCGCGGGCGTCCTGTTCAAACTGCTGGAGCCCCAACCATGATTCGAATCATCCAGGGCGATATCACGACGCTTGCCGTCGACGCCATCGTCAATGCGGCCAACCAGAGGATGCTGGGCGGCGGCGGGGTGGACGGCGCGATCCACCGCGCCGCCGGACCCGAACTCTACGAAGCCTGCCTCAAGGTCCCGGAAGTCCGTCCGGGCGTCCGCTGCCCGACGGGCGAAGCGCGCATCACGCCCGGCTTCCGCCTGCCCGCCAAGTTCGTCATCCACACCGTCGGACCCGTCTACCGCGACGGTCTCCACGGCGAACCCGACCTCCTCGCCGCGTGCTACCGCAACTCCCTCGCCCTCGCCGCGGAGAACCACTGCCGCTCCGTCGCCTTTCCCTGCATCTCCACCGGCGTCTACGGCTACCCGATCGAAGAAGCCACGCGGATTGCGATCCGCGAGGTGCGGCGCTTCCTGCACGCGGAGGGCGCGGAGTCCAAATCTCACGCAGAGAGCGCAGAGCCCGCAGAGTCAAAACCACACGCGGAGTCCGCGGAGTGTGGCACGGGCGGTCCCGTCCGCCCGGACATGGAAGTGATCTTCTGTTGCTTCTCGGTGTGGGACAAAAGGGTGTACGAGGGAATTGTGTAAACCAACCAGACGGTGACCTGGATCGCATGATCCAACTCAACGAAGAACAGATGCGCGCTGGACACAATGATGTCCGGTATCTCCGATAGGGCTGTCGCGCCCATAATCCCGACATACCGAAAATCGGCGACATCACTCCAAAAGACAAAGTGCTTTCCAACCCCCACAAGATTGGGTAGAATCTACCGCGTCAACGGAAGCAACCCATGAGCGAACTTGTCAGACACAGCGGCCACGAAGCCCGCGATTTCCACAACCTTGTTTTCAACCACTGCAACATGAACCCCAACCGAAACGGCTGCAACAACCCGGCAAGATAGAAAGGAAGAACAATGACACACAACGAATTGATTCATACATATGGCGACCTCGTCAATCATCTGGACGAGTCTTTTGACGACGAACTACGACATCTTGTGGAATTCGATCAACTAAACTGGCTTCCTTGGATTGGTTCAGAATGGCGCAATGCAAAGCATCGCATTCTGATTGTAGCCGAATCCCATTATGGGGCGAAGAGAGGCGAGACAGCCATTCAAGAGAAACTTGATGCTTGTGCTGGAGATCCGATGTTCACACGCGAGATTGTTCTGGAAACGGGCGTCGGTAATTGGTATGCAAGTCGCCTTTTCGGTAACATTCACAGAGCATTGCTTCGGACAGATGCACTGAATGAGGATTCAAGAACGGCGCTTTGGCGTCATCTTGCATTCTGCAACTTCATTCAACGTCCAATGGAAAACGAAAGCGCTCGGCCTGCGCCGACTGAGTTTTTCTCAGGATGGCGTTGTTTCGTGGAATTGCTCAAGGTATTGCATCCAGAAACTGTCATTTTCATTGGGGTTTCTGCCGCGAACCATTTCGACGGCGCAATGTCGGCCATGGGGATGAAACACGAAATCAGAGTCGATCAATATCGGAACGGGGCTTATCCAAGGAGGTTTTCCGTAACCTATGACGGGATGGTTTCAACTATGGTGGCCATCCGCCATGCAAGCCAGTATTTCTCATGGGACATCTGGAATCGCTACCTGCAAGAATCGCTCCCTGATACCCTTGACTATCTTCGTGGTTTCGTATTCGGGAATTACGAGCCAAGTTTTGACAACGATTTATCTCACGAACAAGAATCTGGCAGGACGATTCCAAAAGGGTTACCCGTTCACCTCGGTCATAAACCCGTTTTGGCATGCGACTATCAAGAAATCAACAAGGCTTTGGGGTGCCCGGACTATGACGATCCGAAGTTCATCTCGGTTGGTCATGCACAATGGGATGCTGATGATCTTTCCGTGAAAATCTTCAGACGGGGCTCGTCCGGAAGATGGTCGCGTCAAAGCGAAGAAGTTCCCGTGCAGAGACTCCCATTCATGATGGCAATGCTTCTCGCGGCCATCTACCGCGTACAACATCCTACGGAGGGAAAGATTAGTCTCATTGGCGAATCTGTTGTAGCCCCGCAAGACTTGGATTTGATGAAAGAGCAACTGAAGAATTGGTCTGTTTCGCTGGCAACGGGATTGAAAATGGTAAAAGACATCTTAAATCGAATAGATTTGGAGCAACTGTAAAACTATGTTCAGATCTTGACCAATCGGTGAAATCTTACCGCAGAAAGGGCCGGGAACGATGCGTTCCAGGCCCTTTTGCGCGTTGGCATGGCGGGTGCTTTCGGGGGTGGTGAACCTACCAACCGAAAGGAACCCATGCGCGCACCAACCGAACAACCTTCATCAACGAATCCCGAAGCGCCGCCGACGAGACGGCTGCGTCCGGAACCGCGAATCGAAGGCGGAAGACTATCCATGATCCCGATACCGCAGCGCCAATGAAGGCCGGGAGGCGGTAATTCCATGAACAACGAAAACAAGCATTCTTCGATGACATTCCCCGTCGGAACGACGCACACCGGGCGAAATATCACGGGCGACTTCGGGCAAACTCCGCACATTCTCGTCGGAGGTTGCACGGGAAGCGGAAAATCGAATTTTCTCCATTCGCTGGTCCGTTCGCTCGTGAAGAGTCATTCCCCCGATGAACTCAAGCTCGTTCTCTCGGATGCGAAAGGGGTTGAGTTTGGCGACTATGGAGAACTACCCCATCTGCTTTGCCGCATCGCCCACGAAACGGACGAATTCGTTGCCTCGTTCCACAAACTGGAACGAAAGCTGGAACGACGGCTGGAATCGTTCGCCTGCACGGACTGCGCCGACATCGACGAATGGAACCGGCGCGGAGTCCGGGGCGTTCATGCGCGCATCATCGCCGTCGTCGACGAATTCTCCGACTACATGTGCGCCGGAGGCGCAATCGTGGAGCCGCTTGTCTGCCGCCTTGCCACGGACGGTGCCAGAGCCGGCATTCATCTTGTACTTGCCACATCCCGTTTCGGAAGCGACGAGATCTTCACCGACGGAATCCTCGCCGCCGTTCCGGGCCGGATGGCGTTCCGCACGATTGACGCCGACGATTCAAAGCGGTTTCTCGGCACCGCCGGTGCCGAATGCCTTGCCGGACGGGGTGATGGTTTTTGGCGATCTGCCGGTGGAAAACCGTTGCGATTGCAGACACCACCAGTCCGGGAGGAAAACGTCGAGAATCCCGTCGTCGAGGCTTTCCGACTGGGTTTCGACGAACAACCGGATTCCCGGGATCGGCGAAGGAACCCTGGCGAACAGGAACCATGTCCGCAGGTCGAACCGGATTCGGGAGAACTGTATTGCCGGGCGCTGGACGTCGTGCGTGCCACGGGTCGAGCGTCGATTTCCACCCTGCAAAGACGTCTCGGAATCGGATACAAGGAGGCGTTGCGCGCAATTTCTCTGCTCGAAATGAGGGGAATCGTTGGACCGCAACGCGGCAAAGGCCCCCGTGAAATCCGAATTTAACCCCTTTGACTGGGAGGGGCTTGATGAACTGGATTCCAGTTCGGTTGGAATGAGCGTGGAACGAGCGGAAGCCGCGGCGCTCGGGGCTGGCCGTCCTTCCGATGCGCAGTTTTTGAGCAAGTGGTCAACAACTGACAGCTCGATGGGCCGGGAACGATGCGTTTCCGCCCTCGTTTTCATGTTGGCATGGGGATTGCGATGAAGGGTTGCGGCGGCGCGTTCGCCGGCACAACTCGGAAACAGAGAACCCCCAAACAGAGAACTCCACGACATGGAAACGAAAACCTCCCTGCATCCCATCCATCCCACACTCCAGTTCGAGGCGAAGCACGCGCTTCGCTTCCTGGACAACCTGCTCAAGAACCGCACGACCGCCGTGAGCGGCGGTCGCGACCTGTTCGGCGCCGTCGGCATCTTCGCGTCCGGCCGCGATCTGAAGGCGGACTTCGAGCCGCTTCGGGAGACGATCGGTCCGTACGAGTTCCGGTGGAACGGCGACTCGCTCGAATGCACGACCGAATCGTCCCGGAACGCCGTCCGGCACGGGACGTTCGAGGTCGACTTCGGCGACGCGCCCTGCGACTTCCTCGGCGAGCTCTGGGACTGCCCGCAGCCCGAGGTCCGCGCGTGCGTCCGCGCCGCCGTCTCGCGGCTCGCGAAGGCGGTCGCGGGACTCGCTCCCGCAATGGACGGCGGAGTGGCCGCCCGGTGCGCGGCGCTCGCGCGCCGCTACCGCCTTTCGAGGCGGGAGATGGACGTCTTTCTGGTCGGGCTCTGCGAAACCCACGACCTGCTCGAATACGATCTGGACGGACGATGCTGCGGCGCGTCCAACCTCGTTCGTCTCGAAGAGGCCGCCGCCTACCTCGGCTGCGGCGCCGACGACGTCCTCCCGCTCGTCCGCAACGGCTCGAAGCTCGTCGCCTGCGGCCTGATGGACGACGATCTCACGCCTACCCGCGCGGCACTTGAATTCCTCGAAGGCCAGGTGGCGCTTCCCGGAATCAAGGCGCGCGGTCTCGGGGCGGAAAACTCGCACGGCTCCGACGACGACCTCTTCGACGGCCTCGACCTTTTCGCCGGCTGACCGGATGCCGGTTGCTTGCCGGATGACGAACCGCTCGAACCATCGAGCTGCCATCTTCGAGAATTCTACCGGTTCTTCGCCGAACGTCGGCAAGAGTTCGAATGACGTCGCTGGCGATTGGACTTGACATGAAGATTGATTGCCTTTATCATTACACCAACATTACATACACAACACAGGAGGCTCCATGCAAGCGCAATCACTGATTCAGATTCGGGTCGATCGTCCGCTGAAGGAGGAAGTTTCGGAGATATTCTCATCGCTGGGACTCGACATGTCGACGGCGGTTCGGATGTTCTTCCAGCGCTGCCGGCTCGAAAGGGGCATTCCCTTCTCTCTCACGCTCGACCACAGCAGAGCGGAGCCCCCGCCGGTCCGGATCGGCATCGCCAAGGGAAGGTGGCGTTTCCCGAAGGACTGGGAGAAGCTCGACAAGAAGCTCGACAAGCAGATCGAGGACGACTTCTATGCAGGTTCTCTTTGACACTCACACCCTGCTGTGGTTCCTGTCGGACAACCGAATGCTTCCCCGGAAGATTCGGTCGCGCCTTCTCGAGCCCGGCACGCGTCTGTTCTTCAGCGCGGTCTCGATTCTGGAAATCGCCATCAAGCATTCGCTGAAGCCGGACGCCATGCCCTGCGAACCGGACGAGGTTCGCGCGGCCGCTGAGGCGTCCGGCCTTTCCGAACTTCCGTTCTCCTCGCATCACTCCGTCCTCGTCGGTTCGTTGCCGTGGCTCCATCGCGACCCATTCGACCGGATGCTGCTCGCGCAGGCCCGCGCCGAAGGACTCTCCCTTCTCACGCATGACGACGCCATCGCCTCATACGGCGATGGCGTCGTCGTATTCTGATTTTTCCATGATCCGAATCATCCAAGCCGACATCACGACCCTTTCTGTCGACGCCATCGTCAACGCGGCCAACCAGAGGATGCTCGGCGGCGGCGGGGTGGACGGCGCGATCCACCGAGCCGCCGGACCTGAGCTCTACGAGGCGTGCCTCAAGGTGCCGGAGGTGCGTCCCGGCGTCCGCTGCCCGACTGGCGAGGCCCGCATCACGCCGGGCTTCCGCCTGCCCGCGAAGTTCGTCATCCACACCGTCGGCCCGGTCTATCGCGACGGCCTCCACGGCGAGCCGGAGAAGCTCGCCGCCTGCTACCGCTACTCCCTCGCTCTCGCCGCGGAAAACAACTGCCGCTCCATCGCCTTCCCCTGTATCTCGACCGGCGTCTACGGCTACCCCATCGAAGATGCCGCGAGGATCGCGGTGCGGGAGGTGAGGGCGTTTTTATCTCACGCAGAGAACGCAGAGGCCGCAGAGATTGATGTGGTTTTCTGTTGCTTCTCGGAGCGGGATGCAGCGGTGTACGGACGACTTGCACCATGACCACCTTCCTCTCCAACCGTGACATCTACTCCTCCGTCGTCTGCGGGATTGTGCCGCAGGCGAAGGAACGGTTATGGATCGCGACAGCCGACATCGAGGATATGTATGTCGATGCGGGCGGGCGGAACATGGTGCCGTTTCTGGCAGTGCTGGACGTGATGGTGAAGCGCGGCATCGAGGTGCGGCTCATCCACGCGAAGGAGCCGGGACCGAACTGGCGCGAGGACTTCGACCGCTATCCCGGTCTCTGGTCCGGGATGGAACGAGTTCTTTGTCCGCGCGTGCATTTCAAGTGCATCATCGTCGACGGCGTGAAGGCGTATTTCGGTTCGGCGAATCTCACAGGCGCCGGGATGGGCGCCAAGAGCGCGAGGAATCGCAACTTCGAGAACGGCGTCCTCACCGACGAGCCGGCCCTTGTCGGGCCGCTCGCCGAACAGTTCGACGCCGTCTGGCGGGGCGCCTTCTGCCGCGATTGCGGGCGACGCGCGTTCTGCGGCGACTGCCCGTTGGACTAGCGGCGCGCGCGGCGGTCGCGGGCGAGGGCCAGGAGGATCGAGGCTTCGCTGAAGAGCTCGCAGGCGGTTCCGGGGAGGGAGCCGGAGAGGGCGTCGTAGGCGAGCCAGAGGAAGCTGACGAGGAGCAGCAGGAGCCGGGCGCGGCGGACGCGGGGCGTCCAGAGCGCGTAGCAGCCGATGCACTGCGCGGTCGCGGAGAGCAGAAGCCGCGGTCCCTCGCCCTGCGAGAGCCCGGCGAACGCGGCGGCGCCGACGCAGAGCGCGCCGAAGAGCCATGGCCAGAACGGACGCGAAGCCCACGCGCGGGCGCCGCGCTGCGAGTAGACCGCGCCGCGGGCGAGCCCGAGGGCGTTGAGCAGGCCGCCCGTCCATGCGCCCAGGAGCAGCAGATGCGTCGTCCAGAAGAAGCTGCCGGCCGCCTGGCGCAGGGCGATGCCGCGCGTCGTGCGGGCCTGGTAGCTGAGCACCGTGATGCACAGCGCCATGAGGCCCACCGCCTGCGCAACGGGGTGTTCGGAGACGAGATGGGTCATGGCCCGGTCAGAACTTCGAGCGGTTGACGAAGTAGACCGCCCCGACGAGGCAGAGGAAGGCCCAGAGGTAGTCGAGGCGAGGCTTTTCGCCGAGGACGAGCCAGGCGAAGGGGACGAAGACGAGGAGCGTGATGACCTCCTGGGCGACCTTGAGCTGCGCCACCGAGAGACCAGCTGCGGCACCGAGCCTGTTTGCGGGGACCATGATCATGTATTCGAAGAGCGCAATGCCCCAGCTCATGAGCACGATGAGCAGCAGCGGCTTGCTTTCCGCGGCGCCCCGGCGCAGATGCCAATACCACGCGGTCGTCATGAAGACGTTGCCGACGACCATCATCGAGAGAGGGAGGAGTGCTTTCATGGATCGAGAGCGAGAATCGGGTCGCTAGGCCAGCGCCTTCACGGCCGTGCGGATGTCGTCCTTCGCCTTGTCCCAGTCGAACGGGACGAGCATGGTGGGAAGAGGCTGCGCTTCCGCGTCGACGAAGTAAGTCAGGCTGCGCAGGACGATATATTCGTTGGCCCCCGGATATTTTTCACGAAACAATGACATCATTTCCCGAAGGGAAATAGTGCCGAGCAGGAACGCGAGGTCCACGAAGTCCTTGCGCGATCCGCGGCTCGTCACTGCCGAAAGCTTCATCGCCGCGATGTCGCGCACGGACGCCAAACGCAGCCCGTCCTCGCACGTCGGGGGATCGAGCCACGGGTGCGGGTAGGAGACGCAATCGACCTTCACGCCGTCCACGACGAAGAAGCGCATCTTTCCCGAGCCGCCAGCGTCCTCAACGACGCCGCATGTGGAGAGTTCCTCGCCGAGGTCGATGCGTTCGTCCCAGGGGCCGAACAGGTCTAGGCCCACGGAAATTCGATGGCCGAGCTGCAGTGCGAGCGCCGTGCCGCCGACGAGTCTCGTTTGCGATAGCGCCGGAAGTGCGAGGAGTCGGCGCGTCAGGGCCAGAGTCCCTGAAGAGACTGTTTCCAGGCGTAGCATCGAAAGGATTCCTCAGGGACGTTGCCGACGGTTGCAAGGAATGCGAGCGCGGTCGGCTCAAGTGAGCGGAGTCCCTGCGCCGCCTTGACAACGGTGTCCAGCCCGTAGTGCCCGCGAAGACGGCGCCAGTCGTCCAAGGACCCGCGTTCGGTCACGCGTTGGACAATGTAGGCGCGGTGCTTCACGGGATCGACCTGTTCGCGGTCGACGTCCCAGAAGAGGTGCGGGGAAAGGCTGGCGATGAAAGGGGACACGGCGGTTTTTGCGGATTGCAGGCCGAATACTACACCTCTCCCCCGCGTGGTGCAATCGGCTGTTTGTGAACAATTGCGAACGATTGCGATTTGCTGACAATGAAAGTTCGGGGAAATTCTGATATGTTTCGCTGCACCGCCATGTATTCCACATTTCATAAGGTTTCGTTCCTGTGGGCATTTATGTTGTTCGCCTCTGCCTTGGCCCGTCCGGTGTTCGACAAGGAGGCCAGTACGGCTGCGTTGACTTGGTTGTACCGCAATCCCAGGCCAGTTGGCACGTGGCTTGTGTCCGAGGCCTTGCCGCTGCAGCGCGCCGTTCGGGACGAATCCGGCAATCCCCTTTTCCACGTGGTGACATTCGACGAGGCGGGATCGCTTGTGCTTTCGGCGGACACGCGAATCGCTCCGGTGATTGCAATTCTCGATGGTGGCGACGTGGACGAATCGTCCGACAACCCGTTGATGGAAATCCTCGTTGCGAACATGGCCATGCGCCTGGACTTGGCGGAGACTGTCGCGTCTGCGGACTCGATGGATTACAGCAGTACCATTCTCGACGAAGTCATCTACAACCTCTTTCCAGATTTTGACGGGGAAATTATTTCCGGACGAGTCCTTGACGCGGCCGGGAATCCCCTTGTCGGGGCAGTTGTGACCGCAGTCTGCGGGGAGGAGTCTGTCTCGGTCTCTTCCGACGACCATGGTGTGTACGCCCTCTTCGTTGAAGGAGACAGAACTTGGACGCTTCGCGCCGAACGTGGGGACGGAACTTCGGTAGAAATCGACGTTCATGTTCCTTGTTCCGTCTCCACAATGGTTCGAGGCGAATCCATTTCCTATGATAGCGGAACCGTCTGAAATAGCTGGGGCAACGATCTGGTCGTGGGCGTGGGGCCCGACAATCCGCCGTCTTATTCCGATGAATTCCAGGACGCCGTGGAAAACGGAACGCTCGACTTCTCCACCGCTGGGGACTCCGCCTGGTTCAGGACGACGGAGGCCGGATTCTCCGACGACGATGCTGTCAGCAGTCCAGCCATTTCCGACGGAAAGTCCACTTGGCTGGCCGCAACCGGAGCCATTGGAGAAGGCGTGGTGACCTTCCGCTGGACGGCGGCTGGACGAACTGGCGGTCGCGCAATGTTTTTCATCCTAAATGTCGCAGTTGAAGTGTCACACAGAGGCACGGAGAACATTGGAAAATGGCTTTTGAAACCTTTGAAATCGCATGCGAGGCTTTCACCCAAAAGGTGCATTGAAACTGGGAACCATGTGCATCCATAAAACCATCAATCTC